>NC_015160.1:1568674-1882409 GCF_000190535.1 Odoribacter splanchnicus DSM 20712
TCAGGAGATGCTTTCCAATTATCGGGGTGAATATCCGCAGGGAATATACAACACTTATCCATTCGACTACCGGCTAGGCTGGAACTTTATAAATTTCGGTCCCCTTTATCTGCCCCGTAAAGGGGATACCTTACCGATCGATACTTCAGCTGTCCAGATCTATTATAAAATGATTAAATACGAAAGTGGGCTGAACTTGCAAGAGCGAGAAGGTCAGGTGTGGTGTGGCGATTCACTGGTCGAGCGTTATACTTTCCGTACCAACTGGTATTTTATGGGCGGTGACAATATGTGGAATTCTCAGGATTCGCGCTATCTGGGGCCTATCCCCGAAGAATTTATCATCGGTAAAGCGACCTTGATTCTGACAGCCAAAGATCCCGAAACGAAAGCCTATCGCTGGAGGCGTTTTTTTACCCGGATCAGGAAAGAGGTAAAGAACAGATAGGAGCTGACCACAAAAGCTAAAACTTTTGGACCAGCTCCTTCTCTATAAAGACCGATTACGATCTTAGCTGAGCATCCATATGAGCAGCTGCCCGGCGTCCGTCTCCCATAGCGAGGATCACCGTAGCTCCTCCCCGGACAATATCCCCACCGGCATAAAACTCCGGCAGATTCGACTGCATGGTAGCATCATTCACGACAATCGTACCTTTCTTAGAAACTTCCAGTCCGGCCACCGAACGGGGAACGATCGGATTAGGCGAAACTCCGACAGCTACCACTACCACATCGGCATCGATCAGGTATTCGCTCCCTTCAACCGGCACAGGACGACGACGTCCGCTGGCATCGGGTTCACCAAGTTCCATTTTCTGAACCCTGACTTGTTTTACTCTTCCCTTTTCATCAGCGATATATTCTACCGGATTGGTCAAAGTGATAAATTCGCATCCTTCTTCCTTGGCATGTTTCACCTCTTCGAGACGTGCAGGCATTTCTTCTTCACTGCGCCGGTAAACAATCATCGCTCTCTCGGCTCCCAAACGTTTAGCGGTACGAACAGAGTCCATCGCTGTATTTCCACCACCGACTACGACTACATTTTTTCCCCGGTAGACCGGCGTATCCGAAAACTCGTTATCAGCCCCCATCAAATTCACCCGGGTCAGGTATTCGTTAGAGGAAAGCACCCCATTCGCATTCTCTCCCGGAATATTCATAAAATTAGGTAAGCCTGCACCGGAAGCGACATAAAATCCTTTGAAACCCTCCTTTTTCAGGTCTTCGATACTTTCGGTCATCCCAACGATAAAGTTAGTTACAAACTTCACACCCATTTTTTTCAGGTTACCGATTTCCACATCTACGATATGATTCGGCAGACGGAATTCAGGAATACCGTATTTCAATACCCCTCCAATCTCGTGGAGCGCTTCGAAAACCGTAACCTCATAGCCTCTCTTCACCATATCTCCGGCAAATGAAAGTCCCGAGGGTCCTGAACCGATCACTGCTATTTTTATTCCGTTGGGAGCAGCCACTTCGGGTATCGCCATCTGACCGGATTCGCGTTCGAAATCAGCTGCAAAACGTTCCAGATAACCGATAGCTACCGGTGCTTTTTTCATTTTTTGCAGATAGAAACATTTCGATTCACATTGTTTTTCCTGTGGACATACCCGTCCGCACACTGCCGGCAGAGCACTGGTCTTTTTCAATACGGCAGCAGCTTCAAGAATCTCTCCACGCTCGATATTTTTAATAAATCCTGGAATATCGATCCCAACAGGACAGCCTTCCATACAGGTCGGATTAGCACAATCCTGACAACGCCGGGCTTCCCGCATAGCCATTTCTTTCGTCAGCCCGGTATTCACTTCCAGGCGCTGGCTAGAGATCCGTTCCTGAGGAGTACGTTCGGGCATTTTCACCCTTTCGATCATCGTACGCTCTTTCGCTTTCACAGTTTCGCGCAGTGCTTTCCGCCAATCGGCATTCCGATCGCTCAGAGCACATTCGCCATGATGTACGAATTCCTCCATTTTTTCGGTTTCCGCCCCTTTAAAACCTCCCAAGCGAGACAACATCTCATTGAAATCAATCTGATGGGCATCGAATTCAGGGCCGTCGACACAAGTAAATCTGGTCTTTCCACCGACAGTAACCCGGCAGGCACCACACATACCGGTACCGTCCACCATGATAGCATTCAAGCTGGCAATGGTCGGGATTTCATATTTTTTAGTGAGTAAAGCACAAAACTTCATCATGATAGCCGGTCCGATAGTTACACACAGATCCACTTTTTCACGGCCGATCACTTCTTCCATCCCCACGGTTACAACTCCTTGTTTACCATAACTTCCGTCATCGGTCATGATGATCACTTCATCGGAAGCTTTGCGCACTTCATCTTCCAGAATAATCAGTTCTTTAGTACGAGCAGCCAAAATACTCACTACCCGGTTACCGGCAGCCTTAAAGGCCCGTATAATCGGCAACAGAGGAGCCACACCGACACCACCTCCACAAGCCAACACGGTTCCCACTTTCTCTATATGAGTCGCTTTGCCCAATGGTCCTACCAAATCCGTTATATATTCTCCTTCTTCGAGATTACATAATTTGGTAGAAGAAACTCCCATTTTCTGGATCACAAGCGTAATCGTACCTTTCACCGGATCAGCGTCCGAAATCGTTAACGGCATCCGTTCGCCTTTTTCACCTACCCGTACAATCACAAAATTACCCGGTTTCCTGGATTTAGCTATTAAAGGAGCCTCGACGACCATTTGCACCACCTTCTCAGAGAAGTACGTTTTTTTCAGAATCTTATTCATTTTTTATACGTTTATAGTTCTTTGTTATATGGGCCGTATGGAATATTTTTCAATTCCACCTTTTGGTGATACAAAATTAGTGGCTATTTTCTCACAAACAACCCTTTAACAGAAAATTAAACAAAAAGTTCTATATTTGTATTTCTATTAAGAGATGGGAGAGAAGTGAAGATGAAAGATTAGGGATGTATCATCTCAGGAATTTAAGATATTAGTTTATGAAAGCAGATAAAAAGAACCGAATCCATGTAGTTTATTCCACTGATCCGAACTATAATTACGAATACAATAACGAGACAGAAGACGAGACATTACCCCCGGAAAAACAAAATCTGAGAGTAATGCTCGACTCCAAACAACGTAAAGGGAAAACGGTCACCTTAGTACAGGGCTTTGTAGGCAGGGAAGACGATCTGAAAGAACTGGCCAAACTGCTAAAAAACAAATGCGGAGTCGGCGGATCGGTAAAAGACGGAGAGATCATCATTCAGGGAGAAGTGAAAGAAAAAGTCCTGAATATCCTCCGGGAAAATAAATACCGGGCCAAATAAAGGTTGCTCCATTACGTTCCAGCGATTTTATCAATTCAATTTTCCTCTGAAAGACGATATTATCTTCTTTCAGAGGAGTTTGTCAAGTCACTTCAGCCTTCTCCTTTCTGTTTCAGCCCTTAGCCTATAGCCTCCCGGCCTTTTACCTCTTATTCATCCCTCAGTGCCTCCACCGGATTCACCCGGATGATCGCGCGTATTTTCCAGGCAATGGTCAAAGCCACCACCGTTACCATCACAAAGACTATAAAAATCCAAAAGGCCGGACCGTGACCGAAATGCAGGGTAAACCCCTGAAGCCACAAATGCATGATCCAGTTCAGAAAAGGGAAAGTAAGCACCATCGCCGCCACTAATAACCTCAGGTATAACCGGGCAAAGAGACGTACTATCACATAAGCCGATGCTCCGTTGATTTTACGGATAGCGATTTCCTTTCGTCGCCTTTCGGTATCGATACTGATCGCCGAATAAATCCCCAGAACAGTAATCGACAGACACACCAGCGTGAAAAACAGCAACATCGATTTCATCTGTTCCTGGGAGTGATTTTCTTTCTGCACCAATTCTTCCAGTGTAAAAATCCGGTTGTCCAGACTTTCCGGCACTTCTTCGGCCAGCATACGTTGCACCGTCTCCATGACCTTCGCTTTGGAGCCGGGAAGTACTTTAAGATAACACCACCTGGGATGTTCACTCAACATCCATAAACGTGCCCACGTATGACTTTCTGCATAAATCTGAGGAATAGCTTCCACCACCCCACAGATATTTATTTTTTTCCCATCGATATCTTCAAATCCATCGGTGATGACCTTTCCTCCGTATATGCCGTCGATAATCCGGTCAGCCACCCTTTGCCCCGGATACTTAAACATTTCGCCGGCAAGTACGGGAATATGAAAGAAAGAAGCAAAATTCGGTCCGGTCCGCACCTCACAGAATTCCCGGTACTGCCCTTCCCCCAGCCGAACCGTCGTCGTCGAAAAGTATCCGCCGAACAAATCCTTATCCATCGGCAAGACATCGGTGACACCGGCAATCTCTCCGAAACGGGCGATATAAGCCGTTTCCAATCCCTGCAACTGCGGATAGGTGAGATTAACTTCGAGGATATGCTCCCTCTCCTGTTTATCGAGAAAAGGAAAAATATTCTTCATATTCATTTCCGATTGTAAATAAACGGCCAGTCCGCCGGTAAAAAACAGGAAACAAATCACCAATTGCATACCCAACATCCAATTCCGTAATCTGTTTTTTCTTATTTTCAGGGAGGTTCCTATACCGGTCTGTATGCTCTGACGATTCAGCCGATGGGAAATCCCCCAGCAAACTCCCAGAAACAGGACGACACAGCCCCCCAGATATTGTAACAAATGGCGGTACAGCATAGCCGGCTCAAAAACGATCACCTGCCTCGTCAGACTAAAATCCAACCTATCGTATAGTAATTCGAGCAAACAAGCCACGATAATCCCGACAGCCATAAGCATGATCATCGTTTCGGCAAACAACAACCCCAATACCTGTCGACAGCTACTCCCGATAGCCCGGCGGATATTGTATTCCTTTTGTCGATTCAGAAAATTACCGCTGATGAAAATAAAAAAATTCAGTACCGCCACCAACAGGATCAATAATCCGATGCATAAATACCCATAGCCGAGATCATGATAATATTCCGTACTGTTCTTTCCGGGTGACAATAACTGCGGTCTTCCTTCCATTCCCGAGACAAAAACCTTATTTTTTTCGGGATCGATCCTTTGATTCACCGTTTCTTTTTTCACTCCGGGATATAGCAAAGCAAACGTCGTACATCCGGTTCCCTCTCCCGGTACATACCCGGCAAATCGGCCCTGCTGATCGTTAATCAACAGGGCATCAATCCGATTCAGGAGACTATAACTGGCATTCACCGGCAAATCCTCCATCACTCCCGACACCACATAATCGATAGCGGCCAATTCTTCCGGAGTATAATTTCTTTCGGACCTTCTTGTCAATTTATTCGGATGGAATACCTTACCGACCGGATTTTGTTTTCCAAAAATCCGACGTGCAGCAGACCGGCTCAATACTACAGCATTCTTTTGCCGGAACAACTGCCTCCAATTTCCTTCGGTCAGTTGCACCGAGAAAACCTTCTGAAAGTTGCTGTCGACCTCGATCGTATAAAGCATACAGACCAAAGGTTTTTTCTCTCCGCGTTCGAAGGTTACATTCATTTGTCCCCCATAGGATACTGCCGTACAACACTCGATCTGTCCCGGAAAAGCCGTTTCCATATCCCCGGCCAAAGTCGGCGGTGTCCCGGCAAAATAATCCTGCAACTCCCCGCCTTCTCCTACCTTGATCTGTATCTCCGCCATCCGGTCATAGTTAGGGAAGACCTTATCTATCGAAAAGAACAAACGGGCACAAAAATTACACAATACAAAACAGAGTAATCCCATCGCCAGACCGACTACCGCAATTCCGGCCGATACTTTATATTTACAGATATTGCGCCAGGCAACAATCAAAATGTGTCGAATCATAATTTCATACCAATCACAAAAAATAATATCTTCAATCGTTTTTCAATACCTCGGTCGGATTCACCCGGATGATTTTCAGCAATTGAGACCCGATTGTCAACAGCATAATGATCATCATCAGAATAAAAATCGCAGCAAACACATCCGGTCTCAACGTGATCCGGTGGCTATATTCTTCCAGCCACCGGTGCATCGTCCCGTATATCAGCGGAAAAGCGATACAGGCGGCAAAGATCAAGAGTTTCAGATAATGCAGACAAAAGATTCCGGCAATATCCGTCAAAGTAGCTCCGTTGATTTTACGGATAGCCATCTCCCGGCTTCGTTTTTCCACGGCCAGCATCATTGCCGAATACACACCCAAAGCACTGATCAGTATACAAAAAACAGCCAGCCAAAAGATCATACTGCCGAGTTCGATCACCTTACTTAAATAACCTTCCATATCTACCCAAAGATTTTCAATATATAGAGGGGTAAACGAACTCAACTGAGCTTGCACTTTATCTTTCAATGGCTGTATCCCTTGCTGAACATATCCCGGCCTGAATTTCACATAAAGCGTTTCGTTGATATAACCTTCCGGGAAAGGCAGATAAATTCCCGGTATGATCCGGGGTTCGTTTCCTACGGGTAAAAGATTCTCCATGATACCGATAATCCGGTAAGTAATCACTCCCATCATCCCATCGATAGTCACAGACTTTCCGATCGGATTTTCACCCAGCCAATCGGCAAATGCCCGGTTAACGACCATCACATAAGGTTCACCGGTCTTGAAAAAACGCCCTTCCTCCATTTTCGCATGGATAAAATCGGTATAGTTCGGGTCGACACAATTATAGTTCAACGTCACTTCTTTCTCTTCCTCCACACCTTCTATCCGATAGCCTTTGGGATACATCATCCAGGGAGCGAGTAATCCGGTACCACTCCGGCACCATTCTTCGGCATAGGGATTCGCCGCCAGCATATCGCGCATTTGTTTCCGGATCGGCTCGAGACTCTCACCATTCAGATTAAAGGCATAAATACGCTCCATCTCCGCCCGGGTCATCCCCCCGGCCATCTGGCTTTCCAAGGCTTTTTGCTGATTCTGCATAAACCAGGAGAGACCGATCAGGAACATACAAATGACCAGCTGGATTCCCAATAGCACTGTCTGCATACGGGCACGGTAAGCAATCCCTCCTCCTTGTAAATTACGTAACATAGTCGCTTGCCGTACCTGCCGGATAATTCCGTATCCGACAACCAACATCAACAGCCACACTCCGATCAGGTATTCGGCTAAATCACCTCCCATTTTAATCACCCAACTCCCACCCTCGGAAAAATTCATATAATAGGTCCATTCCCCGGCAAAATACATCGAAATCAGTTCCAGCATGGCCGCCGCTATCACTCCGGTGATGAGCAAAGTCAGGGTTATTTCGACCATAAACAGCTGAAGCAGCCTCCCTGATGTCGCTCCGTGGAGTTCCCGGATACCCAGTTCTTTCCTGCGGTTGAACATCCTGCCGGCCGTAAACAACAGGAAATTGAACAGCGCTGTCAGCAAGACCAGCAACCCGATCCCGGAAAATATCAATCCCGCCTTACTCAATAGAGGCTTCCCGGTCAGTTTCTTATAGTCTTTGTAAGGATAAACTTTCACAGTCAAAGGTGTATTTCCCCTCCACTCCGGATGTTTCTCCATATAAACACCGATTTTACGGTTCAGCAATTCATAGGAAGTCCCCTCCCGCAAGCGATAGTATACGAAAACATAATCCCTGTATCGGGCCTGACGCAATACATCGGAATTCAGGACCACCCCGTCCCCATACTGAAAATCCGTACGATGCGGAAAATTTTCCATCATCGCCGCCACGGTCCAGGAACGCTCAGTATTCTTAAAATCATTTACTTCTGTAAAACTCTTTCCGACCGCTTCCGAAGTACCGAAAATTTTATCGGCCCCTTCGGATGTCAGTATCAAAACATCGGGTTGCTTTTTCAATTTCTCCCCATTCCCCGCCGTCAGCCGAAAATCATAAAAATCGAAAAAAGAACTATCCGTCAGCACAAAGAAAGCCTTCGCAGCTGTCTGTTTCCCATTTTCCTGCCCGACGACACATAATTTATCGCTGACCCCGGACATACCGACATAATATACCGATTTTTCAATCTCAGGAAACTCCTGTTTCAACTGTTCAGCCAGATCCAGGCTGACCAACTCGTCGACCTCCCCATTTTCCCGGATAGTGACCAATTTATAAGTCTCCCCGTAATGGGGTAACTGTTTATTCCAGGCCAACTCTTTCCTCAACATATAATTACATACCGTAAAGCAGGATAATCCTCCGGCTAACCCGAGTACACAAATCACCGATTGTAACTTGTACTTCAATAAATTCCGGTATGCCATTTTCAGTCCATGACAACTCATCTCTTTATTCAATTTTCTGTAATTTCTACTTTCCTTCTTTCAGGGCCCTTGCAGGATCGCTACCGACAGCCCTGTCCATTTGCAGAGCCACCGCCAGACGATCTACAAATCCTGTCTCAACATGCCTGCCTGCTCTTTTATCATTTGAGAATCAATTCTTCGGCATCTCCAAAAGTATCGTAACCCGAGGTGATCACCCGATCCCCTGCTTTCAATCCTTCGATAATCTCATATTGACGCGGATTCTGCCGGCCTACCGTAATGGGTACTTTCACCGCTCTGTTACCGGATTCGTCCAATTTGTAGATCCATTGTCCTCCCGTATACTGGAAGAAATTGCCTTTCGGAATAACGACGGCATCTTCGGGCTGTCCCAGTTCGACCTGTACCCGGTAGCTTTTCCCGATGCGTACATTATCGGGCATCTTTTCACAAAATACCAAATCGACATCAAAGGTACGATCCTTCACCTCAGGAACCACCCGGGTAATTTTCAGCGGATATTTTTCATCCTGATAATTGACGGTGGCGGGTAGTCCGGTAGTAATCCGGTCGATGTAATATTCGCTTAGAGAAGTGTGGATTTTAAACTGGTCGAGCACTTTGATCTCGGCAATGCTTTCATTCGGGCCTACCTGTTGTCCCGGGGTCACTTTGACAAAGCTCAGTTGTCCCTTCACGGGAGCTCTGACCACCAATTTATCCAGACGTTCACAGGCCCGGGCAAATTTTTTCTTTTCGCGTTCGAGATCGCCTTGCATCAATTCTTTCCGGATCACCGTCACGGTAGAATCGTGCTGTAATCCCTCGAGTTGTAAAGCCGTACTTTTCTTTTTATATTCGTACTCATCCCGGGCAACTTCGAGCTGCGCCTTGCTTTTCACTCCCATCTTATATTCTTCCTGATCCAAAACATAGCTTTTTTCGAGGCGCTCCAATTCATAAGCGGCCTGTAATACCTGTTGTTTCAAATTCAGGCTTTTTTGTTCCATCTCGATCGCTTTCTCGCGGAATGCAGTAATTTGTTTATCCAAATCATCCCTTTGGTCGTCGATAGAACGGATCAGTTCCGGATTGGTCAGTATCAGGATAGTATCTCCTTTTTCCAGCATCACCCCTTCTTCGCCGATGATCTTATCGACACTTCCCCCTTCACGGGTATTTACTTTCAACGTCAGGATCGGTTGTACAATCCCTTCGGCATCCACATACTCCAGGAATTTATCTTGTCTCACCGTTTCGACCGACAGTTTATCGGCCTCTGTACGAAGCTTGCGTCCTCCCATCGAATTTACGACCACGTAAATCAAAAAGGCGAGAAAAACGACACCGGCAATCAGATAGTTCCGATAGCGGATGATAAAAGGTTTTTTTTCAAGAATCCGGTCCATACTATTTAATTTTCAAGTTTTTTATAATCTACACTGATCTCCGAATGGCGGGCAAAGTCATAGAGCGTCATACTCCGGAGCATATAATACAAATTCCAGTAATTACTCAAAGCATAAAGGAAATTACGGCTGGCACTGTCTTTCTCGGTGACCGATGCATTCAAGTCGAGAATAGTGGATTTTCCCAGTAAGTACAGTTTACGGGCCACCTCATGACGGCGGCGGGCTGTCTGGTCGGTTTTCATAGCAATCTGTACCCGTTCGGCCTGCAAGTTGAATTGTAATACCAATTTACGGACATTCATTTCCAGGTTGTTCCGTTGTTGTTCCACCTGTATTTTCACCAATTCTTCCCTGGATTTCGCCACTTTCACCCGTCCGCGTCCACGGCCCCAGTCGAGGATCGGTAAGGAAATCCCGACACGAACCTGTTGCTGATCGTTGGGATTTGTATAGGCCTGGTTAAAAGTGGTCCCCGTCTGTGACAATCCGCACTGCACATACAGATCGGCCTTCAATCCGGCATTCGCCCTGGCCTGTGCCACACCACTCTTACTTTCTAATAATTGCCGTTCGAGATCATCTATATCGGGACTATTACGGTTGAATAATTCGTAGGCTTGCTCCGGATTCACCCGGATCCGGGGAACTTCGACATTTACCCGGACTTTCAGAATAACATTTTTATCCAGACCCAAATACACACACAAAGCCTGACGGCAGTTGTCCATTTCAATGGAAGCATCCATCACGTTGGTCGATTCGTTCAACCGATTGATTTCCAACTGTAAAAGTTCGTTTTCTGTGATCCGTCCGATCTCATACCTGCCTTTACCGAATTTATACAGAGTATCCGCATTATTGTAATTGAACCGGGCCATATCGTAATTACTCTGAGCCTGTGCCAAAGCGAAAAATTTATTCACCGTTTCAGCAGATACCAGCTCGAGCGATTCCACATAGGCCTTTTTCGCCTCCCGATAACGTACCGGTTCGATCCGGCGGTCCCATCTCAGGCTATTGTATCCGAACAAGGATTGGCTATAACCGATAATAATCGGGGAAGAACGGAAGGATACCGAATTGGAATCGAATAATTTCATCCGTTGTAACGAACTCTGTACAAAAAAACTACCTCCGGTCAGGGAGACATTTTGGGAAATCGACAATTCACCGTCTACCGTCAACATATTCTGACTGACGTATTTCTCCGAACCATCCCCCAAGGTGACTTTACTAATCGTTCGTGTCAGATCGGGATTAGACGAAAGCGTCAATGAAGGCAGATAATTCGCCCGAAAAGAACGATAACTCCAATAAGCCGAACGGAAAGTGTGACGGGCAGATACTGCCGAGGGTGAATTTGTACGGGCCATGTCGACAGCCTCCTGCAAAGTCAATTCGATCACCTGACCGCTATCCCGGGCTACTTTAACCGCAAGATCGCCCCTATTCTGGGCCGAAAGCCCGGTAGCTACCAGTAATGACCATCCTGTGATATAGCATAATTTCAGGTTCATAGGTTTCTTTTTACAAATCAGGGAGGCAAACAACGTGCCACAATCAAAATAATATAATAATCAATAACTTACAAAACAAAAGCGATAAAATAGATGTGCATATCCGCACAAAAAATGTTCGAATCCGCACATACAAGCTGTAAATATTATTCCTACATTTGTTTGAAATGAATAACAACACCTGTTCAATCCTAAAACCATGGATGGAAAAATTCTGATTGTAGACGATAATGAAGATGTGCTTTTTGCTTTGAATCTATTATTAGAGCCTTATGTGGAAAAAATAAAGGTCACCACTTCTCCTGCGCGTATAGAATATTTTATGGACAATTTCAACCCGGACATTATCTTACTGGACATGAATTTCAGCCGGGATGCCAGCAGTGGACAAGAAGGCTTTCTATGGCTGGAAAAAATTTTACAAAAAGACCCGCAAGCCGTCGTGTTGTTTATCACCGCATACGCCGACACCGAGAAAGCCGTGAAAGCTATTCGTGCCGGCGCGATCGATTTTATTCCTAAACCCTGGGAAACCGAAAAACTGCTGGCCACCATTTCCTCGGCTATCCGTCTCCGCCAAACCCGGACCGAAGTAGTGGCTTTGAAAGAGCAGCTGACAGCCCTTTCCGCTCCGGACGAAGGAGTAGAAATCATCGGTGAATCGCCGGCCATACTGGAAGTAATTCACACCATCAAAAAGATCTCGGGTACCGACGCCAACATTCTTCTATTGGGTGAAAACGGTACGGGGAAAGACCTGATAGCCAGAGCCATTTACCAAAACTCTCCCCGCAACGGAGCTCCTTTTGTCCCGATCGACCTGGGGGCAATCCCGGAAACCTTATTCGAAAGCGAGCTTTTCGGTTACGAAAAAGGAGCTTTCACCGATGCCCGGAAAGACAAAGCAGGACGTATGGAAACCGCCTCGGGGGGAACCCTGTTTCTGGACGAAATCGGAAATCTCTCGCTTCCCATGCAAGCCCGGCTATTGACAGCGATCGAGAAACGTCAAATCACCCGTTTAGGTTCTACTCAGCCTAAAAACATCGATATCCGTTTGATCTGTGCCACCAATGCCGATATCCACAATATGGTCACTACAGGAAAATTCCGCCAGGACCTTCTTTACCGCATCAATACCATCGAAATCCCGATTCCTCCCCTCCGGGAACGGGGAAAGGATATTTTACTCCTGGCCCGGCATTTTCTCAACCGCTATTGCTATAAATACAAAAAAGAAATCACAGGCTTTACACGAGACACCCAACAAAAATTGCTCCAATACAATTGGCCGGGCAATGTAAGGGAATTACAGCATGCTGTCGAACGGGCCGTTATCCTGGCCCCGGGCAAGCTGTTAGAACCGGACAATTTTATGTTACGTCCCCCATATAGTAGTACTACCGGTGACCTGGAAACCTTAAACCTGATGGAATTGGAACAAAAAGCGATAGAGAAAGCGATGAAAAAATGTGAAGGTAATATCAGCCGGGCTGCCGAAATGCTGGGCATCACCCGTTTTGCCCTTTACCGTAAACTGGAAAAATACGAAATCTGATGAAATCTTTCCAAAACTCCCGTCTGATCTTACTCTTACAAAGCGGATCGTTGGTCTTCCTTTCTGTTTTGTTGGGAATCCTATTGATGAAATCGCTTTGGTTTTGTTCGCTCTTTACTTTTTTCGTCATTCTCCTGTTTATCCTCCATATCGACAAGCAGCAACAAAAGTTGACCGAAATGGTCATGCGGCTCATTACGGCTATCCGTTTTTCAGATTTTTCGTTATCTTTCCGTCCGGGGAGTAAAAAACAGGCAGACCCTCGGTTAACGCAGGCGATGGAACAAGCTTTAAAGCAATTCCGGGAAAAAATGTACACCCTCGAAGAACAACACCTATATTATAATACCTTGTTGAGTACCATCGATTCGGGCATATTGGTCCTCAACCGGAACGGAACCATCGAATGGTATAATAAAACCGTGCTTCGGGAATTCGGCCTGACCAGCCTTCGCCAACTTTCAGAACTGGCAGCGATTACCCCTGACTTACCCGACCTATTGCTGCGGCTTATCCCCGGAGAAACTCATATTCTGCGTCTGGAACAATCCGGGCGTGTCCGTGAAATCGCTCTGAATCCGGTCATTTTCAGAATACAGGGCAAAGAATTATTATTGATCAGCCTGAAAAACATTCATTCGGTACTGGAAAACAATGAAATCGAAGCCTGGCAAAAACTGATCCGGGTGCTGACCCATGAAATCATGAACTCCCTGGCCCCCATCATTTCTCTATCCGAAACCCTGACGGAACGGGTTGCCCGGACAACGACCGAAGATGCGACCTCACCGGTCATGCTCCAGGCTTTAGAAGCGATCCACCGGCGTAGTAAAGGATTACTCGAATTTGTACAAAATTACCGGAAACTTACCCGTATCCCGGCTCCCGAATTAGTCCCGCTCTCGCTGGAAGAATTATTCACCGGTCTTCGGAAACTCCATGCGACCTCTGTTATTCCCTGTGAATTTATTTGTCACGATCCCCGTCTGCAAATCCAAGCCGACCGTACCCAGATCGAACAGGTACTCCTCAATCTCATCCGAAATGCCGAAGAAGCCTGCCGGGATATACCGGCTCCCCTGATCCGCATCACCACCCAATCCGACACCACTCAGATCACCATCCACGTCGAGGACAACGGACCGGGCATCGTCCCTGAAGCTTTGGATAAAATCTTCGTTCCTTTTTTCACAACCAAATCCGGAGGCTCGGGTATCGGTCTCAGCCTGTGTAAACAAATCATGACCCTCCATAAAGGCAATATCACCGTCAAATCACAAACCGGTGCAGGAAGTGTTTTCACCCTTTCTTTCCGAAGATAAACAAATCACGGGAGGGGATCGGAATATCAATAGCTCAGCAGACTTTGCAAGAATTTTCCGACCGCTTTTTGTAATTGTGAAGCAGTACAGGTATAATGGTTGATGAGAACGGTAAAGGCCATTCGTTCATTCCCCGTAGTAGTCAGGTAACCTGCCAGACAACGTACCCCGGACATCGACCCGGTTTTAGCCTGCATCCGTCCTTTCAATGCTGTCGCTCCGATACAATAACCACTTAAACCACCGTCTTTTCCTGCCACCGGCAATGAACGGCCCAATGTCTCCCCTACCACTTTGTCTGCATAAACCAACAGGTCGGTAAAAACAGAAGCCGGCACAGCATCCATCGGCGACAACCCACAGGCATCTTTTAAGATCATTCCTTCCGCCGGTATCCCAGCCTCTTTGAGTAACATTCCGACCTTTTCCGGCCAATCCGCCGGAGCTACCAGGCACCCTAAGGCTTCGGCAAACAAATTGACACTGGCTTTGTTGGTATGGAATACGATTTCCCCCAATTCAGGAGAAGTCAGGGTCAACCATTCCGTACGGGGTTGTTCTTCGATTTTTTTCTTCGCAACGGTAATTCCTCTGGCTTTCAGTATATCGGTCAATTCGGCTACAAATACTTCAGCCGGACGATGTATCGCACCTTTCACTTTAAAGAGCGTCCGGTTTTGTGGAAGAGTCCCCCGAATACATAAAACTTCACTATAGGGTCCTCCGAACACCCAGGCATCATCCCGGTTTCCGACAGCAGCCGTTACCTCATTCACTATTTTCACTCCCGGCAAAGCAGGGACAATCTCTTTTAACTTAGCCGGAGTGCCTGCGACTCCTGTCTGAAAATGATAAAAACAGGTATTATCCCGGTAATTGAAGGGCAGATACAAAGCTGCATAGTAATTCGAAACATCTTCCCAAGTCCACGATCCCGGAATATTCACTCCCGGTAATGCTCCCTCGACCCGGATACTTCCGTCTATTCGTTGTATTCCTGCTTTTTCCAACGCAGTGACGATCGGACTCAAAAGAGAATGATTGGGGAAATAACGGGACTCGAGCGTCGGATCACCCGCTGCCACAAGAATCAAATCTCCGGTTAAAGTACCATCTTGTATCTTTCCGGTATATCCGACCCGGGTTTTAAAACGAAAATCTTTCCCTCTTTCCTGTAAAGCAAATACAGTAGGCAGTAATTTCGTCACGGAGGCCGGAGTCAAAGCCATTCCTGCCTGATGAGTCAATACCGTCGTTCCATCTCCGACTTTTTTCACCGATATACCGATAGCAGCGTGATTCAATCCCGGCGTTTCCAGTAATTGCTTTAAAGCCACCTCCGGCTGTCCTTGCACGCCCCACCCCCAAAGACAAAAACAAAATACAACTCCCCAATATCTCATCATCAATCTTCTATCGTCTTCAAAATCTTCTCTACCTCTTCCTCGGTCTCGTGCAGTTTGGATTTACAAAAAGCAATCAATTCCGATACCCGCTTTACCTTGCCGCTCAATTCATCGACATCCAGTTGATTATTTTCCAGTTTAGTCACGATATCCTCGATTTCGGCCATAGCCTCTTTATAGGTTAATTTATTTTCTTCCATAGGGTTATAAAAGTTTTTGAGTTGCTGAGTTACTGAGTTACTGAGTTGCTGAGTTACTGAGTTGCTGAGTTGTTAAGGATTTGACATTGGATTTTACCATGAGCTAATTCGGTTTCCACGATCTCTCCGGCTTGTAAAACCGCAGCTTTTCTGACTGCTTTTCCATTCAAACGGGTGATCGAATAACCTCTTTCCAGCACATTTTTAGGATCTACGTATTTGATCGTCGTTGCAGCCAATTCCAGACGACGGTGTTGATCTGCAAATATCCGACCGGTTTGTTGTTGTAAGGCCTTTCCGAAATTTTCCAGGCGATTTCGCTGACGATCGGCCAAGACATCTATCCGGCCGGTTATTTTCATTTTCAAACGATCGAAATATACCTGCCGGTTCCGGATATAATTTTCAGAAGCATGGTCCAAACGTTGGGACAGCAATTTCAGGTTTGTTCGATTCCCTGTCAACACCACTTGCACCGAACGTTTAAAATCGGATATCCTTACCACCTGTCTGTTTTGTTCGTTGTGGAGCAATTCCTGCACTCCTACGATAAAATCATTTTTCCAGGTCTCCAACTGCCCATCCTGCTCCCGGAAAGTCCCGATCAAAAAAGCGGCAGCAGCCGTAGGAGTCTTCACCCGCATATGTGCAACACGGTCGACGATTGTTTCGTCTCTCTCGTGACCGATTCCGGCAATCACAGGCAAGGGAAACTGCGCAATATTAGCAGCCATCTCATAAGAATCGAAACAACCCAGATCGGTCTGCGAACCACCTCCCCGGATAATGACCACCACATCGAATACCGATTCATATTCATAAATCCGTTCCAAAGCGGCAATCACCGAATCGGTCGTTTTATCCCCCTGCATAATCGCCGGAAAGAGTTTGACCTGAAAACGATACCCGTACGGATTGGTCTGCAGCTGATTCATAAAATCTCCCAATCCTGCAGCCGTAGGTGAAGAAATGACTGCGATCGTTTTAGGCAATACCGGGAATTCCAGTTCCCGGTTCATATCGATTACCCCATCGGCCTCGAGCTGAGCCAGGATTTCTCTCTTTTTCCGTTCCAGATCCCCGATGGTATAAGTCGGGTCGATATCCCGGATATTCAACGAATAACCGTATAATTCATGAAAAACGACCTCGACATTCAACAGGACTTTCATCCCTTTCTCCAACTGCCGTCCGGTTGTCGTCTCGAAATAAGGACGCAACGTACGAAAGGTAAACGCCCAGATCGTCCCCCGGGCAGTGGCTACAATACTGTCTTCCTGTTCCCTCTTGTCCGCCAATTGCAAATAACAATGACCGGAACGATTCAGCTGTACCTCTGTAATCTCGGCCGTAATCCAAACCGAATCGGCAAAGCTAGCCTTCAAAGTCTGCTTGATCCGGTTGTTCAATTCATATAGACTGATCGCCTCCATCATTCCATCCCGGTTAATTTCATATACCCCTCCGGATCATCGGCAAAAACAGCCGGATCGGGAATCTTTTTTACCGTCGACAACAAAACATCCAACTGCCGGCTTTCTTCCAGCTCATCTTCCTCTGCCGTATCCGAAATACCGGCGCGGTAGTTTTTACGTTTTACCTCTACCCCCGAATCATCGAAAAATACCCAGGTTCCCTCTTTCCGGTCATTCCGGTACCGGCCTTCCGAACGTAATATCCCCTGATAACTATAAGTCTTCACTTCCCCATCCAATTTTCCGGCTTTCAAACCGGCGATCATCCGCAACTGTCCGTTATCATAATACAATTTCCACTCCCCTTCCGGTTTACCGTTCACCCAACCTTTTTCCTCAGCGGGATTACCCGTACTGAAAAAACGGACCGTCTTCCCATTCAATACCTGATCACGATATTCCTCCTTCATCAAAAGACAATCGTTCTTAAAATATTCCCAGATCCCCTGCTTCTTCCGGCCGACATATTTTCCCCGCATGCTACAATCGCTTTTCCGGCTGTACAACACAGCCTCGACCGTATCCCCGCGATACACCATCCGCGCCTGCAACTTACCGTCAGGATAATACCGTTTCATTTCTCCGGCAGGCTTTCCTGCTCTGAAATACCCTTCATAACGTAATGTCCCGTCAGGATAAGTCCCTTTACGCCACTCAGCCTCCTGTCCCCGGCCCTCCGGCATCCCCAGGAGCAAACATCCCCAAAACAAGACAGCAAGCACAACGTTCGTCTCCATATTCTAAAATATAATCAGTTCTTAAAGTTGCTCTTTTGTCATTTAAAGTTTATGTACTTTATAAACTATTCAATCCTACAATTTTACGGTACGGTTCAATTCATCGATATAATCCAGCACCTCTTCCCGTCCCAATCGCTTTTCAGAAGAAGTCATAAAAGCCATAGGTGTCGTCTCCCAGGTTTCCAGCATCACCTTATGATAGTCGTCGATACATTTCAAGCGTTGTGTGGCAGAGAGTTTATCCGCTTTCGTGAAAATCATCACAAAGGGAACCCCATTCTCACCCAGCCATTCCATAAATTCCAAATCGATTTTCTGCGGTTCCAGTCTACTGTCTATCAAGACAAAAAGGCAGACCAAATTCTCCCGTTTGAGAATATAATCCCGAATCATTTTTTCAAATTGCCGGCGGGCGGTTTCGGAAGTACGGGCATATCCATATCCGGGCAAATCCACCATATACCACATATCGTTGATCAGAAAGTGATTGATCAATTGGGTCTTCCCGGGCCGTGCAGCCGTCTTAGCCAATTTTTTATTGTTCGTCAGCATATTGATCAACGATGATTTTCCGACATTCGACCGCCCGATAAAAGCATATTCATGCCGGTCCGGCTTCGGACATTTCTCCACTGTTGCATTACTGACGACAAATTCTGCTTTTACTATATCCATATTCCATTCCATTTGGGATTATTTTACAAAGATAAAATATAAAACGGAGAATGAGAAAAACAGGAAACAAAACAAGAAAAATCAGAATCACCTAATTAGTTCTTCAGGGATTTCTTTGTCTCCTCTGCGGGATTTCACCCCCAATTCTTTTAGTTTCAGGGTTTGGGAGATCAGGTTTCCGTTACCTTCTTTTAAGCGGTTTAATGCTTGCCTGTAACTTTCTTCTGTACGCCGGATGTTGTCGCCGATAGCGGTCAGGCTTTCCAGAAAAGCCACACATTTATCGTAGAGCTTAGCTCCCCGTTCAGCGATTTCCTGAGCATGGCGGTTTTGGTATTCCCGGCTCCATAAATCGGCAGTGAGTTTCAAAGATACGATCAGATTGGAAGGACTCAACAACAATACCCTTTTCCGATAAGCTTCATGCCAAAGGGTAGGTTCCGATTGCATAGCCAACACATAAGAAGATTCGTTGGGAATAAACAACATCACAAAATCCAGGGCACCGTCACACCAATCGCAATAATTCCTGGCAGACAATTCGTCTATGTGTTTCCTTACCGACAACAAATGGGCCTTCAAGGCAACTTCCCGTTCCGTTTCGGTCTCTGCATTACAATAATCGACGTAGGCGGTCAACGAAACTTTAGAATCGATAATCACCTTCCGGTTATCAGGATACACCACAATCACATCCGGCCGCATCGTGTTCCCGTTCTCCGTCCGGATCACCCTATCGCTTTCATCTTTCAACGTTTCCTGAATGAAATACTCCCTTCCTTTCGTCAATCCCGAATTTTCAAGAATTCGTTCGAGAATCATTTCCCCCCAATCACCCTGAGTTTTCGTATTTCCTTTCAAAGCATTGGTTAAATTGACGGCATCCTCCCGGATCCGATTATTCAGCTGCACCAATTCTGCGATCTTTCGTTCCAGTACGGTCCGCTCGACCGTTTCTTTCGAATAGCTTTCTTCCACTTTTTTACGGAACTCCTGAATATCTTTATTCAAAGGGCTCAGTATACGCTCTATATTTTCCCGGTTCGCTTCCGTAAAACGCCGGGATTTATCCTCCAGGATATCGTTTGCCAGATTTTGAAACTGTTCTTTCTGTAAAGCCGCTATTTGCAAAATCTCCTCTTTTTGCCCCCTCCATTTTTCTTCCGTCTGCCGCAAATTCTCCTTCAACCGTTCATTATCGCGGATCAAGGCCATTTTTTCTTCCTGCCATCGTTGTTCCTTCTCTTCCCATGCTTTCGCTTTTTCCTGCAATATCCGAAGATTGACCTCCATTCCTTTTCTCCCGATACGGGTCGAAAGATAAGTCAGTAAACCACCTATTCCGGCTCCTGTCAAAAAATATAGTAATACTTCCATTGAAAAACAGCTTCATTATAAAAATAAAACAGACTCAACCGTTATCACCGTTTCATCTGTTTTATCTTTTGTTCTATTTCATCCGTCGTTTATCGTCTTATCTTTTCTTGCGGGAACGACCTCCGCTTTCGATACCTTTTTTCTTTTCTCCGAAGCGTCCACGGCTACTTCCGTCACTCCGGCGGTTTGCCGAACGCCATTTATTGTTGGCAGTAGAACTCCGGCGTTCTCCGCCCCGGTCCGAACGGTTATAACGATCCTTTACCTCGGAAAGCGTAAAGGGCAGACCGTTGAAACTGACATTCCGGAAACAAGACATAAACCCGTTGATTCCACGCACATCGACTTCAAATTTCGTATTATTACCGAAAATGCGGATACTCCCGATTTCCAATCCTTTCCGCGGGGCATTCTCATTGATAATAGTCATCAGATCACGTGGAGTGAACCCGTCCTCTTTACCGACATTCACAGAGAAAGTCGTAAAAGTCACACTCTCTTCATTTTTCCGTTCTCCACGCCGTTTTTCTCTCCGTCCTCCATCGTGCCGCTCTTCATCCGAAAGATTCAAATCGGCAACCGAAGCATATTTTTTCAGTAATTTTCCGAATTCATAGGACATCATCTTCTGGATCAACTCTTCTTTAGACAACTCCTCGAATTTCTCGAACAACTCGTGCCGGTATTTATCCAGAGTCTCTTTCGGTTCTGTCATCAGGATCTTGTCGGCATAATACGACAGCTGAGCCCGACACACTTCTTCACCTCCGGGCACTTCCTTATACTGGAATTTTTTCTTCAGGATATTCTCGATCCGGCGCAATTTTCCTTTTTCTTTCGAATTGATAATAGCCACCGAAATCCCCTCACGTCCGGCCCGGCCGGTGCGACCGCTACGATGGGTGTAACTTTCCACATCTTCGGGCAAATTATAATTGATTACATGAGTCAGATTGTCCACATCCAATCCCCGGGCAGCCACATCGGTAGCCACCAGCACTTTCAGCCGTTTAGCCCGGAAACGGTCCATCACATCATCCCGTTGTGCCTGACTCAAGTCACCGTGCAGGGCATCACAATCGATCCCGTCTTTCTGTAACTTCCGGGCAATTTCCCGGGCATCCATTTTCGTCCGGGTGAAAATAATCGCATACATATCCGGAGCGCAGTCGATCACCCGATGAAGAGTCTCATAACAATCCCTGGCCAGCACCTGATAATATTCGTGCGTCACTGTATCTGCACCCTGATTTTTCTTTCCGGTAGAAATTTCCTGAGGATTACGGAGATAATTCTTAGCGATACGTTCCACCTCACGAGGCATAGTCGCTGAAAACAGATAGGTATTTCTTTCTGCAGGAGTTTCATCCAAAATAAAATTCAGATCCTCCTTAAAACCCATATTCAACATCTCGTCGGCTTCATCGAGTACGACTGCCCGAACCTGTTCGATTTTCACCGCTTCCCGCTTGATTAAATCACAGAGACGGCCCGGAGTAGCCACCAATACGTGTACACCCCTATCCAATTCCCTGATTTGCTTGCGGATATCCGCCCCCCCATATACACATGCCACCCGGATATCACTCCGGTATTTCGCATAATTCTGCAAGTCCTTACCGATCTGCATACACAACTCGCGGGTAGGACTCAGAATCAGCACCTGAATTGCATTCAATGAAGTGTCCAGCTTTTGCAATAAGGGCAAACCGAAAGCCGCTGTTTTACCGGTCCCGGTCTGAGCCAAGGCCACCAAATCATTTTCTTCCCCTAAAATCACGGGAATTACTTTTTCCTGTACAGGACTAGGAACCTCGAACCCTAAATCTTCAATTCCTTTTAGAATTTCTCCTTCTAAACCTAATTCTTTAAATTTTTCCATTCTTTTTTTTAATGCAGCATCTTGCTGCGTTACTTGGCAACTCCATTGTTGCACTTTCTCCTCTTCCCCATTTCTCTCTTCCTCCCCCTATCTTTCCCCCCTTTTACTTTTTACCTTTTACCTTTTACTTTTTGTGCCTCTCCCGTCTTTAGCTTTTAGCCTTTAGCTTTCTAGCCTTTAGCTTTTAGCCTCAACTCACCCTCAAGTCCCTCCGTTCGAATGCAGGTACCGTCTCTAATTCCCTCACCTGTTCTTCGGTCAATCCGGGTTTCACCCGTACTTCTTCCTCTTTCAGGCATTCCGGTTGTTTAGCATATCCGGCACAAGTATTCTCTTCTCCGAACAACTCGATATCTCCGGTAGGGAAACCGGTAGCAATGATCGTCACAGAGACGGCATCCCCCAAATCGGGATCGGTACCCACACCCCAGATCACAGCGGCATTATTTCCCACTTTACGAATAATATGGGAAGTAATCTGAGACATTTCGTCCATGGTAATCTCATCTGTTCCGGAAGTAATATTCAGTAAAATATCTTTCGCTCCTAAAATATCGTTATTATTCAGCAGCGGACTTTCCAAAGCCTCTGTGATTGCCCGGATCGCCCGGTCCTCACCGCTAGCCTGGGCAGCTCCCATAATAGCCACCCCACTATCCGTCATCACCGTCCTGACATCGGCAAAATCGACATTGATATATCCCGGAAGGGTAATAATCTCAGCAATACCTTTAGCAGCGATATTCAGTACATCGTTGGCTTTTGCAAAAGCTTGCGATATAGTTTGCGATCCATAGATCGATTTGATTTTTTCATTATCGATAACGATCAGACAATCCACATGATCTTTTAAGCGACGCAATCCGTCACGGGCCTGATCCAAACGTTTCGGACCTTCGAAACGCGCCGGCACCGAAACGATCCCAACCGTCAGAATCCCCATGTCCTTAGACAACTTGGCAATCACCGGGGCAGCCCCCGTACCGGTACCTCCTCCCATAGCAGCCGTGATAAAGGCCATCCGGGTATCCTTCTTCAGAATAGCTTCTATATCGGCCAGACTCTCCTGAGCCGACTTCTCTCCCATGGCAGGATTATTACCTGCTCCATGTCCTGCGGTCAACTCTTTCCCCAACTGAATTTTACAAGGAATCGGACTGTTGCGGAGCGCCTGATAATCTGTATTACAAATGACAAAATCGACATCACAGATCCCTTTCTCGTACATATATTCCACAGCATTTCCACCTCCGCCACCGACACCGATCACCTTGATAATGGTAGGCGTTTTCTCGTTCAGATTAAAATTTATAAATCCGTCGACCATGGTATTATTCGTTTATTTGTTTATTCTTCATCACTAAAAAGCGTACCGATCTTTCGTTTGAGCCATCCGTTCGTATCGGGCACTTCATTGACTCCCCGCTGGCTCCGCTCAAAACGGTCTACCCGTCGGTTAGATTCCCGTTTCTGTTTTCTCGCCCGTTCTTCTTCCTGTTTCTGACGGCGCAAACGGGCTTCTTCCTCCAGTTCGGCCGGATTCATAACCTTCATCTCCAGATCGTCGGGCAAGGGCTCCACCTTAAAATAGGGCTTTTTAGCCGATGTCGTAGTTGCCGTTTCTATTTTCTGCTCTGTTGCAGCAGTAGCTCTTCCCCGGTTATTGTTAAATCCGGTAGCGATCACCGCTACCCGCAGTTTATCCCCCAAGGTCTCGTCTTTACCGGTCCCCCAAATCACATTCACATTTCTTCCTACTTTCTCCCGCAACGAATCGGTGATCAGACTGATTTCATCCATCGTGACTTCCTTTTCGCCGTAAAGCATATTCAACAGAATATTAGAAGCTCCCCGAATATCGTTACTGTTCAACAAAGGCGATATCAAAGCATTCGTCAAGGCTTCCATCGCCCGGCCTTCTCCTTCCGCTTCAGCCGCTCCCATCAAAGCCACCCCGCTATCCCGCATCACGCTCTCGACATCGGCAAAATCGACATTGACATATCCTTTTACGGTAATGATTTCGGCAATACTCTTCGCCGCAATCGTCAGGACGTTATCGGCCATAGCAAAAGCATCGGACAACTTCAGGTCTCCGTATATCTCCCGCAACCGTTCATTGGCAATAATCAGCAAAGCATCTACATACTCTTCCAGTTCATCGATACCGGTCATCGCCTGTTCGATCTTGCGTTTGCCTTCGAAGCTGAAAGGCACGGTCACGATACCGATGGTCAGAATACCCAATTCCTTCGCCTGCCGGGCAATTTCAGGAGCGGCTCCGGTACCCGTCCCTCCCCCCATTCCGGCAGTAATAAACACCATCCGGGTATTATGTTCGAGAATCGTTTTGATAAAATCCATACTCTCGATAGCGGACAGACGTCCTCTTTCGGGCTGGCAACCAGCCCCGCGTCCTTCTGTCAGCTCCTTCCCCAACTGGATCCGGTTTTTTACCCGGCTCTGGCGCAAAGCTTGTATATCCGTATTACAAACGACAAATTCAACCCCATGAATTCCCTGCCGGAACATATGGTTTACGGCATTACTTCCACCTCCGCCGACACCGATCACCTTAATGATCGATTCTTCTTGAGTTGCATCAGGTAATTTCAATGAAATCAGGTCGTCTTCAATTTCCATAACTTGAAAAATAAAAGTTAAACATTCCGGAGCCTAAATACCGAAGATCTTACCGATTCTTCTGACAATCTTTTCTCCGATACCATTAGGGGTCTCCTTCGGTTCTTGCCGGGCACAAAGCAACAGTCCCAGAGCCACCAGATACTCAGGTGTCCGCAACACTTCTTCCCGGGGGGCCTGAATCCGACGTGCCGCAGCACTTTCTACAGGATGTCCGGACATCCGCCGCAACAATTCATCTACATCCTGCAACCGACTGCCTCCTCCTGTCAACAATACCGGATCTTCGACATCATCGAATCCCCATTGCTGCAACTGGAAAATCACACCCTCCAGCAATTCTTCGCACCGACTTTGTATAACCGTAGCCAAATCCCGGCTTTCCAACGTTAAGCGGGTATCCGGTATCGGCAATTTTTTATTTTTACAGATCGACCTTAAGGCCTGTCCGTATTCGTGTTTCAACTTACGGGCTTGTCCGAAACTCAAGGCAAAAGCAGCCATCGTATCGGTATCTATCGTCCGTACCCCGATCGGCAAATGCGCTTCATATTCCAACATTCCATCACGGAAAAGGACGACGTTCACTCCCATCGCTCCCAGATCCACCAAAGCAAAGTCACGTTCAGCCCGTTCTACATCCAGTGCTTCAGCATAAGCACGAACCGCCGGATAAAACTCTATCTCCTGAATCCCGCTTCCCTCGAACAGTCCCTGAATATCGGCCAAATAATCATAATCGGCCAGATATACCTGATAGGTCACCTCCAGATTCCGTCCGCTTCTACCCAGCGGATCGGCGATCATTTCCCCGCGGTCGATCGCATAACCTACCGGCAGGATATCCACCACTTCATCCTGTCCTCCGCCATAAGCGTCTATGCAACGTTGTTCTGCCCGGAATAAATCACTTTGTTCAACGACTTTCTTTTGTATAGGTACGACTATTCTTCGTTCGACGATCCGCAAAACAGCTCCCGACAAGGCCACATTCATCACCTCGATTTCCCGGTCTTTCATCAGCTCCGACATCAGGCTACGAATACACATTCTCACCTTCTCCTTATCCTTGATTACGCCATGTTCGATGCCTTGTGAGGCCATAATCTTTATTCCTTTCAAATGGCAAACGCTCCCTTCTCCCGAAGCCAGCGCCATAACCATTTTTTCAGATCCCATATCCAAAGATGCAGTCCAACCCATAATCTGCTATATTATCTTTTAACACATACTATCTGATTCTTAAACTTCAGATTTATTTCTTTATATACGTTCCATCCCTTTAAAACTATACCTTCCCGAAGGAAAAGACGTAAATTTTCCAATTTCTCGTTCATATCGTCCAAAGTCCCTAATACAATCCTGAAATTCCCGACTTTCGGGATCAGTACAACTTCATTTCCTTTTTCGACAACGATCTGTTCCACCAAAGCATCCCAGAACTCATCATTCCGTAAAGTCATTATAAAAGGGTATAAACCATTACAAGCAAACTTTCTGGATATATTTCCGGTAGCCACGACTACGCGCGACGTATATTTCCGGGACAACGGCATGATTTTACCATCTTCATCCACATAATAACCTTCACCTGACATAATTCTCAGTACAGGCTTTCGTTGTGTGATTTCTACATGAAAATAACCGTCCAAAGTGTAGTAAACCTGAGCCGACTTAATCACCGAATTTCTGACCAGAATATGCTCCAAACTGTCTTTATCGACACTGACTATATTGCATCCCTCGATATCACCATATCCGCGTTTAATAATCCCCAACACTTCCGTCTCGTCGATAAACGCATTTTCTTCGGTACCGTCAACGACAACCTGCAAACCCTCACATTTTACCTCCCTCAATTTTGCCGATGCAAAGGTAAACACAATTATCAGGTATACAAACAAACTGACAGATAATATGTAAGGCAATGTTTTTTTCATTCTTCCCGCCTTTATAGCTTATAGCATATAGCCTTTAACTTTTTACTTTCTACCTTTTTACCTTCTCCCCAATCTCTCCCACCAACCGATCGATATCCCCTGCTCCCATCGTCACCAGTATACCTCCCTGAAAATCAGGTATAATATGTTGTAACAGTTCCTCTTTTGTCACAATATTACCCGGAACAGTAAGCCTTTTCCGGATCACTTCCGCAGTAATTCCCGGAATAGGTCGTTCCCTGGCCGGATAAATCTCCAGTAAAACCACCCGGTCGGCCAAACTCAGGCTCCGGGCGAAATCCTCCTGAAAATCCCGGGTCCGGGTATATAAATGAGGCTGAAAAACCACCGTCACCGGCCGATCGGGCCACATTTCCCGGACAGAACGCAGCGTAGCCTCGATCTCCCGCGGATGATGAGCGTAATCGTCGATATAAATGGTCTTTTCAGTATACACTTGTATATTAAAACGCCGGGCTACTCCCTTAAAGTCAGGCAGTGCCCTGCGGATTTCCTCAGGCTGTACTCCGGCTTCCAAAGCCAACGTGATGGCTGCCGTTGCATTTTCAACATTCAACCGCCCCGGTATTCCCAGTATCAATCCTTCGATATCTACCCCACGCCCATGATAATCGAATACATAACGTCCCTGTTCGATCCTCAACCCATCGGCATAACAATCGGCTTTCACCTCTACGCCGTAATAACCGGTTACCTGCGTCTGCTTCAACTGCAATCCTTTTTTCAGAAACAGTCTCCCGCCCTGTGGGTTCACTTGTCCGGCAAATGCTTCGAAAGCCTCCAACAGATTGGCTTTATTCTCATAGATATCCAAATGATCTTCATCCATTGCCGTGATTACCGCTATTTCCGGACTCAGATGTAAAAACGAACGGTCGAATTCATCTGCTTCGATAACGATATACGAAGAATTACGATCCAGCAATAGATTAGTTCCAAAATTCGCCGCTATTCCGCCCAAAAAAGCATTACATCCTACGGTTGAATTTTTTAACAAAAAGGCAGTCAGCGTAGATACCGTCGTTTTCCCATGTGTACCGGCTACACAGATCGCCTTTCCTTTCCGGGAAATCATACCCAGGACCTCCGCCCGTTTATGCAAATCGAAACCCGCCCCTACGAAATAAGCCCGTTGCCGGTTATCCCCGGGTATCGCCGGAGTATATACCACCAACGTCGTCGTTTTATCCCGGAATTCAGCCGGAATCTCTTCCTCTTCATCGATATAATTAATCCGGATTTCTTCTTCAGCCTGCATTTTTTGAGTCAATGCCGAAAGAGTCCGGTCATAACCGGCCACTTTGTACCCTTTAGCCTTAAAATAACGGGCCAAAGCACTCATACCTATTCCTCCGATACCCAGGAAATAAACGTTTTTTATCGTCTGTTCTAACTCAACCATACTATTTTCAAACACTTAGCCGATCACCTTCAATATTTCTCTCGCAATCTGCTCATCCGAATCCCGGATAGCCAATTTCGCTATATGCTTTTCCAGCTCTTTCCGTTGTTTTTCATCCGATAGCAAACCGGTGAGCACCTGTTCCAACCGTTCTTCAGCTTCCGTATCCCTGATCATGACAGCAGCCCCTTTATCGACCAGCGCCATAGCATTCTTTGTCTGATGATCTTCTGCCACATTAGGCGAAGGAATCAATACCGCCGCTTTTTCCAATAAGCAAAGTTCGGATATTGTCCCTGCTCCGGCACGGGCAACGACAATATCCGCAGCAGCATAAGCCAAATCCATCCGCTTCAGGAAAGCCAGTAATTTTACATTTTCCGGTAATTTACCGTCCAGCTGTTTTTTCAGATCCTCATAATAATAACTACCACACTGCCACAATACCTGTACCTCTTGCCACTGCCCTATATCCTTTAAACAACGCATCACCGCTTTATTCAATGTGCCGGCACCCAAGCTTCCTCCGGTCACCAATATCGTCTTCTTCGAGGCATCCAGTCCATAGAATTCTATTCCTTCAGCCCTGATTTCCCGGGCCTGTAACAGATCTTTCCGCACCGGGTTACCGGTAAAGATAATTTTCTTTTTTTCAAAAAAACGCTCCATCCCTTCATAAGCCACACAAATCTTACAAGCTTTTTTCGCCAGTAGTTTATTCGTCACCCCTGCATAGGAATTCTGTTCCTGCAAAATCAAAGGAATACCTGCTTCTGCAGCTACCCGTCCGATCGGCCCACTGGCATATCCACCGACTCCCACCACAGCATCGGGTTTAAACTCCCGGATAATCTTTCTGGCTTTACGCAGACTCTTCCAAAGATTATACAATACTTTCACATTTTCCAGAGTCAGTTTACGTTTTAGTCCCCTCACCGGTAATCCTTCGATGCGATAACCCGCTTCAGGCACTTTTTCCATCTCCATCTTCCCCTCGGCCCCGACAAACAAAATCTCGATATCCGGTTGCAACCGCTTCAATGCATTCGCAATCGACAACGCCGGAAAGATATGTCCTCCGGTACCTCCTCCGCTAACAATCACTCTTTTCATATCACAAAAGTATTAATCTATCTTCAAATCAAAAATCCGTATATAACTTAAATTTATAAACTTCCAATTTATCTTCCCCTTCGCTTCAGCTCATTCAATACTTCCCGGCCTTCACTTTCCAGCTCGTCCCTGATCTCTCCGATTCCTTCCTCACCGAGAATATCGAAATCCCGATCTTCGTCGTACTCTGCCGGTTTTCTCCCCCGCCGTCTTCCTGTCGGAGGCGTTACGGTCCGGGGTTGCATCTCCGGCAATTCCCCATCTTCCACTTCATCGACCAGCACTTCCTCGGGTTCGTATTCTTCCCGTCTGTTCTTCCGCCCCTGTTTTTCACTTTTCATCTTCAGCCGTTCGCTCTCTTCCTTTTCACCCTCCGGTGAAAAGGTATGGGCAATACTGAGAATCACACCGAAAGCTGCACTGGTAAACAAAAGCGACGTACCTCCCATACTCACCAAAGGCAAGGTCTGTCCGGTCACCGGTAATAACCCCACACAGACTCCCATATTGATCATTGCCTGTAAAACGATCGTCAACCCTAAACCGACAACCAGCAAAGCCGGAAAAATATCCGGCATACCCCGATCATTCAACACTTCCTTCCTCATGCTCTTTCGCCCGATCACTCCTACCCGGAACAAAATCACCGCATACAGCAACATGATGAAAGCACCGCCTCCCAATCCGTATTCTTCAATCACAATAGCATAAATAAAATCGGAATAAGGGTGAGGCAAAAAATTACGCTGCGTACTGTTACCGGGTCCGCTCCCCATCAATCCCCCCTTAGCCACCGCAATACGAGCCTGTACCGACTGATAGGAATAACCGTCTCCATCCTCTCCGCCTTTGGCAAAATCTGTAATACGGTTAACCATCGTACCGATCCGTCCCCATTCTTTCACCTGAGGCACATAAATTCCCAGAATCAACACCAAAGCAATCGCCGCCAAAGCGGTTCCCAAGGTCATCGCCAACAACCGCCAGCGCATCCGGGCTATCATAAACAGGATAAAACATACTGCCCCGATCAAAGCCGAGGTAGAGAAATTATCCATAAAAATCAACAAAATCACCGGTCCCACAAAAAGCAGAAACTTCTGTAAAACACTATCGTCACAATGCGTGTCGGTCTGAGCCTCGGACAAAATCCGGGCTGTAAACATCATGATAGCGATTTTCGCCAGCTCGGAAGGCTGAAAAGTAAGACCGATCAAAGGCAAACGGATCCATCGCCCGGCTCCGTTGATATTCGTACCCCCAAAGGCTGCACAAACCAATAAAATCATAGATACGAACAACAACACTCCGGCATATTTATAAAAATACCGGTAATGAATCGACTGTACGATAAACATCACTCCAAAACAGCCTCCGATCAAAAATAATTGCTTGATCAGATAGAAAAACGTATTCCCCGCCTTCTCGTTATAAGCCAGACGTCCTGTAGAGGAATACACCACCATGACAGAAGCGATCATCAGCATGATAACGATATACCAGAGAATCTTATCTCCCTTAAATGCTATTTTTTCTTTCCAGTCGTTCATTTCAATCGAATCCAGATTTCAGTTCACAATTTCCTACAGCTCTTTTACGGCAGCTTTAAAAAGTTCGCCGCGGTTTTCGTAATTTTTAAACAGATCGAAGCTGGCACAACAGGGAGAAAGCAGAACCGTATCTCCTTCCACCGCATACTGCCGGGCAGCTGCCAGCGCATCTTTCAAACTATGTGTATCGACTACCTGACAAATTCCGGAAAAATTATCGATCAATTTCCGGTTATCCACGCCCATACAAATCAACACTTTGACTTTTTGACGTACCAGATCGAACAAGACACTGTAATCATTTCCTTTATCCGTACCTCCGGCAATCCAAATCACCGGAGTAGTCATACTATCCAAGGCATACCAGGCAGAATCGACATTGGTGGCTTTCGAGTCGTTGATATAAGTCACCCCCTCCACAACCCGTACGGTTTCGAGCCGATGTTCCACCTGCGGGAAGGTCCGCAATCCTTCAGCGATTTTTTCGTCCGAAACACCGACCTGCATACAAGCCAGAATCGCAGCCATCGCATTATAGACATTGTGTCTCCCCTGAATACTGATCTCCTGTTTGGCGATCCGGAACTGCCGGTTTTCCAACTGCACGACCACCTCTTCTCCTTCCATCCAGGCACCGCTTCGACATGTATTTTTCTCCCATATACTCCGGTCAGCATAAATAAATCCGGCCATCCGGGGTACAACTCTCACCTGCCGGAGTCTATGCCCTACCGCCTCGCTATCCAAACCGTAAATAAACAAATCCTGAGGACGCATATTATTCAGTATCCGGAACTTCGAATCGATATAATTTTCGAATTTATGGTCGTACCGATCCAAATGATCCGGGGTTATATTCGTCAGAACGGCAATATCCGCCCGGAAATCAAACATCCCGTCGAGCTGAAAACTCGAAAGCTCGACGACATACAGCGGATGTGCATCCTCTGCCACCTGTGCAGCCAGACTACGCCCCACATTTCCGGCTAATCCGGCATCGATCCCCGCTGTAGTCAAAATATGACAAGTCAGCAAGGTAGTCGTCGTTTTCCCATTGCTCCCGGTAATACACACCATTTTCGCCTCCGTATGCCTGCCGGCAAATTCGATTTCCGAAATCACCTCGATCCCCCTTTCGCGCAGAGCTACGACCATCGGCACCGTATCGGGAATCCCAGGACTCTTTACCACCAATTCAGCAGCAAAAATCCGATCCATCGAGTGCTGCCCTTCTTCAAACGCAATCCGGTGTGTAATCAATTCGTCCCGATAAGATTCAGCCAATTTTCCCTTATCCGACAAAAATACTTCATATCCTAAATGACGGCCCAACAAGGCTGCACCGACCCCACTTTCTCCCCCTCCTAAAACCACCAATTTCATAAACTTCAATTTTTATATTTATTTTCCTCCCTTTCTTTCCCCTCCTTCTATCCCATAACTTCCAGCCTTCAGCTTATAGCTTATCGCTTTTAGCCTTTTAGCCTTTCAGCCTTTTACTTTCTACCTTATCTTCAGCGTCACAATCGTCACCACCGCCAGAATAATACCTATAATCCAAAAGCGGGTAACAATCTTAGGTTCGGGTATACCTTTCTTTTGGAAATGATGATGTAGAGGTGCCATCAAAAAAATCCTTCTTCCTTCTCCGAATTTCCTTTTCGTATATTTAAAATAACTGACCTGCATCACGACAGACAGATTCTCCATCAGGAAAATCCCGCACAAAGCCGGTATCAATAATTCTTTATGAATGATAATAGCGAAAACGGCAATGATCCCTCCCAATGCCAGACTTCCGGTATCCCCCATAAACACCTGGGCCGGATAAGAGTTATACCACAAAAACCCGATCGTCGCTCCGATAAAGGCAGAACCGAATACCACCAATTCTCCGGAATGCGGAATGTACATGATATTCAGATAATCGGCATAGACCATATTCCCCGACACATAGGCCAGGATTCCCAGCGTCGCTCCGATAATCGCCGACGTTCCGGTAGCCAGACCATCCAGACCATCGGTCAGATTCGCCCCATTCGACACAGCTGTAATGATAAAAATAGTAACCAAAACAAACAACAGCCACCCCAGCTCGTCGGCATATTTTCCCGCAAAAGAAGTAAACCAGGCATAATCGAACTCGTTATCTTTAAAAAAAGGAATAGTTGTTTTTGTCGATTTGATATCTTTCGTACGGACCTGCTGGGTACCCTCGGCAGAAAATCCTTCATCCACCGTACTGGTCACCACACCGATTTCACTCACCGCAGCCCTCTCCCGGATGACGACCTCATCATTCATATAGAGGGTCAGTCCGACAATCAATCCGAGCCCTACTTGTCCGATCACTTTGAAACGGCCTTTCAACCCTTCCTTATGCTTCCGGAATACTTTGATATAGTCATCGGCGAAACCGATCAATCCCAACCATATTGTCGAAATAATCATCAGTTGGATATAGACATTATCCAAACGGGCGAACAAAAGTACCGGAATCAGGATAGCCAGTAAAATAATGATCCCCCCCATCGTCGGCGTTCCTTTCTTCTCCATCTGGCCCTGCAAACCCAAATCACGGATTTCCTCCCCGATCTGCTGTCTCTGCAGCATCCGGATCACTCTTTTCCCCACCACGGTGGCAATGATCAAGGACAAAATAATAGCACAGGCCGAGCGAAAAGTGATGTATTGAAACACCCCGGCTCCCGGAAAATCAAAACTCTCTAAATATTGAAATAAATGATACAACATTACGTTTAAAAGTTAGGAATTAGCGATTAGAGAGATCAAAAATCTCCCGGATAACTTCCTTATCGTCGAAGTGGTGTTTTACTCCTTTCACTTCCTGATAATTTTCATGTCCTTTACCGGCAACCAATATGATGTCTCCTTTTGAAGCCATACCAATCGCTTTCCGGATAGCCTCTTTCCGGTCGGTAATGGCTTCTACCCGGTACTGAAATCCTTCTTTCACTCCGGTCAGCATATCACGGATGATCTGTTCGGGATCTTCACTCCGCGGATTATCGGAAGTGAGGATGACATGATCACTATAACGGCAAGCTGCATCAGCCATCTCCGGACGTTTGGTCTTATCGCGGTCGCCTCCGGCTCCCACAACGGTAATCACCTGATTATCTCTGCCCTTCAATCCGCAAATCGTCGACAATACATTCTCTACAGCATCCGGAGTATGGGCATAATCGACCACCGCCATCACTCCTTCGGTCGAAATCAAAGTTTCGAAACGTCCGGACACCGGCACCAGCAAACTCACATATTCCAACACGTTCTCTTTCGGGAACCCCAACAAACGGGCTGCAGCATATACTGCTAACAGATTGTAAGCGTTGAAATCACCGGTAAACTTGGTCCATACCTCCTCTCCGTCGAGCCGGAGCAAGGTTCCGTCCAAATGTTTCTCGATCGCTTTAGCTGTAAAATCAGCCATCGTCCGGCAAGAATAGGTATATCGGTGTGCCCTGGTATTCTGCAACATCACCAGGCCATTTTTATCATCTGCATTAGTCAAAGCAAAAGCATGGGCCGGTAAACGGTCGAAAAAAGCTTTCTTCGCTTCGATATAAGCCTTGAATGTTTTATGATAATCCAGATGATCGTGCGTAATATTGGAAAAAATAGCCCCGTCGAAATCCAGACCGGCAATCCTTTTCTGATGGATCGCATGCGAACTGGCTTCCATAAAACAATACCGGCATCCGGCATCTACCATCCGCCGTAATAATTCCTGGATAGACAGCGCATCCGGAGTTGTATGTGTCGCCGGAATCTTTTCCTCCCCGATATAGTTACATACCGTCGACAACAGTCCGGCCTTTTCTCCGGCCAATCGAACCAGTTCGTACAACAAGGTTGCCGTCGTCGTCTTTCCGTTTGTCCCCGTCACCCCGACCAGTTTCAGTTCCCGGGAAGGATTATCCCAGTAATTCCCGGCCATTACTCCCAAAGCCTCGGAGGTATCTGCAGTCCATATATAAGTTACCTCTTCCGGTCTGTTTTCCGGCAATTGTTCACACACTACCGCAACAGCCCCGCGGGTCAACGCTTTGTCGATAAAAGCATGTCCGTCCGCATTGACTCCTCTCTGAGCGATAAATACATCTCCCGGTTCGATTTTGCGTGAATCGAAATGGATATGTCCGATCTCCCGGTCGGTATCCCCATATACTTTTCCGACATTTACTCCGTTTAATAATTCCTTTAATTTCTTCATCTCTTTGTGCAGCCCTGGCCGCGTTATTTAATCTCTTATCTTAGTTCAATCCGGATATAAGACCCTTTGGGAACTTCCGCCCCGGGTTGGAGCGATTGCCGCTGTACCATTCCGGCACCGGAAAAATCGACTTTCAAACCGGAATTTTCCAATACGTACAGTGCATCCCTCAAACCCATCCCCTTCACATTCGGCACCGATGAATAGGAAATCCGCCGGGGTTTGATCACGATATTTTCCCCTTCGTTGCTGGCCGTGACCACCCAATCGGCACCATCCGCATCCCTCACTCCGTCTATATCCATATCCAATTCATCGAAAATAGTTCTAAAATCTTCTTTCAGGCCATTTTTACATACCGGCAAAGTTTTATCCGCTTCATATTCGGGTTTACCGTATTGTACGTATGCCATAGAGTAAACCTTATCGGCAATTTCCCGGAAAACCGGAGCCGATACAGTCGTGGCATAATAACCGTTCGTCGGATTATCGATCACGACAATACAGGAATACAAAGGCCGTTCGGCAGGGAAATATCCCACGAAGCTCGCCCGGTAACGTCCACCTCCATATCCGCTCGACCCGCTTGCCAAACGGGCTGTACCCGTTTTACCGGCGATCCGGTATTTAGGCGTATAAATATTCCGGGCCGTACCGTTTTCGACGACTCCTTCCAACATATCTTTTACCTCGTTCAACGTCTTCCGGCTACAAATCCTTCCCCCGACTTCCTCCGGCTCGAAGGATTCCACTACCTCTCCCCGGTTCCGGATCTCTTTTACCAGGCGCGGACGCATCCGCTGACCGTCGTTGGCTATGGCATTATAAAAAGCCAGAATCTGCAGAGGAGTAACTTTTAATTCATACCCGATACTCATCCAGGGCAAACTGATACCGCTCCAGCTTTTATCTTTGGGATATTTGATATAAGGCTCTATCTCTCCCGGCAGACAAATACCGGTTTTCTTATCCAACCCCATAGCATACCAGCGGTTTACAAATTTCTCCGGCCGGTCTTTATAATGATCATACACCAATTTCGCAATACCGTTCGACGATTTTTCCATTATCTGTTTTACCGTCACTTTCCCTAAACCATCATGCGATTCGGTCAGATAACGGTCATAAAATTTATATCTCCCTGAAGTACCCAGGTCGATCGTATCGTAAGGAGTGACACACCCGTCCTCCAGCAAGGCGATCATAGTCGCTGCTTTGATTACAGATCCCGGTTCACCGGCACCACTGATAGCAAAATTCTGGTTTTCGATATATACCCCGTCCTTTCTGGCCAGATTGGCGATTGCTTTGATATCCCCGGTTTTCACTTCCATCAGGATAGCCGTACCGTGTGTCGCCTCGCTTTTCTCCATCTGTTTTTTCAGGGCATGCTGCACGATATCCTGATAATCCACATCTATCGTGGTCACGACATCGTGTCCATCTACCGGTTCCTTACGGGTAATGACCATCCAGGTCCCCGACATCATCCGCTTGATCCCCTGTCCGCATTCACCCTTCAACTGGTTTTCAAAAGTAGCTTCCAGTCCTACCCGTCCTTCCCTCTCCCCGGTCTCCGATTCGTTCAGATAACCGATCGTCCGGCCGGCTAAATTCACATGGGGCTGTAATCTTTCGTCATTGACTATAGCCTGAAAACCACCTTTATTCTTTCCCAGACGGAAAATCGGGAATTGACGGATTTGTTTCAACTCCTTATGATTCACTTTACGTTTATTGATCAGCAAATAACGGTCGGGACGAGGTTTCCGATTGCGGGCACCCACCAGCTTATCTTTATAAAAAGCCTTACTTCCATCCTTAAAGAACCGGGATAAACACAAAGCCAGACTATCCACTTCAGCATCGAACACTTTCTTATTCACTGCAATAGGATCGAAACGGAGTTCATAAAAAGGAACCGAGGTCGCCAGAATCCGACCGTCGGCTGCCCAGATATCTCCCCGGTTGGGTTCTATTTTGACAGGCTGCACCGGCACATTTGCCGACGCCATCTTCCGCCACTTTTCCCCTTCCACAGTCATCACTGCACAAGCTTTAGCCAGAATCAGACAACCGAACAGTACGATAAACACATAAACAATTATGGTTCTCCACGTTATGTCATCCTTTATTGCCATTTCGATCACCGATACAATTTTACCGGAGGTTCTTTACTCTCCTCCAATGCTAATCCTTCATTTTTTATCCGTTTGATAATCTCCGATTGCTTGCGCATCAACATCAAATCCGCTGCTGCAGAAATCGACTCGAAACGCAGATCGGTTACTTCCTTTTCCAGAAGAACCCTCTCCCGATGCAGCTTTTCAGTAGAATATCCATTGGATATATACCAAATCCCTAAAAAAGTAGCAAAAAGCACAAACCGGATATTCTGCCGCAGTTTTTCTGCGAGCAGACTTCCCTCCAATACACTTTTCACCGAGGACGCCGTTTTGGCCTCCTCTTGCCTCTTCTCCTCCACCGGCACATCTTCCGTTACCTTTTTTCTACTAAAAACTCCCATCTCTTTCCTTATTGTCTCTTAATCCTTCTTTCTCGCAATCCGAAGCTTTGCACTCCTGGCCCGCGGATTACGCACGATTTCCTCTTCCGAGGGAACGATCACTTTCCGGTTGACCAATTCAAAGTTATGGTGTACATGACCGAACACCAGATCCTTTTCCAATTTACCTTCCGCATTCCCGGCCTTCAAAAAATTCTTCACAATCCGATCTTCCAGAGAATGATAGGTAATAATCACCAATCTGCCCCCCGGCTTCAATACCTCCATCGCCTGTTGCATCATCTCCTCCAAAGCTTCCAGCTCCCCGTTCACTTCTATCCGTAAAGCCTGATAGACTTTTGCCAGATATTTTTTTTCTTTCAACTTCGGAATACAAGGCAAAATAATCTGATAAAACGCCTCGGAAGTTTTTATTTCCTGATTTGCCCGGGCTTTCACGATCAAATCCACCAACCTCCGGGCATTCTCCACCTCCCCGTAATTCCTGAAAATAGCGGTCAACTGTTCTGCATCGTAGGTATTCAGCACGGTAGCGGCTGTCAGCTTACTCCGTTGGTTCATCCTCATATCCAATTCCGCTTCGAACCGGAACGAAAATCCCCGGCCGGCTTCATCGAATTCATGAGAAGATACCCCCAAATCCGCCAGAATGCCATCCGCTTCTTCATACCCATAATAGCGCATAAAATTACGCAAATATCTGAAATTATGATTCACAAAAATAAAACGATCATCTTCCGGCACATTAGCCAAAGCATCCTCATCCTGATCGAACCCCAGCAAACATCCCTCTGCATCCAATCGTTTCAATATCTCCCCGGAATGTCCCCCCCCCCCGAAGGTCAGATCCAGATACACACCTCCCTGCCGGATATCCAATCCATCGACAGACTCTTTCAGCAAAACCGGTACATGATATTCGGACATATCTATCGTATATTAGTTTTTAAAAATTTCTTCCGCCATCATCCCTAACTCTTCTCCACTAATCGCCACCTCCTCATACACCCTGGCATCCCACACCTGTATCATCGAATCCTGCGCAGCCAACACCATTTCCTTATCGATTCCGATCTCATCCAGCATCTTCCGGGGTAGTAAAATCCGGCCATTGGTATCCATCTCTACCTCCTGCGTTCCCCGACAAAACTCCCTAAAAAAAGCCGCATGTTTAGGATCGAACAAATTCAGACGGGCACGTACCCCTGCAATCATATTTTCCCATTCCTGCAAAGGATACATATCGATGCACTTCCCGAAGACATTTTTCCGCAAAACAAAAAACGTCTGTTGCGAAGCCACCATCACTCTCCGGAAAGAGGCAGGCACCACAACCCGACATTTGCTATCAGCTTTACAGGTATAATCTCCGATAAATGAAGCCATCGTATTACCAATTAATTCTATAACAACTTATTACAAACATACACAGCTCCCGAAAACAAGAGGTGGATTTGTGATGTAAAGTTAGGAAATATTTCCCACTTTAAACCACTTTACCCCACTTTTTTATTAAAAATAACGTATTCCCAAGCAGGACAAGTATATGAACGACGAAGTACCCATATAATCCGCAAAACGAATTGTGCACAATTCGTTTTGCGGATTATAGTATTTGGCAACACCCGTACCCCGATTTTTAATCAGAGAACGGCTAAGCCTTTCGAAGGCTATGCTTTCCCTAAGGTTCCTCCATATATCAGCTACTATAAAATCAATTTAAACCTATATTAAAACCAATTTATCTAACTTTTAATATGGATTTAATGTGAATTTAACCTGAATTTAATCTGGATTTGAAGATACGAATCCCAGGCGGATCACTGAAAACAAAAGAAAAATCAAGCAAATCCTTGATAATCAGACATTAGCAGGGATTTCTTTTTTCTGGCAGATAGCAGAAAATAGCCGTTTCAAGCATATTGTTGGTGTGCAAATCGTGGTACATAAATCAGGCTGAAAAAAGTCCCACGATTTAGCTTCTTTCTCACTGATTCATAGCATTTTGCATGGTCGTACTTTGGAAGAGAATACATAGTTTTGTAACTCTAAAAACGATGTAAAAATGGCTAGAAAAACCTTCAATGTGCTATTCTTTATCAAGAAAGCCAGATTATTAAAGAATGGAGAAGCACCCGTGTGCATGAGAATTACTGTAAACGGCTGTATGGTAGATGTTTTAGTAAAAAGAAGCTGTCCTGTAAATCTATGGAATCAGGCAAAAGAAAACTCCAAAGGAAAAGATCGTATGTCGGTGGAACTGAACCACTACTTGGAAATCACACGCTCTCGCATACACCAAATTTATAGAGAACTGGAATCCACAGGTAAGACTATTACAGTCGATCTTATGAGAAAGCTATATTATGGGGTGGATGAAGATAGTAAAACGCTATTGCAAGTATTCAGAGAGCATAACGAACAAAGCCGTAAGCTAATCGGTAAGGACTTCGTTAGTAAGACCGTTCAACGGTATGAAACCACTACCCGATATTTAGAGGAATTCATAAAGAAAGAATATCAATTATCTGATATTGCCCTAAACAACTTGGAAGCCAACTTTATTTCTAAGTTCGATGCTTTTTTGAAAATTGAAAAAGGTTGTGCGCAGAATTCAGCTATCACCCGATTGAAGAACTTGAAGAAGATTATCCGTATTGCTTTGGAAAACGACTGGATAAAGAAAGATCCGTTTGCTTACTATCGCTTCAAACTGGAAGAAACCGATCCTGAGTTCCTGACGATGGACGAGATTAAAATTATTCTTGCAAAAGAATTCACGATTAAGCGAGTAGAACAGGTACGTGACGTTTTTATCTTTTGCATTTTTACTGGATTGGCGTTCAGCGATGTGAAAGATTTATCACCCGAACACTTGGTAAAAGACAACAAAGGGGAGCTTTGGATAAGAAAGAACCGCCAAAAGACAAAAATCATGTGCAACATTCCTGTGCTGCCTGTAGCAGCTTCTATACTTGATAAATATAAGGATGTGGCAGAGTGTACCGGAAAACTTTTACCTGTATTGTGTAATCAACGCATGAACAGTTATTTGAAAGAAATTGCCGATGTGTGCGGAATTCATAAAAATCTTAGCACTCATACGGCCAGACATAGCTATGCCACTTCCGTGTGCCTTGCAAATGGCGTAAGTATGGAAAATGTAGCCAAGATGTTAGGTCATGCAGATACCAGCGTGACGAAACACTACGCACGGGTACTGGATCAGAATATTCTAAAGGATATGCAGAAAGTGAATAGCTGCTTGTCGGAATTGGCTATATAAATAAGGCAGTAGCCAATATAGAAAAAAGGATTGGGAATAATGAACTTCATTTTCTCAATCCTTTTCTTTTAAAGTAAGTTTTCCAGAACCCAATATGAAGCATTGACAAAGGTAATTTCCGTATTTAGCCTGTTCAAGTCCAAGCCTTCGGTTTAGATAAAAATCTTCCTCTCATTGCATTTCGAGCGTATTTTTATCTAAAGACTTGCACAGACTAAATACTTCACTGGAAAAGTCAATGATTCAAATTAAATTCCGAAAAACAATGTTTTTGTGAGTGGCAGATTATTCTTTCCAACTTTCAAAATAATGCTTTTGGAGCAGTTTATCAATATCGCTCTGGCGATAGATGATTTTACCTTTTATCTGGATAAAGGGGATTAGCCCTGTATCTCGCCACTCTTGCAGGGTTCGCAAACTGACATTCAGTTTCTTGGAAACTTCATTATTAGAAAGAAAGCGTTCCCCGTTCAGGTGGGGCTTGTAATGCTTAACTATAGATTCAATACCGATCAGCATCGAATCAAGCGAAGAAATAAACTCTTTAATTTGCAGGGTATCTTTATTTATTAGTTCCATGACTGAAAGATTGTTTTATTGAAATATTGATTTCAAGATTGCTATATGGCTGATTAGTTGCGCAGATAGTCACCAAGTGATGAAATGCTAAGTACATCTTTTGCCGGATCATAATCTACATAGAGTCGTTTGGATGCACTGGTAATAAAATACTGGCTACCATCTTGCTGTATCTCATAAGTAGCGGGTGAAGCTTGTTTAGTGGTTTCCGATACATATATAATAGAAAGAAGGTACTCTTTATCGCTCCGATAAATGATTATCGTAGGATTCAGATTAATGCTTTCCCATGTGCCTACAATGGAAAACAGATTGAAGGACGGATAATCTTCTTTAGTTCTTTTCATAAGGCGTGGTTTGTTTGGGTGACTGATTTTGTGTTTCACTGTCCGCAATAATTCTTTCAATATCGGAAGACTTATAATAAATCTTGCTCCCTATTTGAGAATAAGCCAGTCGCCCACTACTTCGGTAATATTGCAGCGTTCGCTTGCTCAAGCCTAACAACAGGCACACTTCCTGACTATCCAGCCAGTTTTCTACTTTTTGAGTATGACTGCTGCACAAACTCTCTATCCGTTTGGCAAACTCCGTGAAGCTCTCGCAGACATACGAAAATGTTCTTTTTTCGATGGTTACTACTTCCATACATTTAATTTTTAATGGTTAATAAAACGTGTTGATTCTATTTTCATCGGCAAATGAAAGAAGAATCAAGAGCCGTTTTCTAAACTGTCCGAGAGTGGTATAAAAAGACTGTTTATGGCAAAATGACACATGAATAATTTATTAGTCATAATACTCTTGCGGCACAACTATCAAAATGAATCCGAGTTAATTAATGGCGACAAGCTAAATAGATAAAAGGTAGAATGACAGAAAAGAGAAGTTTTATATGATACATTTTTAGCATATTCGATTAATCATTACTAAAATGGGAATCATGAAAAGATTAAAGTAGTTTTTACACATGATTTATAACCTGCGTATTAATAATAGCCATGGAAAGAGGTCAGAATAAGAATAACAAGAGGATACGGTAGAGGCAATACACGTACTTATGACTATGGTTTGGCGTGAAGTGGCTCTGCTGATAGTTACATACCCTTTTTTGTATCCCTACAAATAGGGATTGTTTTATAGAAAACACCCATTTGTATGGATTGTTTTATTTTTGAAATACAACGTACTTTGTATTCTAATAACAGGAACTACGTTCTGACCTATGCAAACAACAAAAGAATATACACATAAATTATTGTTGGAAACAGCAAGGAGAGCCTTTTTCAAGAAGGGCTTTAAGGCTGTGTCTATGCGTGAAATATCCAAATTGTCGGGTATCGGTCTGAGCAACATCTACAATTATTATCCTTGTAAGGACGATTTGTTGGCTGACGTGTTGCATCCGCTTTTGGAGGCGATGAACAGTATGCTGGAAGATCATAATCGCCCGGAGGCCTTTTCTTTGGATGTCTTTACCTCCGAAGAATATCATCGCTCATCCATGAAGGAGGTAATGAACATCGTAAGACGGTATCGTGAAGAATTTAAGTTACTTTTTTCATCTATCCAAGACTCTCGTTTCAATGATTATTGGGAACAATGGATTAAAAGAAGTACAGTAATGGGTATAGAATATATGGAAGGTATGAAAAAGCTCTACCCTGATCTGCATACCGATATTTCTCTATTCTTTATGCACTTCACCTGCTCATGGTGGGTTAATATGATGAAAGAGGTGGTGCAACATGAAGAGCTTTCCAGTGAAGAAATTGAATGTTTTATTGGTGAGTATATCCGCTTTAGCACAGGAGGCTGGAAAAGGCTCATGAATGTAAAAATAGAAAGATGAAAACAAATAGAAACATCCACACATCCTCCTGCCTACAATGCAACCCTTGTGGAAGCGGTTGTACAATTGTGGACAATCGGATTTCTTTCGTATTCGATTCGGAAAAGAAGCACTTTAGCCATCTTCTGTTCGACCCGACACCCGTTGCTTGCATGGGCAGATGCGGCAGGTCTTGTCAAGCAGGATTTCGCTTGGTGCAGGAGGCTAAATACCGCACCACTTCGGTAGAACAACTAAAAACAATCAATATATGAGTATCACCAACATCATCTGTAACGGCGAAATAACGCTTGTGCAAGGAGTAAACGGACTTTTCCTCTGCGAGGAATCGTGGGTAACACAAAGCAGAAAATCCGCTCTGCCCAGAGAGGCTTTGAACAAAGAGACTATTAGAATTAAAAAAGAATGCATCGATATTGAACGTCCAGAGACTGATTTTCCAGACTTAACTTAGTAACAGATGTATGAAACATCCCATTTTTAATAATAATAATTCATCGTATCAAGCGAGTCGCCTGCAAAGAGCGACTCGCTTTGTTTTTGAACAAAATAGATTTTCGTTCTCTTTTGAAGTACTAACTCCCAATCTGTCATAGCCATGTCACAACAAGTATTTGTTCCATTTCTTCTGACACTGTTTGCCGGTATATCCACCGGCATAGGCAGTGCCATTGCTTTTTTCGCCAAACGCACCAACACGTCGTTTCTTTCTCTATCGCTGGGCTTTTCGGCGGGAGTCATGATTTATGTATCGTTTGTCGAACTGTTTACCTCTTCCGTGCAAACACTTGTGGAGATGCACGGCAAATCAGAAGGAACGTTTTATGCCACGCTCTCTTTCTTCGGGGGTATCGTGTTGATATTGCTCATCGACAAGCTAATTCCTCGCTACGAGAATCCGCATGAAATGCACCGGGTGGAAGAAATGAGTGAAAAAGCGAAAATACAATTAGACGTGAAGCCCAAATTGCTACGTGTTGGCATGGTAACAGCCTTGGTGCTGGCTATCCACAATTTCCCGGAGGGTATGGTTACGTTTCTTGCTGCCCTAAAGGATGTGAACATTGCCATACCCATTGCCATCGCCATTGCCATACACAACATACCGGAGGGTATTTCGGTATCCGTTCCTGTTTTTTACGCTACAGGCAACCGCAAGAAAGCCTTTTGGTTCTCGTTTTTGTCTGGATTGGCAGAGCCGGTGGGAGCCGTCATAGGCTATCTCGTGCTGGCTCCGTTCCTCGACGACAATGTGTTCGGCATCATCTTCGGCATGATTGCTGGCATCATGGTATTTATCTCGCTCGATGAGCTGTTACCCGCAGCTGAAGAATACGGTAAGCACCACCATGCCATCTACGGTTTGGTGGTAGGCATGGCGGTCATGGCACTAAGCCTGCTGATGCTGGGTTAGCAAGAAGAAGTAATATAGAAACAATAAATAAAAAACAGAAAAAGATATGCATACATCTCACACTTACCACTGTCATGAGCACGATGCTCACAAAGAGCATACTCACGGGCGTATATTTTTTAGGTATCGCGCACAGCAAATAATAGACATATCATATTAGTAAGAAAAGACTTAAAAACAAAGAATAATTATGAGCATAATAAAAAACATCTTTCAAAACTTCCGCAAACCCAAGAATAGCTTTATGGGCAGGTGCATTGTGAAAATGATGAACCAAGGGCATAACCGGATTTCTCTTTGGTGCATTGACAACTTCGTAAAACTTTCCGGTGGCGAAACGGTGCTCGATATCGGTTGTGGCGGTGGGCAAAACGTAGCTAATTTCATCAAACGAACTCATGGATTAGTTTGCGGCATGGATTATTCACCCACGTGCGTGGACATTGCGAGTCGCAAGAACAAGGCGGCTATCAGTCAGGGACGAGCATCTATAGTAGAAGCGAATGTTTCAAACATTCCTTTTGACGATAACCGCTTCGATATTGTAACCGCTTTCGAAACTATCTACTTTTGGAATGATATAGTGGAAAACTTCAAGGAAGTATTGCGTGTATTGAAACCCGAAGGAAGGTTCTACATCTGCAACGAGGCATGCAGCGAGGAAGGCAATGAAAAGTGGGTGAGGAATATCGACCTGCGCATTTACTCACCCATAGAAATACAAAGAATGCTGGAACAAGCGGGATTTATAAATGTGACCTACGACATCTCGCCGGAGAGCCAATCGCAACGAATATGCGTGCAAGCGACAAAACAACCGATGATGAAACCAATAGACAGATGAGCATCAATAAATATACCCCGATACATCGGGTTCTGACTACCTATCCGCAGTTGATTCATCGACTGGTGAAACGAGACAGTCGTTATGTTTCTTTAATCAATCCTGTATCAACTTGTACGTTGGGGCATTGCACTACTATTGAGAGCATTGCCTTTACAGTAGGAGACGATATGGAGACTCTTCTCACATACCTCAAAGGAGAAATGGAACGAGAAGATATACAGTTCAAATATTGAAAATTACTACTAATAACTGCCCGAAAGGGCACAAAACAATATCGATTTATGCTTATACTTTATAACAAAGCAGCCCGCAAAAATCTTTCCAAGCCGAAGGAAGCTGCCAAATGGTATCCCGTGCTACGTTCTACGGGTATGTTGAAAGAACGTGAAGTGCCCAAACTCATTGCTGACAAAACGACACTCAACCCCAAAGAGGCGATCGCCAGAATAGAGTTTAAGGATGTTGAGGTACTTACACAAAAAGTAACCGAAGGAAACTCTTCAGGTACAACACCTATAGTCGTTTCCACGCCGGAAGCTCCCGATCCCAGCATTTAAGGAGAAACCAACAATCATATAAATAAACAATGAAACAGAAAGTACTATTTTCTCTATTGATACTGATGCTCATGAGCATCAGTGTATCCGCCCAAACAGGTGGGGGGCGGATTGCGGGCGTGGTCATCGACAACACTGACGAAGATCCACTGCCCGGAGCAACCCTCTTTATTGAGGAACTGAAAAAGGGCGATGTAACCAACAAATATGGCGAGTTCTCTTTTTCAGACATTCCTTTCGGTACTTATACATTCACCGTGAAGTTTATGGGCTATCAAACAGCAGTCCAAAAAGTAACCGTAAGTAAAGAGAATGTAAAGAAAACTATTATCCGCCTGAAAGCCGAAGTCAAATCGCTGGACGAAGTGGTGGTGATGGGCAAAAGTGAAGCCCGCAAGATTCGGGAGCAAGCCATGCCGGTAACGGTTTACAGTATGAGCCAGTTACAAGGTACAATAAATAGCGTAGAAGATATTCTGACTAAGACCGTAGGCGTAACCATTCGTTCGCAGGGAGCAGTAGGCAGTGCCTCGCGTATCTCTGTTCGCGGCTTGGAAGGCAAGCGTATTGGATTCTTTATAGACGAAGTACCGATGAACGATAATTCCGATTTCATCGACATCAACGATATACCCATCGACATGATTGACCGCATTGAAATATATAAAGGTGTGGTTCCAGCCAAGTTCGGTGGATCTGCCGTGGGGGGTGCTGTAAATATCGTGATTAAAGAGTATCCACCTCGTTACTTGGATGCTTCGTATTCGTTCGGTAGCTTCAATACACATAAAGCAAGTAGCGTCTTCAAGCGGAATCTGGTCAAACAAGGAATAGAGTTGGGGGCAGCGTTGTTATACACCCATTCTGATAATGACTATCGTATGGAATTGCCTCAGAACAAAGGTAAGTTCATAAAACGCGACCATGACAAATTCAACCAATCGGGGGGAGGGATATCGATGAAAGCCCGTAAATGGTGGTTCGATCAGATGGAGTTTGAACTTGAATTTATCCGAAACAGCAAGCAGATACAAGGCGTGGTAGAGAACATACGCTCTGCCGAAAGTAGTGCCGGAGCTTACAACTTCGCCATTGATTTACAGAAAGACAATTTCCTACTCAATGGACTTGACTTCAGTAGCGGCACGGGCTATGCCTATTCTCAATACAACTTTGTGGATACAGCTAGGCTTCGCTACGACTGGGATATGAATCCTTATCCGCCTGTTTCGGCTTACGGAGGAGAAATAGGAGTTTTACCCTCTGACATGAAAATGCGTAAGCATACCGTGGGAAATAAGACCAATCTCAATTACATCATCAATGACCGGCACTCCATCAACCTCAACTCATTATTCAAATGGGCATTGGGGAAGCCCTCCGATCCGTTGTTGGATAAAGCGGTGGGGCGACAGATAAACTTCGACTCACACATGACGAGCTGGGTATTAGGTTTGGGTTACGACTATAAATCCCCCAATGACAAATTCCTCAACTCGCTGACGGGTAAGTATTATTACTATTCCATGAATACGAAAATAGGAGATGTTTGGAATTCCGTACCCAAAGAAGTGGATATGCAGCAGCACGATTGGGGTGTAAGTGAAGCCTTGCGCTACCGCTTCACCAAAGAGTTGTTGGGGAAAGCCTCCGTAAGCTATGATGTACGACTACCGACAGATGCCGAACTCATTGGCGACGGCTTCCTTATTGCTCCTTCGGGCGACTTGAAACCCGAAAGAGGAACTAACGCTAACATCGGATTGATGTACGATAAAAAGATTGGTTCCGGATTGTTGCAGGTGGAGGTAAACGGATTCTTCTCTTACCTGCAAGATATGATACGCTATACGCGCAACTTCGTGCAGGGCAGATACACTAATTTCGGTGAGATGCGTACCTTCGGTGTAGAGGCAGAAGTCAAAGCAGATGTTACACGCTGGCTTTACGGATATGTAAATGCCACGTTTCAAGACCTTCGCGATACACGTAAGTACGAACCAACGAGTAACGTTCTCAATCCGTCGAAGGGATTGCGTATGCCTAATATTCCCTATTTCTTAGCAAATGCGGGGGTAGAGTTTCACAAAGAGAATCTCTTCGGAGGGAAAGGTCAGAATGTAAGACTATTTACCGATGCTTCATTCGTAGAAGAGTATTTCTTCGATTTCGAAGTAAGTCAATATCAAGAGAAACGCATTCCGCGCTCTTTCAAGCTCGACTTGGGATTAGAATACTCCATCATGAACGGTGGGCTTACCTTCTCGGCAAAAGCATCCAACCTTACGAATGCCCGCCTGTTCAGCGAGTTTAATTACCCGCTTCCCGGCAGAGCCTTTACCGCACGTATCAGGTACGTGCTGAAATAAAGCTAATCACAATTCAATATATTATTCAACAATAAAATAAAAAGTAAAATGAAAAAGAGAATCAACGGAGTATTACTCCTCCTAATGAGTATCACTATGCTGTTTTCAGCTTGTAGCAAAGACCCGGAAACGAAACCAATCACGACCGATCCGGAAGTAAAAGTTGGCGATATACTTGTTTACACCATGCTTATGAATCCCGGTGGACAGACCGGGTCAGGTTGGATGCAGTTAGCAGATGGAGTGTCTCCCAAGAAACTGACAAACAAAAATGCCGTGCAAGTCGGTTACGGAATGATGCCAGTGTGCAACGGTAATGATGTGTACACTTTTCCTGCGTTCGGAGCACAAGGTGATGAAAATGTAGTAACAAAATGGGGGCGTTCGGGAACTAAACTCACCAAAACGGCAACCATGCCTATTCCCCTTAATTCTGTTCCAAGACACATCTCTTTTGTTAATGCAACAAAAGCCTATCTGATATCACTTATCGGCAAGTTATTTATATTCAACCCTCAAACGATGGAACTAACTGGTGAGATTGATCTGTCCTCTTACGCTGCACCGGGATTGGCCGTACCGATGTTTGGATCTCCGTTTGTGCATAATGGACGTTTGTATGTAACACTGAATCAGACAGACATGACATTCCAACCGGCTACCGAACCTCAGATAGAACTCGCGGTAATCAACACTCAAACGGACAAGGTGGAGCGTGTCATCTATGAAAAGGCGAGTGGTATCGGTATCGGGGCTTATACCTATGGGCAACAAACCTTTATCGATGAAAAAGGCGATATGTATCTGATGTGCACGGGCGCATACGGCATGAATCCTAAGTACAAGACCGGTATCTTGCGCATCAAGAAAGGCGAAACCGAATTTGACCCTACCTATAATTGGGTGTTGAACGATCAAACAATCGAAGGCGAATCGGGCAAAACCGTTTGGCTGCTTCAATCACAATACGCCGGCAACGGAAAAATGTATGCCACGATGGATATTCCTTCTTATTGGGCAAACCCAACATCTCCCAACTGGTTCACGGATAAATCGCTCATCAGTGTAGAGATGGATATTTACAATAAAACGGTAAAAAAACTTCCGATACCGATGACGTCAAGCTTTGGAGGAGCAGTGGAGAAATACAAGAATCTTATCGTGTTTGCTATTAATGGCAGAAATGATGTGGGCTTTTATACGCATAATCCTGCAACCGGCGAAACAAGCTCGGATGCCGTAGTAAAGGTAGATGGAGCTCCTGCATATTTCCATTGGTTTGAAAACTAAGTAATAATCAATCACTCAGAAGAGGCAAAGGTGAGAGTTGAATTATCGGCCTTTCCTTTGCTCTCATTTTTTAGCCCAAACATTTATTAATCTTGTTTCTCCATTCAGAAATGGCTATTCAAGGGTTTCAATATCACACACAATAAATAAAATTTCGTATGCCAATAAACGATTTCATTCAATTTCACTTCGGTTGGCTCAATGCATGGATACCTTCGTTTGCATTGGTGCTGATACAACTTTTGTATATGATTCTTTACCGAGAAGGTGGCAAACGTGCCGTAGATACATCTTGGTATACCTCTAAGGACAAGCGGTACGCCACTTTAAGCTTTGTGTTTCAGGGAACATTGCTTTTGGTGTCGCTCTTTGTCCCTCTCCGCATAGGTACACCGCTATTCACGGTGGGGTGCGTCTTGTTTGCCTTTGCACTTGTCGGATTTATGGCAGCCTTTCATGCTTATGCCTCTACGCCTAAAGGAGAAACTGTCGTACGAGGCGTTTACCGCCTGTCGCGCAATCCGATGTACTTCTTCTATGAAGTGGGAGCATTGGCGGTTTGCATTGCCTCGGCATCGTTGTGGTTGCTGCTTGCCACAATTCCTTTGATCCTCGTCACGCATGGCGTTATCTTGGGTGAAGAGCGATACTGCATGACCACTTATGGGGAAGACTATGCGCGGTACAAAGCGAGAACTCCCAGATACTTCTTACTCAAATAGCAACCTTATGAACAATCTCTCTCAAATACTCAATTCCGCCACGATGGGGCAGCCCCGTCGCTTGCGTCCGCTGATAGGCTGGACGGTTGCGGAGTACTTTTTTCGTGGCGCACCGTATGGGGCAATGCTGCTCGTGGTGTGGGAGGTATTCAAACCTCTGCAAAATCCCGGCACACCGCTCAACCTCGTGAACATAGGTTGGGCGTGCCTAATGCTTCTAATTTCTCTCGTTTGCCTTTGGCTCATTAGCAAAAAGGCATACCTTGTAGCCTATAAAGACGGCTACGACATTTGTTGCGATGGTCGTTTGGAAGTGGTCAATCACCTGCGCCAACTGCCGATGAGTTTCTTCAATAGTCGTGATCCCGGCGACATCGGGGCATACATTGTCAGCGACTATAACAACGTGGAGATGCTCACTACTCACCTTATCGGTCAGTTCTTTGGCGGGCTGGCGATGCCCATCGTCGCTTTGGTTTCGCTCTCATTCTTCAACTGGCAATTAGCTTTGGCGGCAGCAGCTGTCATTCCATTGGCATACCCCATGATGTGGCTCACCAATCACTTTGTGGCAACCTTGGGCAAGAGGCATCAAAAAATAAAGACCAATGCCGCTTCGCGCATGATCGAGTATATACAAGGTATCCGCCTGATTAAGGCTTTCAACCTGAGCGGCAATAAGTTTGAACGCTTGGAACGAGCTTTCCGTGATCTAAAGCGGGAGAGCATCCGTTTGGAAGCGGCTCCCGCACCCAGCATCACGCTGGCTTCCACTCTGCTCAATGGCGGCCTGGTTCTTATTATGCTACTTGGCTTCTCGATGTTGTTAAATGCCAAAGTCTCCATGCCCGTTTACATCATGTTCCTGCTGGCAGGATCGGCTATCTATGCCCCACTCATCAACGCCTTGACCTTTATCGCCCTCATCAACTACATGAAGCTGGGAGCCGAACGCATTGATGCTCTTTGCAAAACGCCCGTACTTCCGGAGGGTATAATAGAAGATGTTGTCAACTCAGAGATAGAGTTCCGTCACGTCAGCTTCAGCTATAATGCCGATATTCCCGTACTTCGGGATGTATCGCTTACCATTCCCGAAAAGGAACTGACCGCTTTTGTGGGACCATCGGGTTCGGGCAAAACGACATTGACACGACTCATTGCCCGTTTCTGGGATGTAAGCGAGGGGGAAATCCTATTTGGCGGACGAAACATCAAAGACTACACCGTGCATACACTGATGCAACAAGTTTCCATCGTCTTTCAGGATGTGTATCTCTTCAACGATACCATTTATAACAACATCCGCGTGGGACGTGAGACAGCTACCCGCGAAGAGATAGAAGTTGCCGCACGCAAGGCGCAATGCCACAACTTCATCACCGCTATGCCTGATGGCTACGAAACGATGGTGGGTGAAGGAGGTAGCACACTATCCGGTGGAGAGAAACAGCGTATCTCTATTGCCCGTGCCATTTTGAAAGATGCGCCCATCGTGTTGCTTGACGAGGCAACCGCTTCGCTCGATCCCGAAAACGAGGTTCACATCCAAGATGCTATCAACGACTTGGTGAAAGAAAAGACTGTAGTCATCATCGCTCATCGCTTGGGCACGGTGATAGGTGCCAATAATATTGTAGTGATAGACCAAGGACGGGTGGTGCAGCAAGGCAAGCATCAAGCTCTTTTGGCAGAGGAAGGACTGTATCGCAATCTTTGGGAGGAACAACAACGGGTAAAAGGATGGAAGTTCAAACAATCGAATAAACAGTAAGGCTATGGATACAAATAAACGCAAGACCGGGCTGGCACGGTTGATAGAAATAGCCGGCACTAAACGTCGGCTGCTCATCGGGGCGATGTTGTTGGCAGTTATCACCGCCATCGTGCAGTTTGTGCCGATCATAGCGGTGTACAATATTCTCATCGAGTTGGCAGAGCATGCGCTTGATCCCTCATTGATTGACAAGGCATACATCTGGCTGTGGAGCTATATCGCCTTGGGAGCTTTCTTCGCTTTCGGAGTGCTCACGTTTGCTTCCCTCATGCTCTCGCACATTGCCGCTTTCAACATTCTGTATGAAATACGAATGCAGCTAGTACAAAAAATGGTTCGTTTGCCCTTGGGGTTCTTTTCCCGCCGGGCTTCGGGAGAACTGAAGAAAATAATGAGCGACGACGTGGAGCGCATCGAACTGTTTATTGCCCACCATATCCCTGACATCGTAACTGCCCTACTTTTTCCGCTGATTCTCGTCAGCTATATGTTTGCCGTAGACTGGCGGTTGGCTATCGTAGTATTGGCTGTGCTGGCGATGGCATTCTATGTGATGGGAAGAATGTACACCGGCAAAAAAATCCGGGAGGTTTCCAAACGGTATGTGGAGACCTTAGGCAGAATGAATGCTAGTATTGTGGAATATATTCGCGGTATTCAGGTGGTGAAGACCTTCACCGAATCGACTAATGCCTATCGCAAACTCAATGACGACATCAAGGAGTACCGCAAATTTGCCAACGAGGTAAACGTACAATACCAACCCACATATGTAGGTTTCCTTACCATACTCTCTTCGGCACTGCTCTTCATCATTCCCGTGGCAGTGTGGCTGCTTGTGGGGAGTGCCTCGTATGCCACTTTCGTGCCGGTGTTACTCATGTTCCTGTTTTTCGGCGTGGCTGTTTTCTTTCCCGTGCTTAAACTCTTGTGGATAGGCAGCTTTCTGAATCAGAACAACATGGGTGTACAGAAGATTGATGACATTCTCTATATGGACGAAATCGAAGAGCCTGACATTCCCCGACACCCCAAAGACGCTTCAGTGGAATTTCGCAACGTCTCTTTTGCCTACGACACCACGCCGATACTCAAAGCGATATCTTTCATCTCCCATCCCGGTATGATAACTGCATTAGTCGGTCCTTCGGGAGCCGGTAAAAGTACCGTTGCTATGCTTGCCGCCCGCTTTTGGGACGTTCAAAGCGGAGAAATCTTAATAGGAGGAGTGCCAGTCAAAGAGATTCCCACTTCGGTGTTGATGGACAACGTCGCTTTTGTCTTTCAGGATAATATGCTCTTCTTCGATACCATCGAGGAGAATATCCGTATGGGTAACAAGACTGCAACCTTTGAGGAAGTGGCACGGGCTGCCTGTGCCGCTCAATGCCATGAGTTTATAGAATCCTTGCCCAATGGTTATCAGACATTGGTAGGCGAAGGAGGCATCTACCTCTCTGGTGGTGAAGCACAACGCATAGCCTTGGCTCGCGCCATATTAAAAGACTCCCCTATTATCTTGCTGGACGAAGCCACCGCCTTTGCCGACCCCGAAAACGAAGGTAAGATTCTGGCAGCATTCTCTCATCTCATCAAAGGAAAGACGGTATTGGTCATCGCTCACCGATTGTCTACAATCACCAATGCCGACCGAATTCTGTATGTAGATAAGGGTGTGATAGCCGAGCAGGGAACACATGAGCAGCTACTTGCTCTTAAAGGAGAATACGCTCGTATGTGGGAAACCTACAACCGAGCAAAGAGGTGGACGATTGGTGGAAAAAATAACCGTAAATTATAAATACAACAAAATATAACCGGTATAAAAAAACTCATTCAAACCGCTGGCTACGGGAGAATTGTATCAACGCAATCCTCAGCAAAGCAACGCAATTTATCAATATGTAAATGTATTAATTATGAAAGACTTATCAGATTTGAGATTTTTCCGACTATTATCGGAACACTCACAGAAAGAGTTTGCCGTAAATGATTTTACGGCCGCATTGCAAGAACTTGCCAATCACTTAGTAAGTATTGCTATAAAGGAACAGGACTACGCTGTATTATTACGTTACTTCTCTTTTGGACTAAACAGGCTCAAGTCGTATCGAGTACAATTTGAGCAGGGGGAAAAACGCCTTGTCATTGCTTATTGATGAAGCGATAGGACTTGTAAATACGGAAATCCGCATACTCAATATGCAAATTAAATATCCGGTTCAATTCCAAAACCGGAAGAATAAACTTCCACTCTCGCCGCTCTACCTTACAGACGAAACCTATCTTATTGAGATTATGGAGATAGTTAGTGGATTGTTCCTATCTAAAAGAGTGGTAACGCGCAGTGGTACAGAAGCACCACTTACAGAAATCGGAAGAGCCTTTGAATACCTTTTCAATATTAAATTGGGCGATGTGCATAAGAAGCATGAAAGTGTCGTTAGTCGTAAACCATCAAAAATAACCGAATTTTTAGATACGCTTCGTAAAGCCATTAATGAAGAAAGCAAAAAGAAAGGCTATCTATAAATCAACTATTTAACAACTATTTATGGGGCTGTCCAAAAAAGTGAAGTGCACCCTAAAAGTTGGACAGGTTAAACATTATCCAGTTATAGAAAGAGTTCGGTATTGTACCGGACTCTTTCCATTTAACCGGGATTTGATTCTTTTATTGTTGTAATAATCAATATATTCATTCAAAGCCTTTATAAAGGCTTCCGGCGACTCAAATTTCTCGGCATAAAGCAATTCGGATTTCATTATGCCGAAGAAGTTTTCAGCCATGGCATTGTCAAGACAATTGCCTTTTCGGGACATACTTTGGATTATATTGTAATCCTCAAGACGCTGTCTGTATCCGAAGTGTTGATATTGCCATCCTTGATCAGAATGTATTATAAGCCCGTCAAGATTATCGGCGTCCTTCGCGCAGCTCTTTCTGCTCCTCGGAAGTGATTTTCACGCCGCCTATCTCGTTCGGGATGTAGATTTCCCGCGCGCCTTCAGGGGAGTCGGGGTTGTAGCGGGTGTAGGACGGGCGGCCCGTCGCCTCGTCGAGCTTCACGTAGGAGGAGAACAGTTCCCCGTCCTTGCGCTTCATGCCCTCCACGAAGATGGCCTTGCCCGCATTGAGGCCTTCCACCTGCTTCTTGGTCAGTTCCACGCCTCCCAGGTACTGCCGGTTGAAGAGCTTGTCGTTCTCGAAGATGAACTCCACGCTCCTGCGCTCGGCATTGACCTGAATGTGGGCGTCGAACGGGTTGCCCGATCTGGCCGTCATTCCTTCGATGAATATCTTCTTTCCTTCACGCAGGTCGTTCTGTTCCTGCTCGGTCAGTTTCACCCCGCTGATTTCACGTGGTATGAAGACATTCTCGGCTTTCATCGCCACCACCTCGTTGGTGAGCTTGTCGATGCTGATGAAAGAGGGGACATACTCGCCGTTGCGGTTCTTCAGTTCCACGACACGCCCCATGTTGCCCGTCTCGAGCAGGTTCTTCTTGTCCTCGTCGGAGAAGATGTGCCCGAAGTAAGGACGGTCGAGGTCGGGTTTCTGCCGGATACCGTGGATGCCCAGCACGATGTCCCCGGAGCGGGACTGCTGGAACGAGAGCCTCGCGTCGGTGCGTAGTACGGCGGAGCCGAAGTTCATGCTGATGGGCACGACCTGGTTGGTCTTGTAACCCTTGAGCATCTGGTCAAGTAGTCCCCGTTCCTGGAGTTCCTCACGGGAGAGCCCGAAGTTCTTCAGCTGTTCCCAGTTGATCATGGACTCGTTGTAGCGGTACTGGGGCTGTTGTTGTTGCTGCGTGCCGTCGCCTTGGGCGGCCTGCCGCTGTGTTTCATTTTCTTTTGACATTTCTTCTTGATTCTTGGGGTTGATACTTTGGTTTTCCTTGTCGCGGGGGACAATCTCGTATTTCTTGAGAAATTCCTCCACTGCCTTGGTCTGCTTTCCTGCCGCGATGTCTTCGACTGCCTGCCTCACTTCCGGGTTATCCAGCGTGTCTTCCTTGATGGTAAGGATACCGAAGCGTGTCGGGTCCTTGAGCTGGCTCCAGAAGTTCTTCAGGAAATTCTCGAACATGCTGGCGTAGCGGTCGATTTTCAGAAAGGAGTTTGTATGCTCCTTGTCTGCCGGAACCGTCTTGTACCTGCCGTCCTTGTCAATTTGGGATACTGCCTGTAAAATCAGTTCCATCTTGTCGAGGATAAGGATGATGTCGCTCATCTGTTCGTTCTCGGCGACTTGCGGTTTAGGGGGATCGTCCCTTCCATTTTTCTTTGCCATAACTTTGGTTTTTAGGGTTGATAACTATGATTGTCAGTGCAAATATATAGGATGATTTCTGATATATGATTGATTTACAATATGTTGTACTATGTGTTTCATCGTTTGTCATCCTGTTTCACCGCGGGAGGAAAAGCGGGAGGCGGAAAAACGGGAAAGTCAAAGGAAAAAGTAAGGAAAAGCACCGGATTAAAGGGGCGGAAAAGGGCGGGCACACACGAATGGCAAGCCCCAGGGTAAGAAAAACGGCAGGAACGCCACGAAACCGGCAAGGAGAAAACCGTATTATGCAGAGTTGCGAGCGAGCTGTCTTTAGTCCCCGCTTCCTTGTGCCGCTCTATAAGACAGGAAGAAGATTTTGTATGGGGAATGTGTTGACGGCGTAATCCATTGGAACATCAAGTCCGGCAAAATACCGCTGTCAGATTGTTTTTTATCTTGTCCTATGCGCCGTAGGTCGCTTCGCTTGCTAAGTCCCGGCCGTCTCCACAACTCGGACGGCGATACCGGAACGTTTTTTCGGGTGAAAAATTACCGCAGGGAATTTTTTGCGCGAAAACCGCAGGCTCGAACGTGGAAGGTATCGTCCCTCCGAGTTACCTTTTCAATGGGACTTGACAAGGGAAGCGCGGCTATGATGGATTTTTATAGAGGAATATGGAAAAATGCACATTTAGCCCAAGATAATTGCAATCATTTTGCGTAAGTAATCAGGAAATGATTACTTTTGCAGAATCATTGCATCGTGTGATATGAAAAAGGATATAGAAAACTTGTCAGAATGGATTGAAAACAGGGAAATGAGGGGTTACTACACCTTCACCAAGGAAGATATTGAAAAGCAATTCCCTTCATTGGGCAAGGATTATATGAAAACCTATCTGTCCCGTTTGGTCACTAAAGCGAAAATCATTTCGCCCTGGAGAAATTTCTATGTCATCATGCCTATAGAGTATTCGCTGAAAGGGATTATCCCTCCGGTCTTCTACATGGATCAGCTTATGGCTTATCTTGACAAGAAATATTATGTAGCCTTATTAAATGCCGCAGCTTTTTATGGGGCCTCCCATCAAAGGGCTCAAACTTTTTCGGTAGCGGTTGAACTACCTTATATGAGGAGTACTTCTAAAAATGGCACATCCATATTATTCTTCTCTAAAAAAGAAATTCAAACGGAGTTCATAAGAAAACACAAAACCCAAACTGGATATATCAACGTATCTTCTCCTGAACTGACAGCTATTGACTTGATAGAAAACGAAAAGAGCGTGGGTGGTCTGAACCGTGTCTGCACTGTTTTGAACGAATTGGTAGATGTCGTGAATCTGGACAGCCTGAATGACTCCTTCTTCAAAGCATCATCTACACCGGTCTTTCAGCGGTTGGGATATATCATGGAACATATCTTGGAGCGAGAGGATTTGGCGGAAACTTTATATTCCAAAATGGAGGTCGCAGGATTAAAATTTAGAAAAGTTCCGTTTAAGGTAAACAAACCGACAGGATATTGTGAAGTTGATAAAAAATGGAAAGTGATTATTAACCAAGAAATAGAAATAGACGAATGATTCCCGAATTTGCAATCAGAGAATGGGGCGAACAGGTTCCATGGACAGAAACCGAACAGGTTGAACAGGATTTGTTGATATGCAGAGCCTTGACAGAAATTTATAAGGACCCATACCTTGCATCACATCTTGCATTTCGTGGTGGAACTGCCCTGCATAAGCTGTTCCTGTCACCCCAGCCCAGATATAGCGAGGATATCGACCTTGTACAAGTTAAAGCGGAACCGATAAAAGAAACATACGACCGCATCAGAGAAGCACTTTCTTTTCTCGGCGAGCCCAAAGTCAAGCAAAAGAAACATAATAACACTTTAATTTTTAGACTTGAATCAGAAATTATACCGGTTGTTCCGATACACCTCAAGGTGGAAATCAATTGCAAGGAACATTTCAATGTGCTACCAATGCAGGAAGTTCCATTCTCAGTTTCAAACAAATGGTATAATGGAGAGTGTCATGTCTTGACCTATCAGCTGGATGAATTGGTGGGGACTAAGTTGCGTGCTTTGTACCAAAGACGAAAGGGACGTGATTTATATGACTTGTATAAAGCATTGACCCTATCAGATGTCAACATAGCTCACGTATTGGCTTGTTACCAAAAGTATATGGAATTTGTGGTAGATCACGTTCCTACTTACAAAGAATTTATTATCAACATGGAAGATAAAATGCAAGATGATGAGTTTTTGGGAGATACCAAGCAGTTGCTTCGGCCAGATGAAGAGTTCAATCCACATAAAGGGTATGAGGTAGTCCGCACACTTCTAATAGACCGGTTACAAAAGTAATGCAAAGCCCATTCTTTCCATCCTTATCAGAAGAATGGGCTTTGTAGGCTTTCACCTTTCCCTAGCTTTGTCTTTCCCGGACAAAGTATCTTCAAAAATTCCTGTTGTTTTTCAGGAAAAATTAGATATTTTTGTCTGGCATGAAAAATATTAATTTCAAATATCTATACCGACGCACCGAACAATTGCTGATGGTTCCGGAGATTGTATGGCCGGAAGCCCTGAACGAAACTAATTCCGGAAAGGAATTGTATCGGAATTATCTGATTCCCATTACTATGGTTATCTCGATAATGGTTCTGTTGATCAATTTGATCAATTATAATTTTTGGCAAGCTACCGGTCTGACAATCATTAATCTGATAGCAATGCTCATCGGTAACTGGTTCGCCTATCTGATTACACGGGAATATTTGTGCCGGAAACTCTCTTTCGATACGAACCTGGCCTTAAATCTGACCGTATACAGTGGAGTGATTTTCATTATTTTTCATAGTATTGGAAATGCTCTGGGAAATATTTTTCTAGGCCAACTTTTTACGTTGCTCAGTTTTACTTTTATACGGACGCTTTACAAAGGACTTGGCCAAATCCCCCGATTGCATCCGGGCCAGAAAACCAATATTCTCGTCATCAGTTCACTGGCGATTATTTGTATTCCAGTCATTATCAATCAACTTTTGATGATCATCTTTGGAATTTCTGCTTTCAATATTTAATTTTTCAGTTTATGCCTAACGAAGTCAATATACGAAACAAACGAGCCTCCTTCGACTACGAATTTCTCGAAGAATATAATGCCGGCATCGTACTTACCGGTACCGAAATTAAATCTATCCGGGCCGGGAAAGCCAGTCTGGTAGATTCCTACTGCTTTTTTAACCGGGGAGAGTTGTGGGTAAAAGGGATGCATATCGCCGAATACAAACTAGGGACTTATTACAATCACGAAGAAAAACGGGAACGAAAACTACTGCTCACTCACAAAGAGCTGATCAAACTGCAACGTAAAGTGAAAGAATCCGGCCTGACCATCGTACCGGTGAAAGTTTTCCTCAACGAAAAAGGATACGCCAAACTCCGGATCGCCCTGGCTAAAGGCAAAAAGGAATTCGACAAACGGGAAAGCCTGAAACTGAAAGATGCCAAGAAAGATATGGAGAGGGCGATGAAAAGGTAAAAGGCTAAAAGCTATAGGCTAAAGGCTGTAGGCTAAAGGCTGTAGGCTAAAAGCTATAGGCTAAAGGCTGTAGGCTAAAAGCTATAGGCTAAAGGTTATTCGAGGAGATAAAAGAGAGAGGTTAAAAAGTGGGGAGATAGAAGTTGAGAGAAAGGGCTGTAACCGTTATAACTGAAAAAACAAAGGATAGACTTGAATACTAAAATTCTGATAAACAATGAAAAACACAATTATTTTACTGACCATGCTATTATTCAGCGGTATTGGATTTGCACAGGAAAGCAACAACGGCAAACAGTTGTGGGCAAAATCTTTTCTGAACGAAAAGGCACCGGAACTAACCGTAGAAACCTGGATTTCTAAAAAACCCGATACTGAGGGAAAATTCGTCATCATCGACTTTTGGGCTACCTGGTGTGGCCCCTGCCGGAAAGCAATTCCCGAGCTCAACGAGATTGCCAAAGAATTTTCGAAAGATGTCGTCGTTATCGGCATTTCGGACGAACCGGTAGAAAAGATTAAAGCGATGAAAGAACCCGTTATCGAATATTATTACGGAGTAGATACTAAAAAAACAATGGACAAAATCCTGGAAATCAAAGGTATTCCCCATGTCATCATCATCGATCCGAAAGGTATTGTCCGCTGGGAAGGTTTTCCTCTGCTCGAAAATCATAAATTAACCCCCGAAGTCGTTAAAAACCTGATCGAAAAATACAAGTAAACTAAAAAGGACGATTCTATACTTTACAGATAGAGTTGTCCTTTTTCACCATACTATTGATTATATATATCCGATCCGCAAACCATTACAGCAGTTTTGTCCGGTATTCTCCCCTATAATTTTATTACGCAACAAATTCTACACACAATTTACTCCCACTTTTTACCTTTTACCTTTTACTTTTTACTTTTTATTGCCTACCTTCGCATCGTTTGTGAGTGAAAGATTTTAATCTAATATAACAACATTATGGTTCAAGGTATAAAAACAGTATCATTTGAAGAAGCTGTCAAAGTGGTGAAATCGGGCGACCGGATTCATATTCACAGTGTAGCTTGTGCACCTCAGGGTTTGATCCAGGCTTTGTGTGCCCGCGGACGTGCCGGAGAGCTGAAAAACATTAAATTGCAACATCTTCATACGGAAGGCGCTGCTCCTTATGCAGAGCAGGAATTCGAAGGTGTATTCCAGCTGGAATCGTATTTTGTCGGCCACAACGTACGGAAAGCGACTCAGGACGGTTGGGCAGACTATATTCCGGTACACCTCAGTGAAACCCAGAAATTAATCCGTATGGGGATTACTCCGGTAGATGTGGCCATGATTCAGGTATGTCCTCCGGATAAACACGGCTATGTATCTATGGGTACTTCTGTAGATGCCACCCTGGCTGCCGTTCAAACGGCTAAAACAGTAATTGCGGTGATCAACCCTAACGTGCCGCGTGCCTGGGGAGATGCCATCATCAAATTATCCGATATCGATATCTTCTGCGAAGACAACACTCCGCTGATTGAAGCTAAACCGGCACAACCATCGGAACAGGATATTCAAATCGGTAAAAATTGTGCCGGCCTGATCGAAGACGGTGCTTGTCTTCAAATGGGAATCGGAGCTATTCCGAACGCCGTATTGTCACAGCTGGGTAACCACAAAAATCTGGGGATCCACACCGAAATGTTTGCCGATGGAGTATTACCTCTTTATTATAAAGGAGTAATCAACAACCTGAATAAAAAATACGATAAAGGGAAAATCGTTTCTACTTTCCTGATGGGTTCTAAAGCGGTATATGACTTTATCGACGACAACCCGGCAGTAGCTATGATGGACGTAGGCTATACCAACGATCCTTATATCATTGCCCAGCAACCGAAAATGACTGCCATCAACTCTGCACTTTCTATCGACCTCACCGGCCAGGTAAACGCCGACTCTCTGGGATGCAAATTCTACAGTGGTTGTGGAGGACAGTTGGACTTTATCCGGGGTGCAGCAGCCAGTGAAGGAGGTAAACCGATTATCGCCATGCCGGCTATCACAGCCAAAGGGATCAGTAAAATCAGTCCGACCCTGTTGAATGGCGCCGGAGTGGTGACCACCCGTTTCGATGTGCATTATGTCGTTACGGAATACGGGGTAGCCGACCTATATGGAAAAACCTTACAGGATCGCGCTAAAGCCTTGATCCGTATTGCTGCTCCTCAATGCCAGGAAGAACTGGACAAAGCTGCATTCGAACGCTTCGGAAGTCACTTCCACTTCATTACAAAATAAAAAGTAACCTTATACAAAGAGGCTGTCCCTAAAGTATAAACTTTTTGGACGTCTCTTTGTTTTTCAACCTATTATTCGATCTTATCTTCATTGCTTTACCTATGGATTGGAATCAACTTTTATCAGCCCATCGTTATCATCCGGGAAGTACCACTTCGTTGTTTCATTCGCACGACCGTTCGCAATTTCAACGGGATTACGACCGCCTGATATTTTCATCTCCTTTCCGTCGCTTACAGAATAAAACGCAGGTATTTCCCCTTCCGGGTAATATTTTTGTTCACAACCGTCTGACTCACAGCCTTGAAGTAGCTAGTGTAGGACGTTCGCTCGGAAATAAGGTCAGCCAATTCCTGAAACAACAGCAAGTAGAGATCGAAAATCCGGAAATTCTGGAAGAAATCGGAACCATTGTCAGCACCGGTTGCCTGGCCCACGACCTGGGGAACCCTCCTTTCGGCCACTCGGGCGAAGAAGCGATTTCCTATTTTTTCAGTGAAGGTGAAGGCCTGTATTTCAAAAAATTGCTTTCCGACGAAGAATGGAATGACCTAAGCCATTTCGAAGGTAATGCCAATACCTTCCGTCTCCTGACCCACAGCTTCAACGGACGCCGCCCGGGAGGCTATACCATGACCTATACCACCCTGGCTTCTATCGTCAAATACCCCTTCGAATCGACAAAAGCCAATCCCAAAGGATTCAAATACGGTTTTTTCCAGAGTGAAAAAGACATTTTCCGGCAGGTAGCCGGGGAACTGGGAATCCGCCAGCTCGGTGACCATCCGCTGCAATATGTACGCCATCCGCTGGTATACCTTGTCGAAGCCGCTGACGATATCTGTTACCAGATTATGGATATCGAAGACTCACATAAACTACGCATACTTTCTTATGACGAAACCGTCGCTATTCTGGAAAGCTTTTATGACAAAAATGAAGACAAAGAAGATCTGAAAATCATCACCAAAACTTTCAAGACGGTTACCGACAAAAATGAACGGATTGCTTTTTTGAGAGCCGGAATCATCAATAAGCTGATCAATGCCTGTGCCGACGTATTCTGCCAGAATTACGAAGCGATCATGAAGGGTGATTTCAACAGTACCCTGATCAAACAAGTCAGCGGAACGAACAAAGAAGCCTACGATGCCTGCACCGCCTTAGCTTACGGACGAATCTACCATACGAATATGGTAACCCAGATTCAAATTGCCGGTTTCAAAATACTCGGAACCATCCTCAAAGAATATACGGATGCAGTACTGAAACCGGAAACTTACTATGCCCGGAATATCTTATCGATCATGCCCGAACAATACAAGGTCAGTAAGGCAGATTCTATGTATACAAAGATTCAGACCGTAGTAGATTACGTCTCCGGCATGACCGACTCGTATGCCCTGAATCTCTATCGCAAAATCAAGGGGATCGATTTACCGGAGATTAAATAAAATCGGGAAACTTTATATTCAACGATCCTTACGTGCTCACCCCAGCAATTCCTTTACTTTAGCCGAGATCGCTTTACCGTCGGCCAGACCGGCCAATTTTTTGGTAGCGGTGCCCATCACTTTTCCCATATCTTTGGCAGAAGAAGCACCCACTTCGGCAATGATAGCTTTCAAAGCTTCAGTCAGTTCAGCTTCATCCAGTTGTTTCGGTAAGAATTCTTCGAGCACGGCCACCTGCCCGCTCTCCTGCTCGTACAAATCTTCGCGGCCCTGTTGTCTGTAAATTTCTGCCGATTCTTTCCCCTGTTTGGCTAATTTTTGAATCAGCTTGATACATTCGGCATCATCGATCCGGTCATTGGCCCCCGGGCGGGTTTTGGCTTCCAAAATCACTTTCTTGATATTACGCATCGTCTCCAGCCGAACTTTATCGTGAGCTTTCATGGCATTTTTAATACCATCGTTTACTTGTTCTTCTATCGTCATCATCTTAATTTATTACAACACATTCAACTGATTCATCAGTCTTAAATTCAACAAGAATATCCCGCAAACTTAAAAATCATATTTTTTAATGATTCAATAGTTGATAAGGAACTGACAATTCTTAAAACTTTTATGCTTAGAATCTCATTATTAATACTGTCTTCCTTTATTTTTTTTGCAAAATTAAAATTAATATTCCAAAACTTATTCACAGTCCGCCAATAATTTAATAATTGTTATGTATCAACAAAGTTTTTTAAGACCAATGAATTCAAAAGTAAAAATTATAATGGTCATATTCAAATATGCCAAATATAAATCATAAAAATAAATATGATTGTGAGAATTCTCACAGCAATAATCTATGGCAGTATAAAAGAACGACAGACTACATCGGATGGGATAAAATGAAGGACTTTCCAGGGAATTCAAAAATCGGGGCCATTGCTTTCGTAATCGAAAATAAAGCTTATGTAGGCTTAGGCAGATCTCAACTCAACGGAACCGTCTATCTTTGTTTCGGTCATAATGCTCACGAATATAGCCGGGATGTTTATAAATTCAACCCGGAAGAGTTTCGCTTTATACCGTTAAATACTCTTTTACCTGATAGATATCCGGGAATTACACGTTCCTATGCTTCTTTTTAACTATCGACGGACAGGAATATGCTTATATTGTAGGAGGAGAATTAGGATTAGATGCAGCTCCACCTTATTGGTATTGTTGTCGTTATAATTACTTGACAGACGAATGGGAAGAAGCACCTCCAATGCCAAGGACTCATCCTTATGTAACAACATTCACAAAGGACAACGCCGGATATGTCATATTTAATGATATCGCCTATAAGTTTGTATATTAGTACAAAAAACAAGAAATCTATTATTCGAAGTAGCTTATATTGAAAAGTGGTTATTCCCGAAATGAGGGTAACCACTTTTTTATTTTATCCTATTTTTGTATAATAAGGTTATTATAGATATAATCTGAGAAAACGAACCGATCAGAACCAGATGTGAATATAAAACCTAAATGATATCCGTTTCGTAATCTGATAATAGATTAGTAACCTCTTTTATCCGATAGAGTCGATAGCCATTGGTATATCATTGTCATAATATAAATTAACACATATAATTCCGATTGGCACAAATTTTGAAGTAAATTTGGCACATTTAAGAACAACTATGAAACTATTACTTCTTGTCCTGCTACTGTTGGTAGCGATCCCTGCATTTACACAGCAAGATTCTGTAAAAATCACGACACCGGGAGATACCGTCGTTGTGACCGAGACCTGGACCGTACGCCAACTGAAACAATTTGCCCGCCAGCAAAGGCGCGATTCGATCCGTGCCCATAAAAAAGTATGGCTTTCCATTCTTGGAGGTCCTTCCTATAACCCCGAAGCTTCGCTGGGAGTCGGTGGCGCCATGTTGATGACTTTCCGGATGAACCCCGACGATACCATCAGCCAACGGTCTTTTATCCCGGTAGGCTTCAATATCTCTATCAACGGGACTTTCGTCGCAGCAGGAGCCGGTACGTTGTTTTTCAATGAAAATAAATTCCGTATTTACATCAAATACGGTTATCGTACCGAACCGGCCAATTTTTATGGCGTCGGCTATGATGAAATCAAAAAAGCCGAGGAACTAAAGGACCGTTACGATAAGGATTCGGTGACCTTTCATAAAGCCAGCGTGCAGTTCTTTCCCCGTTTTGTGTGGGAAGTGAAACCGAATATATACGTAGGTACGCTTCTGGATTTCAACTATAATTATACGAAATCCTTGGCCGACTGGATGAAAACCAATCCGGCCATCCTGAAATATGGTAACCGTTATCACAATATCGGAATAGGTGCTTTGTTCCAGTACGATACCCGGGATGATGTCGCTACCCCTTTCGAGGGCGTATTCCTAAGCGCAATGGGAACCCTGTACGGGAAATATCTGGGCGGAAATTACAATTATGAAATGCTGGAACTGGAATACCGCCAATTCCGTCAGGTCTTCAAACGCCGGAGCACGCTGGCCTGGACAGCCAAAACCCAGATCGGTATGGATAACGTCCCTTACAGCGAACTGCCGAACTTCGGTAATCCCTTCGATCTGCGCGGTTACGCCTGGGGTAAATACCGGGATAAATCGATGGCTTACGGCATTATCGAATACCGGCACATGTTTATGTCGCAGGAAGCTTATGCCCGGGGCGCCTTTTGGTCGAAGTTCGGAGGGGTTGCCTGGATCGGTACGGGTACGATCGGAAAAACCCCGGCCGACTGGGATAAATGGAAACTCAACTATGGTATCGGACTTCGTATTCAGTTACAACCCCGCAAAAATTTCCGTCTGGATATCGGCAAAGAACCCGGACAGAAATGGGGTATTTATATGAATATGACCGAAGCTTTCTAATCGTTCCCACAGCACATGAGAAGCTCTGTAAAAAATAAAATCATCTGGACGATAGCCCTTCCGATTATCTTCGGAAATCTGGCACAAACCCTGATCGCCTTAACCGATACGGCTTTTCTGGGACGGGTCAGTGCTGTCGCTTTGGGAGCTTCGATGATGGCAGGTATTTATTATTATATTTATTCGACTTTAGCCTGGGGATTCGCCATCGGTATACAGATCATCGTTGCCCGCCGCCTGGGTGAAGGGCGTCTGGACCGGATCGGGGTGATTTTCGAGCACGGGTTGTTTTTCGTGCTTTTTCTGTCTACAGGTCTGTTTCTGATACAACATTATTTCACCAACGATATTCTGGCCAGGATCATCCAGTCGCCTAATATCTACGCCGCTGCAGTAGAATATATGGATTACCGGCATTACGGTATTATTTTTGTATGTTTTAATTTTTTGTTCCGTTCTTTATATATCGGGCTGTCCGATACCAAAGTCATCAGTTTCACGACAGCCATCATGGCTATGGTGAATATATTCCTCGATTATGTCCTGATATTCGGTAAATGGGGTTTCCCCGAAATGGGTGTCGGTGGTGCAGCACTCGCTTCTGTATGTGCCGAAATATCCGCTACATTTTTCTTTATCGGGTATACGCTCGTCAAGCTTCCGCTAAAAACTTATTCCTTATTCTATTTTCATAAACTGGAAGGCTGGCTGATGAAATCGGTTCTGAAACTGGCTTTTCCCACCATGATCCAAAAGTTACTTTCTTTCGGGACATGGTTTATTTTCTTCGCTCTGGTCGAACATATGGGCGAGACACCGATTGCGGTGTCCGGTATTGTGAGAAGTGTTTATATGCTCGTTATGATCCCCGTATTTGCTTTCGGTGCAACGGCCAATACGCTCACCAGCCGCCTGATCGGCGAAGGGAAACAAAACGAAGTGATGCCGACTGTCTTCAAAACGATCGGACAAGGGCTGATCGCCATTCTGCCGGTACTCTTATGCTGTTTGTTTATCCCTCATACGGTGCTGTCTATCTACACCGACGATTTGGTCTTAGCCGATGCCTCTATTCCTTCTTTGCTGGTTATCTGCTGTGCTTCGATCGCTATGAGCTTCGGAATTCCACTGTTCGAAGCCGTATCAGGTACAGGTAATACGACCAATGCGTTGATACTGGAATCTGTCGTACTGATCGCCTACACCTTTTCTGTCTGGTTTTTCGCTTCTTACATATCCACCCGCGTAGAATGGGTATGGACCAGTGAATTTACTTATGGAACCCTCATCGGTCTGGTGTCCTGGCTTTTCATGAGATTCGCTTCCTGGCAGCGTAAGAAAATCTGAACATGTAGAAATTTAGTATTTTTGATACGGGATTCAGCCAGTGGCTTTTGCGAATCAAGCGGAATACTTTATCTTTGCATAAAAGTCGCGCAACAGATAACTAACGACGAAAGCATGAGTATGGAAAAGACATATGCCTATGAAGTAGAAAAAATCTTTACTTCCTGGTATAGTTCGCTGTGTTATTTTGCCTTTCGGTATGTACAGGACGATGAAACGGCCCGGGGCATCGTTCAGGAGGTTTTTGTCCGCTTAATGGAAAAGCGACAGTCAGTCCAAAGTGAGTAACATCTGAAAAACTTTTTATATCTGACCATAAAAAAACGATTGTCTGAACCATTTACGCAACCGTCTCTCGCGGGAACACTACCTGAGTTATCTGAAACATGAAGGAGAACAGGACGAATTCGAATGCCGGATGATCGAAACGGAAATTTTCAGCCGGCTGAGAAAAGCAATAGAAAAATTACCCCGGGAATGCCGTAAAGTATTCGAGTTGTACTATTTCGAGGGGATGAATAACGAGAAAGCGGCCCAAACCCTGCGAATCAGTATTGAAACGGTAAAAGCCCAAAAGAAACGGGGCAAACAGATACTGCGAAAAAATCTGCAAGAGTTGTACCCGCTGTTCGCCTTATTATTCGGTCTGTGATTTCGGTTACTTTTTCCTTAATTAATCCGAAGTCACCGGTAAAATAAAAAAATTCATTTTCATTTACCCCTTTTTGCATATCATCGTGTAATAATACAAAATGGTTGCAAAATGGGAGTAAAAAACGACATTACTATTATCCGGCTTATTCTGGGTCATTGGGCTGGGAAACTATCCGAACCGGAGAAAAAAGAACTGGACAACTGGCTGGCACAATCGGAAAAACACCGGATTTATTTCCAAAAATGGTGTGACGATGAACGGCAAAATGAGTTGTTGTCCAAAATCGGATGCTACGACCCCGGGGAAGGGTGGCAACAGGTGGTCCGTAAAAGAAACATGCGGCGCAACCGCCGGTGGTGGCTGGTAGCAGCAGCTTCTGTCGCTATTCTTTTCGGGGGACTGGCAGTCTACCGGTATAGCAAGATTCCTGTTTCTCTCCCCTTAGCCAGCGAGGAGACCTCTATATATCCCGGAAAACGCATGGCCCGGCTGATTACCCCTTCAGGCGAAACAGTATTATTGGATACACTACGGCAAACGGATACACAGCAAATGAAGTTGCATAACGATCAGGGACGGGTGGTCATTCAAGCCGCTTGCGGAGATGCAAACGGTGATCAACCTGTTTACCATTGCCTGGAAGTACCCCGGGGTGGAGAATTCAGTTTCCTGTTGCCCGACAGCACGACCGTATTTCTGAATGCCGAGAGCCGTCTGCGCTTCCCTGACCGATTCGTTCCGGGGAGTGAAAGAATCGTATATCTCAGTGGTGAAGCTTATTTCGACGTGAAGCGTGATCCCCGTTCTCCCTTTCTGGTTTGCCTGGAACACTCGGCGGTAAAAGTGACAGGTACTTCCTTCAATGTCAAGGCGTACCCCGACGACACGAACGAAGCGACCACCTTGATCAGCGGAACCGTATCGATGGGGATCGGCACTACGGAACAATGGATCGTCCTGAAACCGGGCGAACAGGGGTATTACGACGCTACCCGGAAAACACTGTTGCAGCAAACCGTGGACGTGAATTATTATACAGCCTGGAAAGACGGCGTGTTTGCCTTTTACCGGCAACCCCTGGAAGAGGTCATGAAAACACTGGGATGCTGGTATCTGTTCGACACCCATTATCAGAACGAAGCATTGAAATCTATTCTTTACACGGGGAAAATCAATCGTCATGCTTCCATCCGGGAGGTCTTGCACACCTTCGAGCTGATGGACGAACTTACATTCGACATAAAAGGAAAGGAGGTTATTGTCAGGAGAAAATAAAAAAAGCAACCGCTTCTTCTTGCACAAGAACCGGTTGCAAACTTGTATAAACAATTTACAAATCGTTTTAACACAACAAATTTATGAAAAAAAACAATCGGTTGTTGCCGGATTGGAAAGATTCCGGTGGCTTGCAACAAGTAAGCAGAATGATGAAATGTGTGCTATTCTTTATGCTGACACTCGTGTGTGGTGTCCAGGGGAAAGTGTATTCCCAACAGTATACACTGGACCTACATCTGAAACAAACTTCTCTGGAAGAAGTTTTCAACCGGATAGAGGCCCAGACCGGACTGAAATTTTTGTACAATACCCTGCTCACCGACTCAAAAGGGAAAGTGGATGTCGAAGCCCGGCAGGAAGACATCCGCAAAGTGCTGGATGAATTATTGAATCCCCTGGGTCTCACCTATATATTGAACAGTAATCATATTGTGGTCAAGCAAGCAGATGCTGCCGCCCCACAGGAAAAAACGGTGATCAAAGGGAAAGTGACGGATAGCAAAGGCAGTCCCCTACCCGGCGTGACGGTACGGATCAAAGGAACCAATATCGGTGTCGTTTCGGACAACGACGGCCACTACGAATTAACTTTACCTGCCGGAACCGATCCGACACTGATATTTTCTTTCGTCGGTATGCTTTCGCAGGAAGCAAAATATACAGGCCAACGTGAGCTGAATATCATCCTGCACGAAAATATAGGTGGATTATTCCACGGATTTCTATGCGCTGCTCTTCCTCGCCACACCCCGTGACAAGCATCCCGAAAAGTTCATGTGGCCGGAGTACTACAAACACATTGCCTCACCGCAGAAATATACGACGGATGTCGTATCGCAATTTCCGGAAGGGGTCAGAATGCCGGGCGTGTACGCCGAGTTTACCAACCGGGAGTCAGGGGAAAAAGAGAGATATAATCCGGACGATGTGATTACCTTTTTACACAACGACCATCTGATAGGCGAATATCTGCAGAACAATGAGTTTCGCCGATATAGATCCTACGAACAATATTCGGCAGGTATGGAAAAATACGGCAAATATTTTGTAACGCCCTCTCTCAAAGCACGTATCGAAGCGTTAGGAGCTCCTCTGTATGACACCAAAGCCGGTTCCCCGGCGGCGGATTTTACCTACCCCGACGTGGAAGGCAATAGAGTATCGCTGTCCGACTTCAAGGGGAAAGTGGTACTGGTAGACGTCTGGGCCACCTGGTGCAGCCCCTGCCGGAAGGAAATCCCCCCATCTGAAAAACCTGAAGAAGGAGATGCACGGCACCGATGTGGTCTTTTTAGGCGTTTCTGTCGATGAAGCGAAAGACAAACAAAAATGGCTGGATTTCATCGAAACAGAGGGGTTAAAAGGTATCCAACTCTTAGCCAATGGCTGGAGCAAAATCACAAAAGACTATAAAATCAACGGTATTCCCCGTTTCATGGTCTTTGACAAAAAAGGCAACATTGTCTCAGCAGATGCTCCCCGGCCTTCCAACCCCGAATTGAAAAAAATGCTGGAAGCGGAACTCAACAGATAATCCTCACCCGATTCTATCTGAAAATCAAGGGCTGCCCTGCTTTTACCCTCTTTTCCTCCCCACTCTCCCGTCAGTACCTTTCTTTCCCTACTTATTTCCAAAAATTAAAATCTGTACAGAAAAAACTTTATAGACATTCATTTTTGTTTTGCATAAATAATCCTTTACAAAAAATTTACAGACAAGCTCTTTTTATCCGTTCCAGGCCATCTTCCAAAACACAACGGGGACATCCGATATTCATCCGGCGGAATCCCCTGCCCTCTTCACCGAATTCCAGACCGTCGTTCAGTCCGACTTTTCCTATCTTCACCAATCGTTCTCCACAGGCTTCATGCGACAAACCGGTCCCCCGGAAATCCAGCCACAATAAAAACGAACCTTCGGGTTTCAATACTTTGATCTGTGGTAGTTCTCTCTCGAAATAATCCAAAGCGAACTGTACATTCCCTTCCAGATACCGGGTCAGTTCCTCCAACCAACCGGCCCCATACCGATAGGCCGCTTTCAAAGTAACGTGTCCGAAGATATTTCCCAAGTCCAGGTGCAAAGTCGTTAATTCACGATTGTATACCTCCAGAATCTCAGGGTTGGAAGCAATAATCACCGAATTCATCATACCGGCGATATTGAAAGTCTTACTCGGAGCCATAGCGGTCAGCGTACGGGCAGCGATCTCCTCCGACACAGAAGCCATAACCGTATGCCGATGTCCGAACAAAGCCAGATCTGCATGAATTTCATCGGATAGAATCAGGACATCGTAACGGCAGCACAATTCTCCGATCCTTGCCAATTCCTCACGGGTCCACACCCGTCCGACAGGGTTATGAGAATTACACAGAATGAGCATTTTCACTCCTTTTTGTAACCCCTGTTCGAAGCATTCCCAGTCGATCACATACTTTTCGGTATCTCTTATTAAAGGACAACATACCAATTCGCGGCCATTATCCTTTACTACGGCATGAAACGGAGGATATACCGGAGTCATAATCATCACCTTATCGCCGGACTTAGTAAAAGCCCGGACAGAAATCGCCAGTGAAGTAACAATCCCGGGGCTGGAAGACAACCATTCTTCCTTTACCTCCCAACGATACCGCTGTTTCACCCAATTACGAAAAGCATCCTTACCATCATCCGAACGGAACGTATAACCGAAAATCCCCTGTTCACAACATTTACGTGCTGCCTCCTGCACCTCCGGGGGAACCCGGAAATCCATATCGGCCACCCACATCGGCAACAGATCCGCACAACCGAAAACATCCTGCAAACCGTCGTATTTCACACAATCGGTGTTCCGACGGTCAATCATTTGATCAAAATTATACCTATTCATAAAAGTTGTTGAGTTACTGAGTTGTTGAGTTACTGAGTTGTTGAGTTACTGAGTTGTTGAGTTGCTGAGCTGCTGAGTTATTGAGTTACTGAGTTGCTCTTGGGAGCTCTAATCGTTATTCCTAATCATTATTTTCTAATCTTTTTATTAACTTTGCACGTACAAATATAAATTTATAAATCTACAATGAAAAGACAAAATACGGTAATCTATATCTGTGTCATTATCACACTCTTGAATGTAGCCGGATTATTGTTTATTGCCTGCAAAAGTAATTCACCGATCGCAACGGCTTCTACTCCGGTTCAATCTTCAACTTCAGGTTATTATAGCGATGCCTATATGCCCGAGGCCCTGACTTTTGCCGGAGAGACCGTACCGTTGCAACGCCTGGATGTACAGGAAGCACTTCGGAAAGAACTGATCGTCAATTCTTATTTACATTCACATACCATTCAGATTCTACAAACGGCTCCCCGGGTTTTCCAACTGATGGAACCGATTTTGGAAAAGAACGGTATCCCGGAAGATTTCAAATACCTGGCGGTCATCGAAAGCCGTCTGAACCCTCAGGCCCAATCACCTGCCGGAGCAGTCGGAGTATGGCAGTTTCTGAAAGGTACCGGAAAGGAAAACGGTTTGGAAATCAATAATGAAGTAGACGAGCGCTATCACATCGAAAAATCGACAGAAGCCGCTGCCGCCTATCTCAAAAAAGCTTATGAGAAATTCGGTTCGTGGACACTGGCTGCAGCTGCGTATAATGCAGGCGCAGCTATGATTTCCCGGCAAATGGACCTCCAGAAAGAAACGAATTATTACAATCTCCTGTTGGGAGAGGAAACGGAACGTTATGTATTCCGGATTCTGGCCCTGAAACAGATTATGAATCATCCCGAACTGTACAATTTTAAAGTAAATACCGTTTATACTTTCGAAAAAACAGAAACAGTAGAAGTGAAAGGTCCTGTCAAAAGCTGGGCCGATTTTGCGCAAGAGCAAGGGATTACCTATAAAACCCTGAAGCGTTTCAACCCCTGGCTCCGGAAAACCGATTTAAAAAATCCACGACACAAAACTTACACGATCAGTATCCCTAAGAAAAAAGAACTGTACAAATAATAAAAATCACGTTAGATGAGGCACGGTATTTGTTTATACATTTTTTGTTATTACTTTAGCTAAGCATTAAATGTATAAATATGAGGACAGTCAATATTACTTGTGAAAATACACACCAGGAATACGAAATAGAGTTAGGCACTACACTTAGAGATGTAAAAAAGATCATCTTCCCGGAAAACCATAATCACATCCTCGGGGCTTTGGTCAATAATCAGTTACAGGACTTGCAGTTCGTTGTAATGACCCCTCTGCGGGTCAACTTCATCGATGTCACGACCCTGGACGGATACAGCATTTATTCGCGTTCGTTGATTTTCGTACTATATCAAGCTGTAGCCCAATTATTTCCGAAGAAAACACTTCGGGCCGAATATTTTATTTCGAACGGCATTTTTTGCCGGATCGTCAACAAAGAAATCGTACTGACTCCGGCAATCATTTCCGAACTGGAAAATAAAATGAAAGAAATCATTCAAGCCGACTATCCGATTGTACGGGAAGAAATCCCTACCGACGAAGCAGTTCTTATTTTCAGAAAAAGAGGGTTGAAAGATAAAGCAGACTTAATGGAAACCCGGGGAAAACTTTTCACTTCCCTTTATTATCTGAACGATCTTCCCGATTATTTTTATGGGACCCTGGCTCCTTCGACCAGTTGTCTGAAAACATTCGGTCTGATCCCCTATAAAGAAGGTATGCTATTGCAACTTCCCGACCGGACCGATCCGACCCGGGTACTGCCTGTCATTCCACAAGATAAGTTGTATCAGGTATTCAGTGAATACAAACGCTGGGGAAAAATCCTTGAAGTGACCGATATCGGGCATCTGAACAAAATCGTGGAGTTGAAATATTCAGGTCCTATGATCAAAATCAGTGAAGCACTCCACGAGAAAAAAATTTCGCTTATCGCCGATAAAATCAAGGCCCGGCATAAAAAGGTAAAAGTGATATTGGTCTCCGGTCCTTCTTCGTCCGGGAAAACCACGTTCAGCAAAAGATTGGCCATACAACTGATGGTCAATGGCATGAAACCCGTCAATCTTTCTCTGGACAATTACTTCGTCAACCGCGAATTTACTCCGAGAGACGAAAAAGGGGAATACGATTATGAGTCTATCGATGCCCTCGATATCGCCACCTTTACGGATAATATACAACGGTTACTAAAAGGGGAAGAGGTCGAAATTCCTAAATTCTCTTTCGAAACCGGACAACGTTATTATGACGGTGAAAAGCTAAAAATCGCCCGGAACAATGTGATCATCGTCGAAGGTATTCATGGGCTGAATCCCCAACTCACCCGGTTGCTGCCGCCGGAAACCCTTTTCAAGATATTCGTTTCTGCGCTGACCTCTATCGCTATCGATAATCACAACCTGATCAATCCGACAGATAATCGTCTGATCCGGCGCATGGTACGCGATTACAAATACCGGAATTATTCCGCCCTCGATACCCTGAAACGTTGGGAAAGTGTATTGCTGGGCGAACAAAAACATATCGTACCCTACCAGGAAGAAGCCGACGCGATCTTCAATTCTGCTTTGATTTATGAATTAGGAGCATTAAAAACACAGGCTGAACCTTTACTCCGGGAAGTAACCCAACAGCACCCCGAACATTCCAAAGCTTTACGCTTATTGAAATTTTTTTCTTACATCCGGGCTGTACCGACCCGTGAAATTCCACCGACCTCGATCATCCGGGAATTTTTAGGAGGAAGCAGTTTTAAATACTAAAAAACAGTAAATATATCTCTTTCCTTGCAACCAGTGAGGTGACTTTCATCGTAAAAATGAAAAAACATTTACGATTTTTACGATGAAATTTCGTTACCTGGTTTTCATATCGATACTTTCTTTTTGTCTGGCGTGTCAGGGAAAAAAGAAAGCTACTCTTTCCGATCTGCCCCGGCCGGTAAGGGTGATAAAAGTCGAAGCCTTAGGCACTTTCAACCATCAATATACCGGAACCGTAACAGCCCGGAATTTCAGTATACTGGCCTTCCGTTTGCCGGGTACCCTGACCGAAGTCAATGTCAACACCGGCCAAAAAATAAAAAAAGGAACGGTGATCGCCCGAATCGATCCCTATGATTACCAACGGCAATATCAAACCGCTTTAGCCAATTATAAAACAACCGAATCTATCTACGAACGTAATCAGCGCCTCTATGCTGCCAATGCCGTAGCCAAACAAAACCTGGAAATAGCCCAAACCGATTATATTCAGGCCACTTCAGCCCTGAATATGGCCCGGCGTACTCTGGATTACACCGTACTGACCGCACCATTCGACGGGTTTATCGAACAACGCTTCGTCGAGAATCACGAAGAAATACTTACCGGGCAATCGGTCGTCCGTCTGGTAGATCCTAAAGACATCGAAGTTAATTTCATGCTTCCCGAAACCAGTATCCAACTACTCGACATCCCGAAAAAGATCTATGTCGAATTCGATTCCCAAAAAGGAAAACTTTTCACGACAGAGGTCAAAGAGTATATCTATTCCTCGAACGGTTCGGGGATACCGGTGACTCTACTTATTACGGACAAACAGTTCGCCCCGTATCGGCAAAATGTATTTCCAGGATTTTCGTGTAAAGTGATCGTTGAAGTCGACAATATGATATCCGACAAATTCGTCCTTCCGGCCAGTGCCTTACAAGAAGCACACCATCAGGAATATGTATGGATCGTCGACCCGGCAAGCCATACAGCTCATCGTCAGCAAGTCAGGATAAAAAAATACAACGATCATATCCTTGTCGAGGCTGGCTTGAACCCGGACGATCTGATTATTATAGCCGGAATAGCTTCCATCCGGGAAGGACAAAAAGTGAGACCTGTCAAAAACCAGTAAATAAACACCCAAAATAAGACCAATATGAGCTTTTTAAAAGAATTCAAAACTTTTGCCATGCGTGGCAACGTTGTAGACATGGCTGTCGGTATCATTATCGGAGGCGCCTTCGGTAAGATCGTCTCTTCTCTGGTAAGCGATATCATTATGCCCCCGATCGGACTGCTGATCGGAGGAGTAAAGTTTGAAAGTCTGAAAATCGTCCTGAAACATGCACATACCGATGCCGTTACAGGAAAAGTCACTGAAGCCGTCAGTATCAATTACGGCAATTTTATCAATACAGCCCTGGATTTTCTGATTATCGCCTTTTCTATCTTCTTATTCGTCAAGCTGATCAACAGTATGAAAAGAAAAGAAGAAACTAAGCCCACTCCTCCACCGGCTCCAAGTAAAGAAGAACAATTGCTGACCGAAATCCGGGATCTACTGAAAGGAAAAAACAGTTGAAAGGGCTGGAAACCAAAAAAAGCTCCCGGCACATCACCGGGAGCTTTTTATATGACCGATTCATTTTATCCTAGAACAGTCCACCGAACCGATACCCAACCGACAGCTGGAATACACGGTTTTTATTGTTCCCGTCATAGTTATCCTTATCGAAAGCATTACTCAACCCCAGATTATAACGGGCCGAGAACATAAAATCATCCCAATTATAAGAAAGCCCGATAGCAAAATTCACGGCCAGTGTATTTATATCATTCATTTTATGTTTGACCGTCGTATCGCCATCTTTATACTTTGCTTTAGCATTCAGGGCAAAACCGAATTCCGGTCCCAGGTCGACGCTCAACTCATCCAACACATATAACTTGGCCAATACCGGAATATTCAGGTAATTAGCCCGCAATTTAATTTTATTACCATCGATTTTATCCCGGGCTCCCTGTCTTGAATACACCAATTCGGGCTGGATAGCAAAATAATCGTTAAACCTGAATTCAGCGAACCCACCCACATGGAAACTCAGTTTATTTTTCTTATCGGAATTCGAAATATTGGTCATATTCAAACCGACTTTCGGTCCGACCACAATTTCCGTCTGTGCCTTTGCACCGACAACCATCAATACAACAACAACTAGTGTAAATAATTTTTTCATACTTTAAATTGTTTTTAATTATCTAACATCGCCTAACAAAAACTATGCCTTTCCATACGCAAATCTCTCCCGATTGTTAATCTATAATTTAACTTTAACCACCATTTTCTTCATTTTACCGTTCCCGATGCAAGGAGCATGAGCATCTTCCGGGAAAAAGATCACAAAGTCTCCAACCGGCAGCGTAAAATACAAAGCAGGCCGTTCCTGATAAAACAGGATATCATTTTGTACCTGATAGCCTTCTTCTTCTTCCATCGCCAAGCGGCCCCGCTCTTCCCACCCGAAAGTTTCCTCCTGCAATAAGGGGATCTGGATATCGATAAACCGGTTATGTGCTTCCAGTTTCGCCGCTTCCCTGGATTTCCCCGTCACTTCATCCACATTCACCCAAATTTTATCTTCTTCAAGTATTATTTTCCCGGCAGTCACCTGCTGCCAATTCCCCGACCGAACATATTCGAATACCTTTTTGAAATCGGGATGCAGAATTTCAAATCGTTTCGTCTGTGTTAATGAACCTATTATCATTTTTTTTATTTTTTTTCAGTAGGTAGCAAAAGTATTAAAATTCCGTATAAATCGCTATCTTTGCCGGATAAAACCATAATATCGAAACCGAATATGCATAAAGCTGGATTTGTCAATATCGTAGGAAATCCGAATGTAGGGAAATCTACTTTAATGAACCGATTGGTCGGAGAGAAAATTTCTATTATCACCTCCAAATCACAAACTACCCGTCACCGGATCAAGGGAATCGTAAATACCGACGACTATCAGATTGTATTTTCGGATACTCCGGGAGTGGTAAAGCCCAGCTATAAGATGCAGGAATATATGCTGGAATTTTCTAAATCGGCTTTAGTCGATGCCGATATCATTCTTTATGTAACCGATGTAGTCGAAAACATAGAGAAAAACCTGGATTTTATCGATAAAGTCAATAAATCGGACATCCCGGTATTGTTGGTTATCAATAAAATAGATCTTACCACTCAAGAGAAATTAGAAGCACTGTTCGATAAATGGAAAAGCCTGATTCCCCGGGCAGAAATTTTTCCTCTTTCGGCAACCGAGAATTTCAATGTCGACAATTTATACAAACGGATTGTAGAATTATTACCCGAAGGTGAACCTTTTTTCCCCAAGGACGAACTGACCGATTTACCTTCCCGGTTCTTTGTGAACGAGATTATCCGTGAAAAAATTTTGCAGTATTACGACAAAGAAGTACCCTATTCCGTAGAAGTGGAAGTGGAAGAATTTAAAGAAGACGACAAACGGATCAACATCATGGCTGTCATCTATGTAGAACGTTCTTCCCAAAAAGGGATTATCATCGGAAGCCAGGGAGAAGCCCTGAAAAAAGTCGGTACCCAGGCCCGGCTCGATATCGAAGCCTTCTTCGGTAAAAAAGTATTTCTCAATTTATACGTCAAAGTGCTGAAAGACTGGCGTAATAAAGACAGTGAGTTAAAAAATTTCGGATATGCAAACAAATAAAGTAAAAGGTTAAAAGTTAAAAGCTATAGGCCGATCGATTTTCAGCCCTAGCTTTTAGCCTTTAGCCTTTAGCTTTTTACTTTATATTTTATGAGTAACATAGTAGCAATAGTAGGAAGGCCCAATGTAGGGAAATCGACACTTTTCAACCGCCTTGTCGGAACACGGAAAGCGATTGTAAATGAAGAAAGCGGTGTGACACGTGACCGGAACTACGGTAAATCGTCCTGGAACGGGAAGGATTTTTCAGTCATCGATACCGGTGGATATGTCTCCAACAGTGACGATATTTTTGAAGAGGAGATCAATAAACAAGTCATTCTGGCTCTCGACGAGGCAGATGTCATTCTTTTTATGGTAGACGCCGAGATCGGAGTGACCGACCTGGATCAAAATTTTGCCCGTTTATTACGGAATATCGATAAACCGGTTTACCTGGTAGCCAACAAGGTCGATAATCACGAGCGGCTTTATGAAGCCCAGGATTTTTACCGATTGGGAATAAAAGGAGATTTATTTTGTATCTCTTCGGTCAGTGGCTCGGGAACAGGTGATTTGTTAGACCAGGTCGTCTCCCATTTTCAAGAGAATACGATCGAAGATACCGACCACCTTCCGCGAATCACGATCGTCGGACGTCCCAATGTCGGAAAATCTTCTACGATCAATGCCCTGATCGGAGAAGAACGGAATATCGTTACGGACATCGCCGGAACGACCCGTGATACGTTGAATACCCGTTACAACCGTTTTGGTTACGATTTTCTATTGGTCGATACGGCAGGATTACGTAAAAAGGCAAAAGTAAGCGAGGACGTCGAATTTTACTCGGTCATGCGTTCGATCCGTGCCATCGAAGAATCGGATGTGTGTATACTTCTGATCGATGCGACACGAGGAATGGAAGCCCAGGATCTCAATATCTTCCATCTGATCGAAAGAAACCGGAAAGGAGTAGTTATTGTCGTCAATAAATGGGATCTGGTAGAAAAAGACGGGAAAACACTGATCGAATACGAAAAAAGCCTGCGTGAAAAAATAGCTCCGTTCAAAGATGTCGATATCATCTTTGCTTCAGCCCTGACCAAACAACGATTATTGAAAGTATTGGAGGCTGCCCTGCAAGTATATGCAAACCGGACTCAAAAAATAAAAACATCGGAGCTCAACCGGATCATGCTTGAGGCCATCGAAAATTATCCACCTCCAAGTCTTAAAGGGAAATACGTCAAAATCAAATACATCACCCAGTTGCCGACCCATGCTCCTTCTTTTGCTTTCTATTGCAATCTGCCGCAATATGTAAAAGATCCCTACAAGCGGTATCTGGAAAATCAAATCCGGGAAAACTGGAAATTTACCGGTGTCCCGATTCAGATTTTCATGCGCAAGAAATAACTAAAAGCTGCCTTCCGGCAGCTTTTATATTTTAACTTTTAACCTTTTACTTTTCATCTTTTAATATTACCTTTGCATTTGTTTTTAAAAAGGGAATATGGGTAAAAGCAGCAGAGTACAACATGAAGGTATTGTAAAAAGCATCTCTACACAAACGTTGGAGGTGAGTATTATCAGTCACTCTGCTTGTTCGGGTTGTCATGCTAAAAGTGCCTGCGGAATTGCCGATATGAAAGAAAAAGTTATCACGGCTCAACGTCCCAGGGAAGAGCTTCGTCCGGGAGACAAAGTAATCGTATACGCATCGGTAAATAACGCCTTCTACTCGGTATTACTGGCTTATATTATGCCGTCCATATTGATTATCGCCACCATCTTTTTTTTAGAGAAATCCGGAAGTAGTGAACTATACGCAGCGATCAGCAGCCTCATCCTACTGGCCGGATATTTTATTATCCTGTATTTCTGCCGGAATAAAATTGCCCGGAAAATTAATTTTACCGTTGAAAAAATAGCCAACTATTAAATATAAAACATGAGTACACTAGTTATTACTATTATTTCGTTATGTGCTATTGGAGTTGTATCTGCGGTGATACTCTATTTCGTAGCGCAAAAATTCAAGGTGGAAGAAGATCCGCGTATCGACATTGTCGAAGGCTTACTTCCGGGGGCCAATTGTGGCGGATGTGGCTATCCGGGCTGCCGGGGATTAGCAGAAGCTGCCGTAAAATCGGAAACGATGGAAGGCATCCTGTGTCCGGTAGGAGGAGCAGAAACCATGAATAAAGTTGCAGCAGCCTTAGGCCGGGAAGTAAAAGCCCAGGCGCCTAAAATTGCTGTAGTCAGATGTAACGGAACTTGTGAAAACCGTCCCCGCACCAGCCAATACGACGGAGCCCGTTCTTGTGCCATCGAACATTCCTTATATGTCGGCGATACAGCCTGCGGATTCGGCTGTCTGGGATGTGGCGACTGTGTTGCAGCCTGCCCGTTCGATGCGATACACATGGATTCTACGACATTATTGCCTGTAGTCGACGATGACAAATGTGTAGCCTGTGGCGCCTGCGTGAAAGCCTGTCCCCGGAACATCATCGAATTGCGCAACAAAGGACCGAAAGACCGGCGGGTATTTGTTTCCTGCGTCAATAAAGACAAAGGCGGAGTAGCCCGGAAAGCTTGTAAAGCAGCTTGTATCGGTTGCGGGAAATGTGCCAAGGAATGTCCGTTCGATGCAATTACGGTGGAAAACAATCTGGCTTATATCGATTACAGTAAATGCCGTCTATGCCGGAAGTGTGTCGGCGTATGTCCTACCGGAGCGATCCACGAAGTGAACTTTCCTCCCCGGAAGACAGAAACCGAAGCTGAAAAAAATCAGCAGACCACGATCAAACCGACTAACAGTTGTGTAACACCCGGACAAACGGCAACCGATCCGGTAGGTAAAGCACCGGTCAGTGCTTCTCCTCAGGTCGAATCTATAGAAGCACAGAAAACACCAGAAACAGATAGTAAAAATTAAAAATCTAAAACTTATACGCTGTGTTAAAGACATTCAAAATCGGTGGTGTTCATCCACCTGAAAATAAATTATCGGCAGCTGGGAAAATACAGGTCTTACCTATTCCCGAAAAGGTGATTATTCCGCTCGGTCAGCACATCGGAGCTCCGGCAACCCCTATCGTTCAGAAAGGTGATAAAGTAAAAACCGGACAGTTGATAGCACAAGCTTCAGGTTTTGTTTCAGCTAACATACATAGTTCGGTTTCCGGCACAGTATCGGCAATCGATAACATCATCGATGCCGCCGGATTATCGAAACCTGCCATCACCATTCAAGTGGAAGGCGACGAATGGATACCCGAAATCGACCGGTCGGAAAAGCCGGCACATAATATTACTTTATCGAAAGAAGAAATAGTCAAAGCAATCGCTGCTGCCGGTATCGTCGGTATGGGCGGAGCGACATTTCCTACTCAGGTAAAACTGACCCCTCCTCCCGGCAATAAAGCCGAAGTATTGATTATCAACGGAGTGGAATGTGAACCTTACCTGACCGCCGATCATCGGATCATGCTCGAGAAAGCCGAAGAAATTATTATCGGTGTACAAATTCTGATGAAAGCGATCGATGTTAAACGGGCTATTATCGGCATCGAGAACAATAAAAAAGATGCGATAGCTCATTTGCAGGATATAGCCGGAAAAGTACTTGGCGTAGAAATATGTCCGTTAAAAGTGAAATATCCGCAAGGAGGTGAAAAACAACTGATTCAGGCTACGGTCAACCGGGCGGTTCCTTCCGGAGCACTTCCGATCGCCGTGGGAGCCGTTGTACAGAATGTGGGAACAGCCCTGGCGGTTTACGAAGCCGTAATGAAAAACAAACCCCTGATCGAACGGGTAGTCACCGTCACCGGTAAATCGGTAAAAAATCCGGGTAATTTCCTCTGCCGTATCGGTACACCGATTTCGAAGCTGATCGAAGCAGCCGGAGGTATGCCTGAAGATACGGCTAAAGTGATCGGCGGAGGTCCTATGATGGGAAGAACGATGGTAAACATCGATTCACCGGTGATGAAAGGTACCAGCGGTGTATTGCTGATCAACGAAAAGGAAGCGGCCCGCCGACCCATGCGTAATTGTATCCGTTGCGGTAAATGTGTTTCTGCCTGCCCGATGGGGCTCGAACCGTATTTACTGATGAAATTATCGCAATTCAATCTGTTGGAACGTATGGAAGAAGAAAAAGTCATGGACTGCATCGAATGTGGATCATGCAGTTTTACCTGTCCCTCAGATCGTCCGTTGCTCGACTATATCCGTTTAGGTAAAGCCCGGACAGGTGCTATGATCCGTAGTAGAAAGAAATAAATAACGTCAATGGTGTAGATCAAATATTATGAATAAATTACTAATATCTCCTTCTCCGCACGTTCACAGTGGTGATTCTATCGAAAAGAACATGTATGGAGTACTTATAGCGCTCATTCCGGCTTTCATCTGTTCTGTGCTGTTTTTCGGCATGGGAGCTATCATCGTCACCCTGACTTCGGTGGTGGCTTGCCTCTTTTTTGAATATGTAATTCAAAAGTTTCTTCTCAAGCAGCAACCGACGATTTTCGACGGTTCAGCTTTGATTACCGGTGTATTACTGGCTTTCAACGTACCTTCGAACTTACCGGTCTGGATTATCGTTATCGGTGCCCTGGTAGCAATCGGCATCGGTAAAATGAGCTTCGGCGGATTGGGGTGTAACATTTTCAATCCGGCTTTGGTAGGCCGTGTATTTTTGCTTATCTCTTTCCCTGTACAAATGACCACCTGGCCGCTTGCTCAGGGATTTGCAGGATCTTATATCGATGCACAAACCGGTGCCACTCCTTTAGCTATGCTCAAAGAAGCGGTGACAAGCGGACAATCCGTTACCGATTTATTATCGGCCGAAAGTTTTATCGGTTACAAGAACATGCTGATCGGAAACATGGGTGGTAGTTTGGGTGAAGTTGCGGCATTGGCCTTACTGATCGGTTTTGCCTATATGCTATTCCGGAAAATCATTACCTGGCATATTCCGGTAAGCATTTTCGTCACTGTAATTGTATTTTCGGGTATTCTGAATCTTTGCAATCCCTCTTTATATGCAGGTCCTGTTTTCCATTTGTTATCCGGAGGTTTGATGTTAGGTGCAATCTTTATGGCTACCGATTACGTTACTTCACCGATGAGCAACAAAGGAATGATCATCTATGGAATAGGAATCGGCCTCCTCACAGTTGTAATCCGTGTGTTCGGCGCCTATCCGGAAGGAATGTCGTTCGCTATCCTGATCATGAACGCTTTCACTCCGCTGATCAACAGATATTGTAAACCAGTGAGATTTGCATAATTTATGATTTACGGTCCCGATCGACCGGTGTAAATCAAAAATCTTAAATATATTAACGATGGGAAAGAAATTAGAGTCTAACTTTACAAATATGGTGGTGGTCCTGTTTAGTGTCACCCTGATTGCTTCAGCAGCCGTAGGCTATGTCTACTCACTGACAGCAGGCCCGATCGAAGCCGCCAAGCAAGCCAAACAAGTAAATGCGATCCGCGAGGTGATTCCGGGAGAGTTCGACAACGACCCGAATGCCGACGTTTGGAAAAGCCAGACCGCTGACGGCGGAGAACTGGAATTTTATCCGGCGAAGAAAAACGGAGAACTGGTAGGAACAGCAGTAAAAACCTATACCAACAACGGATTCGGAGGAAAAATATGGTTAATGGTAGGATTCAATCCGGATGGTAGCGTAGCCAATTATTCGGTGCTGGAACACAAAGAAACGCCGGGATTAGGTTCCAAAATGGATGTATGGTTCACCCCCAACGGGAAAGGAAATATTACGGGTAAAACTCCCGGTACCCAAGGGTTAAAAGTATCGAAAGACGGTGGAGACGTAGATGCGATCACAGCAGCAACCATCTCGTCACGGGCATTTCTGGACGCTGTAAACCGGGCAGCAGCCGGTTTGGCAGGCAATGCGGATGCAGCTTCCGGAGCAACACAACAAACAAAATAATTTATGATTTCAGATTTACGATGAATCTAAAATCGTAAATTCAAAACAAAAATTCCAATTCTATGAATAATTTAAAAGTCTTAACCAACGGCATATTCAAAGAAAATCCGACTTTTGCGCTTTTATTGGGTATGTGTCCGACCTTAGGGGTGACCACTTCGGCTATCAACGGCATGGGAATGGGGCTGGCTACGGCATTTGTACTGGTGATGTCCAATCTGGTGATCTCACTGGTTACCAATATCATTCCAGATAAGATCCGTATTCCTTCCTTTATTGTCATCATTGCAGCTTTCGTAACTGTAGTGGATATGTGTATGGCCGCTTATCTGCCTTCACTGCATGAATCATTGGGTTTGTTTATTCCTTTGATCGTAGTGAACTGTATCGTATTGGGACGTGCAGAAGCTTTTGCTTCTAAAAATAAAGCGATTCCTTCCATGCTCGACGGTTTGGGCATGGGACTGGGCTTTACATTGAGCCTGACGCTTTTAGGAACGATCCGTGAAATACTGGGAAGTGGTAAAGCATTCAATTTTCCGATCTTCAACGAGAATTACGGTATGCTGATCTTCGTCCTGGCTCCGGGAGCATTCCTGGCATTGGGTTATTTGATCGCTATCGTAAACCGGATCAGAAAAACAAATTAAATTTCAGATTTTAGATTTACGGCTTACGATTCCTGTTTCATTTCTATCGCAAAGCTGAAATCATAAATCAAAAACAATCGAATTATGGAATATATCTTAATATTTATCGCTGCGGTCTTTGTCAATAACATCGTACTGGCACAATTTTTAGGAATCTGTCCGTTCCTGGGCGTATCTAAAAAGGTCTCTACGGCTTTAGGGATGACCGGAGCCGTAACCTTCGTGATGATCCTGGCCACCCTGGTTACTTTTATCGTCCAAAAGACTATCCTGGATCCGTTCGGAATCGGTTTTATGCAAACCATTACTTTTATTCTGATCATTGCAGCCTTGGTACAAATGGTAGAAATCATATTGAAAAAGGTCAGTCCTTCGCTTTATCAGGCATTAGGTGTGTTCTTGCCCTTGATCACCACCAACTGTGCTGTACTGGGAGTTGCCATTATGGTGATCCAAAAAGATTTCAACTTACTCGAGTCTTTGGTATTCGCAGCCTCTACAGCGATCGGTTTCGGATTGGCCCTGACGATTTTTGCCGGTATCCGTGAACACCTCGAACTGGTTGCCATCCCCAAAGGGATGAAAGGTTCTCCTATCGCATTGATTACAGCCGGCCTGCTGGCCATGGCCTTTATGGGATTCTCCGGGATCGTATAAAATCCGGCAAATTTATAACCGTATAAAGTGAGTGGTATTTATTTTATACCGCTCATTTTTTATACCCGGCAAAAGAATAAATTTAATATTTTTGCAGGCAAAACTATTCAGACGACATGCAATTACCGTTGAAGCATCCGATTTTTAAAATACTTTCCGGGATAGCCGCCGAAAAAGGCATAGAAGCCTATGTCATCGGTGGCTATGTCCGTGACCTGTTATTACAGCGTCCTTCCCAAGATATCGACATTGTCGTTCACGGCAGTGGCATCGAGCTGGCCGAAACCGCTGCCCGGCGGTTAGGTAATCTGCGGGTATCGGTATTTAAAAACTTCGGTACGGCCATGTTCCGGTATAAAGGTATGGAGATCGAGTTTGTCGGAGCCCGCAAAGAGTCCTACCGGGCTAATTCACGTAAACCCATCGTCGAAGAAGGAACGATCGACGACGACCAAAAACGCCGCGATTTTACGATCAATGCACTGGCTATCTCCTTGAATCAGGAGAATTACGGAGTTTTGATCGATCCTTTCGGAGGCTTGCAGCATCTGGAGGAACGCCTGATCAAAACACCCCTGGAGCCGGGCCTTACCTTCTCGGACGATCCCCTACGCATGATGCGAGCCATTCGTTTTGCTTCACAATTGAATTTTCAAATCGAGGAAAATACCTTCCAGGCCATAGCCGAATACCGTCACCGTCTTCCGATCGTATCGATGGAGCGGATTATGGATGAATTCAATAAAATCATGCTTTCCCCCGAACCATCCCGGGGTATCCGTTTATTGGACGAAGCCGGATTATTGGAAATCTTCTTCCCGGAACTGACCGCGCTTAAAGGTGTAGACCGTGTACAGGGAGTCAAACACAAAGATAATTTCTATCATACACTGACCGTCCTGGACACCTTATCGCTGTACAGTCAGGACTTGTGGTTACGCTGGGCCGCTCTGTTGCACGATATCGGCAAACCGGCGACTAAAAAATACATTCAGGGACAGGGGTGGACCTTTTATGGGCATAATCACGTGGGTGAACGCCTGGTCGGTAAAATATTCAACCGTTTAAAACTCCCTCAAAACGAAAAAATGAAGTATGTACAGAAACTGGTCAACCTGCACATGCGTCCTATCGTTTTGTCGGAAGAAACCGTGACCGACTCGGCGGTACGGCGGTTATTGTTCGATGCCGGCGACGATATCGACGACCTGATGACCCTGGCCGAAGCCGATATCACCTCAAAAAACGAAGAGAAAGTAAAGCGTTTTCTCGAAAATTTCAAGACGGTACGCCGCAAACTCAAAGAGGTGGAAGAAAAAGATTCGATCCGGAATTTCCAGCCCCCCATCAGCGGTGAAGAAATCATCGCCACTTTCCATCTGCCTCCCTGTAAAACTATCGGGGATATCAAAAATGCAATTAAAGAGGCGATATTGGATGGAATTATCGGTAACAATTACGAAGAAGCCCGGGAATATATGTTCAAAGTAGCGAAAGAACTTGGAATAGACTCCCAATAAATCAGTCTATTTTCTTGGGAACGACAACTTTCAGTATGCCCTTATGCATTTTCAGGTGAATCGGCGAATGCATGATATAGGCATCCCCGTCGATATGTACACGCTCGATATCGCCTTCTACGATAGCTTCCTCGCACTGAATTTCCTTATAATAGGACAATTTGTACAGTTTCGAATTGATGAAGAAAAGTAAAAACCACAGGATCTCGAAGAAAGCCGGCCGTTTCAGGATGCAGATATCCATCAAACCGTCCCGCACCGAAGCATGAGGGGCGATATAGGCATTGTTGCCGTATTGGGAACTATTGGCAAAGCTAAGGATAAAACAATTTACCTTCATGACTTTGCCGTTGCCGGTGATCTTGTATTTCTTTTCCGGATAACGGAACCATAGTTTAATAGCCGCATAAATATAAGAAAATACTCCCCTCAATTTCAAATGGTTAAATTCATGGGCCACCTCGGCATCGAATCCTACCCCACTGACATTCAGCGAATACTTGCCATTCATCTCCAACACATCGATTTGAGCGAATTGATCGGTCAGTACCTGTTTCAATGCCTTGGTCATAAAAACCGAATAACCCAAATGCCGGGCAAAACCATTGCCACTCCCCAGAGAAACGACCCCAAAAGCAACATCACTACCACACAAAGCTCCTCCCACCTCATTCACTGTACCATCTCCCCCAACCGCTACAATATGAGTATATTTTCCTTCTTGCCGGGCATCTTCGACCAATTTACGGGCATGTCCTGCATACTCGGTAAATACAATATCATAAGGAATAGAATCATACTCCGGAATCCGACGGATCTTCTCCGGCAATTCTTTCCCAAGGCCTAGCCCCGATATCGGATTTACTATAAAAAGAATATGCATATTATCGATTTTTCCCTATCCCATAATAGGTGTATCCAAATTCTCTCATTTGTTCAGGATTGTAAATATTACGTCCATCGAAGATGACTTTTTCTTTCAAGGCTTTCTCTATAAAAGTAAACTTCGGAACTTTAAATTCCTGCCATTCGGTCACGATAATCATGGCATCGGCATCCGTTAAAGCGTCGTACATATTGGCAGCGTACCCGATACGGTCGCCCAGCCGGCGCTTGGCTTCTTCCATTGCAACCGGATCGAAAGCTTTGACGGTCGCTCCCGCTTCCAGCAATTGGCCGATCAGTACCAGAGAAGGAGCCTCCCGCATATCATCGGTTGCCGGCTTAAACGACAATCCCCAAAGTCCGAAATGCTTTCCTTTTACATTTCCTTCATAATGTTTCTGAATCTTATCGAATAAAACCGTCTTTTGCCTCTCATTCACCCGCTCTACCGCTTTCAACAATTCCATTCCATAACCATATTCGTCTCCGGTACGGATCAAGGCCTTCACATCTTTCGGGAAGCAAGACCCGCCATATCCACAACCTGCATTCAGGAATTTTTTACCGATCCGGGTATCGCTCCCGATCCCTTTTTTCACCGCCTCGATATCAGCACCGACGATCTCACACAAATTAGCGATATCGTTCATAAAAGAAATACGGGTAGCCAACATCGAATTAGCAGCATATTTCGTCATCTCCGCAGAGGGAATATCCATAAAATAAATGGGAGTATTATTCAGGACAAAAGCATGATACAATCGTTCCATCACTTTTTCCGCCCGGGCCGATTCTACACCGATCACCACCCGGTCAGGCCGCATAAAATCGTTTACCGCATCCCCTTCTTTTAAAAATTCAGGATTCGAAGCGACATCGAACACTACTTCTACTCCCCGCTTATCCAGCTCTTCCTGAACAGCCAATTTCACTTTCCGGTTCGTCCCCACCGGTACAGTGGATTTGGTCACCACCACTACATATTCCTCGATCAAACACCCGATCTCATGCGCCACTCCTATAACATAAGACAAATCGGCACTACCATCCTCATCAGGGGGAGTACCTACTGCAATAAAAACAGCATCGGCATCTACCAAGGCTTCTTTTAAAGAAGTAGTAAAGAACAACCTTTCGTTGGCCCGGTTTTTGATCACCAGCTCAGCCAAACCGGGTTCGTAAATCGGAATTCCTCCCTGATTCAGCTTATCGATCTTCGAAGCATCGACGTCTACACAGGTAACGGTGACTCCGGTTTCTGCCAAACAAGTACCGGAAACAAGTCCGACATATCCGGTTCCTACAACAGCTATTCTCATATTTGCAATTTTCTTTGTTACGAAAGTTTGCTCAGATCAATTCCTATTTTTAACGACTCCTGCCCCTAAAGGTTACAATGATCTATATACTCTGAGCACTTTGATTTATTTCGACAAAAATATAAAAATAAACCCCTTCACCCAGTATCTTTGTAAGATAATTCTCTAATTTTGTTAGACAATAAATTGAAAAACGTATCCGGAACAGGCTGGAAACGTAATATTCAGGTATAAAATAATCTGTTATAAACAAATACCCTTGCGCCATGATACACAGGATGAACCTAGCGGCACTATTTTTTATGGCTGTTCTATTGCTGACAGGCTGTACAAACAAAGAAAAAACCGATTTCAGTAAATACATCACCGGTTATACGAGTGGAGTCATCAAGTCCTCTTCTTCCCTTTCGGTCTATCTGGGTCAACCGTCCGATAAAGGTTTCCAGGCCGGTAGTACCCTCCCGGCCGATTTATTCAGGATATCTCCGGCTATAAAAGGGGAATTGATTCTAAAAGATAACCATAGTATAGAATTCATTCCGGCAGAACGTTTCAAAAACGGTACGACATACAAAGTCACGTTCAATCTGGGAGCACTTTGTAACGTCCCCAAGCCTTATGAGAAATTCAACTTTGAATTCGATATTGTCCCGCTGGTTACGATTTTCGAACCCGGTGTTCTGATCAGCGAACCCGATCATGAAAATGAATTACAATATCAGGGGATGTTGCAAAGTTCGGATGAAACCGATCCGACAGAAATGGAACAAAAACTGACGGCCACCTATAACGGTCAATCCGTCACACCGGAATGGAATCATCAGGGTAACCGGCATTATTTCGCTATCCGCCATCTGTTAAAAGAAAAAGAAAGTAAAACACTGAATTTAAAATTCAGTAAAGACATTAAAGCAACCGACGGCACCGAGATCTCCATCCCCGGTCTGAATGATTTCACGGTGTTGAATGTCAAAGCCAGTGACAGTGAACCACCGGTAATCCGTATCTATATGTCGGAGAATATCGATCCGAACCAGGATTTGAAAGGTTTGTTCAGCCTGGAAGGAGCCTCTACCCTGAATTATAAAATCTCGGATAACATCATTTACCTTTATCCGGGTAACACTATCGAAAATAACCAACCGAATCTGACTATCCATGCCGGGATACGCAGTGCCAACGGTAATACGTTGCATACCGAATATATCCGGTCGGTACGTCTCTCCAGCACCAAACCACAAGTACAACTCATCGGCAAGGGGATCATCGTCCCGGGCAACAATCAGGTACTCATTCCTTTTTCTGCTATCGGACTGCAAGCCGTCGACCTTGAAATCATTCAGGTGCTCGACCAAAACATGAACTTTTTCCTGCAAGAAAATTCTTATGACGACCGCAGCGAACTGACCCGTACAGCCCGACCGGTATTTATGAAAAAAATCGATCTGAAAAAAGATCATCCCCATATCGACCTCGATAAATGGAATGACTTTACCATCGACTTAAGCGATCTGGTCAATCTGGAGAAAGGTAATATTTATCGTTTCAGACTGAAATTCAAGAAATCATATACCACTCTTTCCTGTGCCGATGAAAGTCCCGACTCGGATTATGGGGATACGGACTGGGACAACCCGGGTTCCTACTACAGCGAATATTATTATCCATCCGGTTTCGACTGGGAACAGCGCGAAAATCCTTGTCATATCTCCTACTACACCGGTGATCGGTTTGCAGCCCGCAATATCATCAATACTTCACTGGGCATTATGGCCAAACAAGGAGCCGACAATCAGTATGTCGTATGCGTTTCCGATCTCAGTACCGCTGAAGCGATTCCGAACTGCAACATCAGTCTTTACAATTATCAGAATCAAAAGATCGATTCGGCAAGGACCGATAAAGAAGGATTCGCGTATTTAAAACCGGCATCTCCGGGCTTTATCGTACTGGCACAGAAGGGTAAAGACAAAGCCTGGTTGCGTTTAGCAGAAAACAGTGCTCTATCCCTCAGTAACTTCGACGTCAGCGGACAACATGTACAAATGGGGGTAAAAGGATTCATTTATGGTGAAAGGGGGGTATGGCGTCCGGGAGATGAAATCTATTTATCCCTGATCCTGGAGGACAAGCTCGGTGTCTTACCGGAAGGTCACCCGATCGTTGCACAACTGGTCGATCCCAACGGGCATATTACCCAAACTTTAAAAGGAGCGATTACTCCCAATAATATCCATTGTTTTACCTTCAAAACCGAACCCGAAGACCAAACCGGTTATTGGCATGTCCTCTTCCGTATCGGTGGCCTGACTTTCAAACAGACATTACGCATCGAAACAGTGAAACCGAACCGTCTGGCTATACAAATGTTATTTCCTAACGATAAAATTATCGGTACCGGTGTTTCCCTGAAACCTGTAGAAGTGAAGACCAAATGGCTGAACGGAGCACCGACTTCCAATCAAAAAGCGATCACAGAGGTACGTTTATACCATGCCGATGCAGGTTTCTCCGAATTTCCGGATTATCGTTTTTCCGATAAATCCAGGTATTTCGAACCTTCGACAGAAACCCTATTCGACGGGCAAACCGACCAGCAGGGAAATTTTTCATTCAGCCTGAACAAGATCAAAACCGAAGATGCTCCCGGAATATTAAATGCAGTCTTCACCACCCGGGTATTTGAAAACGGCGGGGATTTCAGTATCAGCTCACAAAGTATCCGCTATTCCCCTTACGATGAATATGTAGGAATACGTCTACCTGAAAACGACGATAATTGGTACTCCACCGAGCAACCTGTTCGATTACAAGGCGTTACGATTACCCCGACAGGAAAACAATCAGGAAATGCTACCATTCAGATTGAAGTATATAAACTCGACTGGCATTGGTGGTGGGATTCGGAAGATGAAAACCTGGGATCTTATGTCAACCGGGAATATAGTAGCAGTGTATTGAGCCAGAAAGTCAAAGCCACCGACGGTCGTTTTCAGTTGGATCTTCATATCCCGAAATATGGACGTTATTTTATCCGGGCCACCGATCCTTCGGGGCATACCTCCGGTTTAATCGCCTATTTCGGTAGCTGGTCGGATAACGCCGATCAAACTGCAGCGACCACCTTACACCTGAACAGCGACAAAAAATCTTACCGCGTCGGCGAAAAGATAAAAGTTACAATTCCTTCAGCAACAGGTAGTGTAGCCATCGTCAGTCTTGAAAACGGGAAAACCGTCAGCAACATGAAACGGATCAATACCTCTGCCGGTAACACCACCTTCGAGTTGGAGGCCACCAGCGAGATGTGTCCCAATACATACATTGCAGTCACTCTGCTTCAACCTCACAACAACCGGGACAACGACCGTCCGATCCGAATGTATGGAGTTGTCAATATCCATGTAGAAGACCCGGCTCTCCATTTGAATCCGAAGATCAAAATGGCTCAGGAACTCCGACCGGGAAAAGAGTTCAACGTGGAAGTTTCTGAAAAAGACGGCAAGGCGATGAATTACACCATTGCGATAGTCGACGAAGGACTGCTTTCGCTGACCACTTTCCGTACTCCGGATCCCTTTGCTGCTTTCTATGCACGGGAAGCCCTGGGCGTAAAAACCTGGGATTTCTACGACTATATCTACGGTGCTTATGGAGCCCGTCTGGATAAAGCTTTTGCTGTGGGTGGCGACGAAGCCTTGAAGGATTTACAGGACGAAAAGACCAACCGGTTCAAACCGGTCGTCTTATTCGACGGTCCTTTCAGTTTGAAAGCCGGAGCTACTCAAAAACACACCTTCAAAATGCCGGAATATATCGGCGAAGTACGGACGATGGTCATTGCAGCTACCAATGGACAATATGGAGCAGCCAGTGTCAACAGTACGGTAAATAAACCCCTCATGGTATCGGTTGCCCTTCCCCGTCTGTTCACACCGGGAGATATCATCGATATTCCGGTTACCGTTTTTGTCCTGAAAGATCATATCCGGGAAGTCACCGTAAAGATGACTACCGACGACAAAATCACCCTGACAGGAGAAAAAGAACAACACATCCAATTCGATAAAAAAGGAGAACAAGTTGTCTATTTTAAGGCTCGGATCAATAGCCAAACCGGGATGTCGACACTTCGGACAGAAGCGACATCGGGCAATGAAACAGCTATTGTCACCGAGGATGTTCAGGTACGTATTCCTAATCCGAGAATGACGGAGATCGAAGAAAAAGAAGCTAAAGCAGGAGAGACCGTTTCTTTCGATACCCGCATTACAGGAACCGAACCGCTTTCTGTCCTGGAGGTATCCTCTATCCCACCGTTAAACCTGGAACAACGCCTCAGTTACTTGCTCGACTACCCTCATGGCTGTGCAGAGCAAATCACTTCACAGGCATTTCCGCAATTAGCTTTATCCTGGCTTCTGGCATTAAGTCCGGCACAACAGATCACGGCAGAAAATAACGTCAGAGAAGTCATCAACCGTCTGAGAAGTTATCAGACCCCGGAAGGAGGCTTTGCTTACTGGCCTGGAGAGCCGTATATTTCGGAATGGGTTACCTCTTATGCTGTAAATTTCCTGGCAAATGCCCAAAAACAAGGCTATGCAGTCCCGATTCAGATGTTACAGCATGCCACGAACTATATGCGTCAGGTGGCTAACAGCTGGAACCGCACAGAACCGTGGTCACAGCAAGACCAAGCCTATCGTTTGTATGTATTGGCTTTAGCCGGTAAACCCGATCTGGCAGCCATGAACCGACTGAAAGAGACCCGCTTGCAACGTCCGGTTTCACAATGGCTGCTGGCCTCCGCTTATGCTTTAAGTAATCAACAGGAAATCGCTACGAAAATGATACGCGATCTGTCCTTCGAAGTCACCCCTTACCGGGAAACGGGAGGAACGTTCGGTTCTACTACCCGGGACAATGCCCTGATTCTGCAATCGATGGTCATCCTGAACATGCAACAAGATGCTTACCGCATGTTAGAGAAGATTTCTAAAGCCATGGGATCCGGCAATTGGTACAGTACCCAGGAAACCTCTTTCGCTCTTTATGCAGCCGCCCAGTTCGTACAAAAATACCTGGGCAGCCAAAAAGGAATCGATATCACAGTAAAAACAAATTCAGGTAACGAAAACGTCAAAACCGACAAGACAATCTGGCAAAAACAACTCGTTTTGCAGGGTGACAAAGCTTCGGTTACGGTGACGAACAACGGTCAAGGTTCACTTTTTGTCCGTCAGATCAATAGTTCCGCCCCTCTGGAAGTAGTCAAGGAAAAAGTTATGTCCGGAATGTCGATGAGTGTGCGTTATTATAATGACAAAGGTACTCCGCTCAACATCGAACAGCTGCAACAGGGGGAAGACATTACAACCGAAATTACAATCAAAAACACGGGCCTGACCGGTACTTATCAGGAACTGGCTTTAAACTATCCGGTACCTTCCGGCTTCGAGATCATCAATGACCGTCTTACCGGAAACACCAGTGCCTGGAAAGAGGCAGAATATGTCGATATCCGGGACGACCGTTTTTATGTCTATTTCAGCTTGGAACAAAATCAGTCTAAGACTTTCCGTTTCCGTTGCAATGCAGCGTTCCGCGGAGAATATATGTTACCGGCAATTTATTGTTCAGCTATGTACGACAATAGTATACAGGCTATTTTACCGGGAGGAAAAGTGAAGATTGAATGAGTTGTAGAGTTGCTGAGTTAAAAGAGTTACTGAGTTAAAAGAGTTACTGAGTTAAAAGAGTTGCTGAGTTGCTGAGTTAAAAGAGTTGCTGAGTTAAAAGAGTTACTGAGTTACTAAGTTTTTGAGTTTCTGAGTTTCTGAATTATTAAGTTATTGAGTTAGAAGAGTTAGAAGAGTTAGAAGAGTTACAAGGCATTAGCTTAATAATTTAAATACAAAGCAAGATCATATTTGCAACACATTGTTAAAGTAAATATATGACTACAAACATTAGCCTATACACTCAGGGGTCACACCAATCCAATAACAAACTCTTTCAACTCAACAACTTTATAACTCAGCAACTCTTTTAACTCAGCAACTCTTTTAACTCAGCAACTCAGCAACTCAGCAACTCTTTTAACTCAGCAACTCAGCAACTCTATACCATGAACAGTAAAGATTATATTTATAAACTGATAGAAGAAGGAGAGCACCAACAACAGGATTTCAAATTCGAGATCTCGGATGCGCGGAAAATAGCCAAATCCTTATCGGCTTTTTCCAATACGGACGGAGGGCGCTTGCTTATTGGGGTGAAAGATAACGGAAAAATTGCAGGAGTGCGTTCGGAAGAGGAAATTTACATGATCGAGGCAGCAGCAAAATTGTATTGCCAACCTCAGGTAAACTGTCAAATGCAGATTCACGATATCGACGGACACACTGTGTTGGAAGTCATTGTACCTCCCGGAACAACCAAACCTTATTATGCCAAAGATCAGACAAATAAATGCTGGGCTTATATCCGTATAAAAGACGAGAATATCCTCGCTACTCCGGTACATTTAAAAGTCTGGCAACAAGAAGGGACCCCAAAAGGTTCCTTTCTTCATTATACAGAACAAGAACGATTACTATTGGATTATCTCACAACCCATCCGGCTATAACCCTTAATCAGTATTGTCGTCTGGCCCGTATTCCCCGGATAAAAGCAGAAAATACACTGGCAAAATTCATCCGCTTCGAATTAATCGAACCCATATTTGAAAATCATCGGTTTTATTTCCGAGGCTGTACCTGATCGTTCAGGCTAATGTCTTAATAAATAAAGTAATACCGTCGAATACCATTTGAAGGCCGATCGTAGCAACGATCAATCCGATAATCCGGATCAAAGGATTCATAAAATTATATTTAATCAGAAAACTACCGATCCTTCGGGCTTTCAGCATAAAGAAAAGGTTCACAGCTAAAGCCAGTAAAATAGCAACGATCGTGACAAAACGGCTATACTGAACAGGGAAAGTAACTGCAGCAGTAATCGTAGCAGGTCCGGCAATCATCGGAATAGCTATAGGTACAGTGGTTAAATCGGCAATCTTAATATGTTCATCCACTTTCATAAAAAATCCTTTCAACAAACCGGACAAACCGTTATACATCAGCACAGCCCCACAAGTAATCTGAAAAGAGTAAAGCTCGACCCGAAAAACATAACTAAAAGTCACCTGTCCCAGATAAAGAAAAAAAATCAGAATAAGCATTGCCGTAATCGTCGATTTAATCGAAATATACCGTAACTCGGTTGGAGAAAAACGTTCCTGCAAAGACGTGACGATCAACACCTTCTGTATCGGATTTACCAAAGCCAGAATGGCCACGAAACAACTCAATATTAAATTAAATTTCATTACTTCCCCCTATTAGATCTGCTCAACAAAGATAGTACAAAGGAATGGGGTTTCAAATTTATTTTGAGTCAGTGATAAAGAGTTACAAAGGTTACAGAAGTTACAGAGATCGCAAGGATTTAACCGCCCCTATACAACCTCTTCCCTCCCTCATGTAACTCAGTAACTCTTTTAACTCAGCAACTCAGTAACTCTTTTAACTCAGCAACTCAGTAACTCTTTTAACTCAGCAACTCAGTAACTCTTTTAACCCAGCAACTCTCTAATACCCAAAAATCTGTTCGGTAGTCAGTCGCTCTACGGGACCATAAGAAGATAATTTTTTCATATCCAATTCTTTTTCATCTCCCAATACACAATAGGTATATTTGCGGTCTTTCACCCATTTTTCCTGAAAATCCTTTACCTGATCCAGGGTCAGTTTCTGCAAATCGTCGAATAACATTTTCCGGCGGTCACTGTCCAATCCCAGGTCCTTTGCTTCCTGATAGGCATCGAAAATTCCGGCTCCGGTAATCCGGTCGGTCCGTAACCGGGCAATCAAAGCTTCTTTTGCCAGATTAAAGGCAGCTTCAGACTCAGGCATATGATTGATAACTTCATCGAATGCAGTCAAAGCATCTCCCATCTTATCATTCTGAGTAGCGATAAAAGTAGAATAAATATAAGGCTTGTCCAGACGGGAAGGCTCACCCAAACCGGCAGATGCCGAATAAGCCAATCCCCGGGCTTCACGCAATTCCTGGAATACGATCGAATTCATACCTCCCCCGAAATACTCGTTATATAAGGTAGCTACCGGATAAATATTCGGATCGAATTTTTCTCCCCGGTTAGAAATAGCAGCCATATATACCTGAGCAGCAGCATACGGAGCTAACAAAACCTTACTTTCTCCGGTTTCTCTGATCTTAAAAAGCGAAGCCTTATCTGCAGCGATCAGCTTTTCAGGCACCTGATGGTACCGATTCACTTCTGCCACAACTTCTTCCTGGGTCTTCGGGCCGTAATAAAGGACAGTATGTTCGGTCTTGCTCAGATCACGAAGGTGGGCCAACAGCTCTTCCGACTTTAAATTTTGTATTTCATCAGCCGAAAGCACATTGGTCGCAGGCGATTTCGGTCCGTATAAACCATATTGCATCAGCATTCTGAAATTTGCCTCCTGATTTAATTTTGTATTCGCTCTCCCTTCCAGAATATCACCTTTCATAATTTCCAGTACTTCCGGATTGGGTTGAGCATCTGCCAGCAGAGATTCGACCAATTGAATCGCCTCTCCCATATTTTCGGATAAACCCGAAATAGTGAGATAGGTACGGTCAGCTCCCGGACGAATACCAAAATCACAAGCCAAACGGTAAAACTCTTCCTTCACCTGTTCCGGACTCAATTCGGAAGTACCCAAATAATCCAGATAGCCGGCAGCAGTGGAAAGATAACGATCCTCATTATTTCCTTTCTCAAAAGCATAAGTTAAAGAGAACAGGTCGTTCGTCGGGTTTTTCTTATACCACAAAGGAATATCGGATTTGAGTTTTCCTTGAGCCATATCTTTTGAAAAATCGACAAATACCGGTTCGATGGGTTTTACCGGTGTTGTCCGGATCTCCCGCAAAAAAGCACTACTCTTATCCCGGTTGGTCACAATCGGAGTGATGGCCGGTTTAGTCATTTTCTTTACACTTTCGTCTTTCCCCTGCCGTTTATTGACCACGACATAATTATCTTTCAGATGAGTATTGGCAAAATCTATCAGCTCTTGTTTGGTAATTTTACTCATCCGGTCGAGTGAAGCCACTTCATCGGCCCAATTCGTACCGTTGACAAACGACTCGACAAACCAGGTTGCTCTGTCGTCATTGCTTTCCAATTGTTTTTGTCTGTCGCGTTTGTTATTATTGATCGTCGCAGCGATCAGGTTCTCGTCGAATTCTCCTTTTTTCAACTTTCCGATTTCTTCCAACAGCAGTGTACGTACTTCTTCGAGGGTTTGTCCGTTTTTAGGTGTTCCTTCCATTAAAAATACACTGTAGTCAGCTAATAAGAAAGGATAGGCAGCAGCTCCCAACATTTTCTGTTGTTGATTGATATCCAGGTCGATCAAACCGGCTTGTCCGTTGTACAACACCTGAGCCAGCAGATTCAAGGTTTCTACGTCCTCACTGTTTGCTCCCGGAAATCTCCACGCCAAAGTCACATTTTCAGCTTCCGGTCCCACCACTTCTTTCACTATAGGAGAGGTAATCGGCTGCTCCGGTTGAAAGTTCAGTTCAGGCAAGTTCTGACTCGGTTTCATTCCACCGAAATAACGGTTTATCGTTTCGATCATTACATCGGGATCAAAATCTCCGGAAAGACAAACCGCAATATTATTAGGTACATACCATTGAGTATAGAAATTCTTAATATTCGTAATAGACGGATTTTTCAGATTTTCCTGTGTTCCCAAAATGGTTTGAGTTCCATAAGGATGGTGGGGGAAGAGACCGGCCATCACCTGATCGATCACTTTACGGTTATCTTTGGTCAGGGACATATTTTTTTCTTCATAAACAGCTTCCAGTTCGGTATGAAATCCCCGGATAACAGGATGCTGAAACCGATCGGCCTGTATTTTAGCCCAGTTCTCTACCTGATTCGAAGGAATATCTTCCTCAAAAACAGTCTGGTCGTAAGAAGTATAGGCATTTGTCCCGGTAGCTCCGATCGCCGCCATCAATTTATCGTATTCATTGGGAATAGCGATCTTAGAGGCCTCATAAGACACACTGTCGATCTGACGATAGAGAGCAGTCCGCTGAGCCTCGTCCGTCGTTTTCCGATATACCTCGAACAAAGCTTCTATCCGGTCCAGCATCGGTTTCTCCTGTTCGTAATTCTGTGTTCCGAAACTATCCGTTCCTTTGAACATCAGGTGCTCAAAATAGTGGGCCAACCCGGTCGTCTCTGCCGGATCGTTCTTTCCACCGGCGCGGACGGCGACATAGGTCTGAATCCGGGGTTGATCTTTATTGACCGTCATATACACCTTTAAGCCATTGTCTAAAGTATAAATCCGGGCATTCAACGGATCTCCGGGCACCGACTCATACTTAAAGCGGGAATGATCCCCGCACGCAGCGATCAGGACCAGTACACCCAATAGCCACATCGTTTGAAACATTTTTTTCATCTTATCTTTTCATTAAAATTCCTTCTCTTATTTCTTATTTTTCTTCTTCTTTTTCTCCACGGACCATCCGAATTTCCCGATCTTCTTGCCCAGACCGAAATATTCCCCATGAGTATACACCAAAGGATTTGCACGGTCGAGTTCAAATTTTCCCGTTTCGGGGTTCAGATACCGGTCATCGGCCTGTACATTCACCACTTCGGCCAGAAACAGATCATGTGATCCCAGAGGGACGATCTCTTTCACCCGGCATTCGATGCATACAGGGGCTTCTTCAACAATCGGCGCCCGAACCACTCCGGCCTTTCCGGGCGTGAGTTTCATCTCTTCGAATTTCCGGTAATCGCGCCCTGAACGAACTCCACACCAATCCGTAGCAAAAGCCAGGTCTTCGGTTGTCAGGTTGATAACGAATTCGCCCTGTCGCCGAATGATCGGATAAGAATACCGCTTCGGCCTTACCGAAATATAACACATGGGCGGATTGGTACAAACCGTTCCAGTCCAGGCCACTGTAAACAAATTATATTCTTCGGGAGTCGCACCGCAACTCACCAGCACTGCCGGTAAAGGATAAATCATCGTTCCCGGTTTCCAATTGTGTTTCATACCCATTCGTTTTCCAGACCGTCGTATGAACCGATCGGCCTGCGACAAAGATACAAAAAGACGAAAGGCATTCTCTCGCCCTTCGCGTCTTTTATTTTAGCAGCCGGCACCTATGCTCCGGCTGTTGTCAAGCTATTCGAATTCAGCTATCGTATTTTCTATAATACCGATGGCTTCCATGAGTTCCATCTTGTTGATCACCAAAGGTGGGGCAAAACGGATAATATGCTGGTGGGTCGGTTTAGCCAATAAGCCTTTATCTCTCAATTTCAAACATACATCCCAAGCGGTTTTACCGTTCTTAGGCTTAATCACAACGGCATTCAACAATCCTTTACCACGTACCAGTTCGATCATATCCGAATGGATTTTACTGATCCGATCCCGGAACACTTGTCCCAATTTCTCCGCATTCTCGGCTAGTTTTTCGTCCCGTACCACTTCCAAAGCAGCAATGGACACTCTGGCTGCAATCGGATTCCCCCCATAGGTCGATCCATGTTCACCGGGTTTGATACAAAGCATAATATCGTCGTTGGCCAGTACACAGGAAACCGGCATCATTCCCCCCGACATCGCTTTACCTAGCACCAGAATATCCGGATGTACTCCTTCATGGTCACAAGCCAGTAATCTACCGGTACGTGCAATTCCCGTTTGTACCTCATCGGCAATAAACAAGACATTTTTGGATTTACACAGTTCATAGGCTTTTTTCAGATATCCTTCATCCGGCACAAAAACACCGGCTTCCCCCTGAATCGGTTCCAACAGAAAACCGGCCACATCAGGATCCTGAAGTGCTTTCTCCAAAGCCGGAATATCATTATAAGGAATCTTGATGAATCCGGGAGTGAAAGGTCCGTATCCGGCATACGATTCGGGATCGTTAGAGAGCGAAACGATCGTAATGGTACGTCCATGAAAATTCCCGTCACAAACGATAATCTTGGCCTTTCCATCGGGTACCCCCTTTTTCATATAAGCCCATTTCCGACAGAGTTTCAACGCTGTTTCATCGGCCTCTGCTCCTGTATTCATCGGTAACACCTTGTCATAACCAAAGAATCGGGTCACAAATTCTTCCCATTCTCCCAGCACATCATTATAAAAAGCCCGCGAAGTCAATGCCAGTTTCTGAGCCTGATCGGTCATTGCCTTCACAATCTTCGGATGACAATGTCCCTGGTTCACAGCCGAATAAGCAGAAAGAAAATCGAAATACTTTTTTCCATCTGTATCCCAGACATAAATACCTTCTCCCCGTTCGAGTACCACAGGTAGCGGGTGATAGTTGTGAGCCCCGTAACGAGCTTCTCTGTCTATAAATTCTTGTGCTGTCATAATATATAAAGTTTAAGTTCGTAATCGTTTGCAGCATGCAATTTGTAAAAAAAACAGCATATTAAAAACAATTTCCCGTTTTTTTTATAAAATCATTTTCAAACCGGAATTTATCATAACGGTGAAAACAGACAGAACACCTATCCCGCTTACTTTCTCTTTCGTAAAAAGCCGAAATATTTCCGCAACAGTTCCCGCAAAGTATCGAATGATTCCTGATAAGACACCCCTACTCCCTGAATGGTTTCCGTATTATTATATAGCAGCTTCTCGTTCGTATGGGAGTAAGCCTTCATTTTCAACGATCCTTGTTTATTTAACTTCACTTCGATATCGAAGTCTCCGGCAATATTATTTTTGCGATTCTCGTCCCCGGCAGCGTTCCGATTACCTCCGACATCCATATTTCCGTTAGCAGAAATCGTAATCCGGTCATCGAGAAGCTGAGTTGAGACAGCCAGTTCGAACTCATCCGATGTCATTTCTTTTTCCCGGTCTCCCCGACGGTAAGCAAACCCGATATCTACATTGCTGCTAAACTGTGAAAACCAACGGGATAACTGATTGGAAAACATCTCCGTCAAAGTCGTCACCCCTGCCGTCTGGGCTTGTAAACCATAATCCCCCGTATTGTCTGTCCGGTAGAATCGGTTCAATACCAACAGAGAAAACATTTGTTTATTAATCTCGTCCTGGCTGGAAAAAAGACTCTGGATATAACTTTTACTCTGGGTTTCCAGTGTCGGGAAGTTTATATCGAATTTTACTACCGGATTGGTCAGGTTATCACTCAGATTCAGGATACATTCCACCGGAACCTTTCTTCCCGATTCCGTAGCGATCTTTTCATCGGGATTCGACTCATCGGAAGAGAGTTTTTCTGCCGGTAACAATTCGGTAATCGTCGTTTTCAAATTATATACCGCATTGATATTCAACATTGCCTCATAAGGCGAACCGCTCCAGGAAATCGTTCCCCCGGGAGTAAGTACAAATTTTTTATTCACCAGGTTGCTCAAAGTAAAGAGATAATCCCCTTTTGCAATCTGATATTCCCCGAACATATTCAGATTTCCGTCTTTATCGAAAGTGATCTTAATATCTCCGTTTCCCGTAGTTTTCAGAATATCTCCGACCGTCGGGTCAAAAATCACCTGTACATTCAGCTTATCGTTGACCTCCAGGTTCGCATTCAAATTAATATCCGATACTGCCGATTTAGGTTGTATCTTCTGATTCTCCGGCTGTCCGGTATGGACAAAATGCAAAAAATTATTGGACTGCTCCGTCATGCCTGCCGACAAGGGAAGATACAAACGGGAATCATTCTCCGTCCGGGCATTGACCGTGACATTATCCACCCCATTATGGTTATCCAAATCGGCCAACCCACTCAGATATACCTGACCATAAAACGATTCGTTATCTGCAAAACCGGTATTCAGCACCATAAACTTTTCAAACCGGGCATCGAGGCGGTAACGATTTTCCCAAAACTGATATTCTCCATTCAACACCGCTTGCTGCCCATGAATATCTTTCATATAAAAATTACGAAACAACAGATGATTATTTACGATATGAACGCTATCGTGAACAAAAAATTTAGTATTCAAAACATTGACTTTCATCCCTACCGAATCGAAATAGACAAAACCGGAAATATCCGGCTTATAGGTATTTCCTGAAATCCGCACATTCCCGGACAAATTCCCGGCAGTCTCCGTGACAAAATCAGAAGCATAGATTCCTAACCGCTCCAATCCCACTTTTTCCAAATGTATGCCGACATCAATCGTATCCTTCTCGGGCGTATAATACCCCTGTACCACTAAGGGCACAGCATCGTCTACTCTGTTTTCAGCTCCGACAATGACGTTTCTGTTATCCGCATCCCAATACGAACGCAGGCTCAACGATCCTAAAGTATCCCGGTTGATTCCCCAGTTATCGACATTAAAATCGGTAATCAACATAAAATTTTTATAATAATCCTGAAGAGTCAGCGAACCGGTAGCGATTCCGAACAAAAATGGCCGGTGTTTCAAAGCGATCCGGCTTACATTCTCCAGATTGAAATTCTCGAGTTTCACGAATAGCTTTTCTTCAGTAGATTCGGAGAGTTTACCGTTAACCGACAAACTCTCTTTTCCCCGCTGCATAAAAAAGTCACTTACATCAATCTCTTTACCGGCGATAAAAACCGAAGATTCCTTGACCCGCCAAACGCTATCGTTCATCACAATGACTCCCGGATGAATCCGGATTTCCGTGTTATAACCATACTTTTCATCGGGAGAGAAAACGACACAGGCAGACAATTCCCCGCTATAAGTCTTATCTCCCCAATTACACCAGCTCAATCTATTGTCCAGATGGTTATCCGCAAGCGTTAACTCATTCCTGACATTATAAAGCTGGTATCCATTGCCATAAATGAGCCGGTCGGTAGTATATTTCATATCCAGCCGTTGCATATCCCCCACCAGATCGATTTTGGAATGAAGCAGGCTGATGTCCTCATAACCGATCGAATCGGTCGTCAGGCGAAGACGCAATTGTCCGGTTTCATTCCGGTAATCGGAAGTAATCAATGTACCCGAAGCTATATACAAATCAGGATAGAGAACCTGCAAAATCCGGCCGGCATCTTTTACCTGCACGGTATATTGAAAATCGAACTTTTCAGGTTCTTTCCGTTTCGGATACTTCCGGGTCTTTTTAGGCTGATGTACCGAATAAGCCGGTAAATAATTTTGCATCAATCGAAAAACAAACGGAGCAGGGCGCAATTCCCGAAAATTTCCCGAAATAAAAAGATCCACGACATCCGATTTTAAAGTAGTAGTATTATGATCTCCCTTCTGGTTATCCTCCATACTAATTTTATCTATCGTGAATGTAGCTGTATCACAGGTATATTTGAAATCCGTCAGGGATAAATTGGTAAAACTCTTATTTTCCTGCCCGGCATGAATGATCTCGAACGAAGTTTCGAGCGCCTCCAGTCCCCCTTTTATATCCAAACCGAATGCCGCCAATTCATCGATCCGTAACTGTCCCCGGGTACTCAAAAAATTCAGGGAATCACTCAAATCATAAGCCAGCAATACCCCTCCCTGCATCTGCTCGTTCTCCACGGTGGCCATCACATCCAGCTTTCCCGTCTCATAAGTCATGGCCACTTTCATATCTTTGACATTCCCTTGATGGATATTCAGACGCTCCACTTTCGAATCTATATGAAACGAAGGTCCCCGGGTATCCCAGACTCCTGCATAACTACCGGACAAACTACCGTATCCCAGCATCGACAGCCCGGACAACTTTCCACAGTCGACCTGATAAAAATGAAAATCCCCACCCATGGCATCACAATCGGGCTTTTTGTCCGGACAAGGAGCATAACGAAACGTCAGATTTCCTGCCAAAGCCGGAGTAATACTCTTCGCCTTCACCATAAAATCCGATAATGTACCTTCGAAACAAATCGACTCGAAATCGACAAAAGAAAAATGATGCAGAGGTTCCGGAACCGGAATATACCTATCGAACCAGGGCAAATAGACGGTTTCCAGATCATCGGGATTCAAATGCGCCTTATACAAATCGATATGAAACCGTGTATTCCATACATCCGGCAACCCTTCCGATTTAAAACTTCCCTGAAAAACGGTTTTATCCCCTAACTCAAAATAAAGGTCATGACCTTCCAGCTTATTGATGGTGTTATTGACAATACCGCTGCATTTCACCGTATTATCGATCCCTCTCAGCACTCCGTTAAAATATGCCAGATCGATAAAACTCACCGACGAGGGCCCTAATTCATAATATTGTTGCATCCGGGTCGTAAAATAACGCCAGTCGTGCTGATCGGGTGTCCAGCTGAATTCCAGTTTCATCAAGTCGAGACTACTCCGTTCAAGTTCTATCCGTGCATCCGTAATCGTCAAATTACTCTCCCGGATCCGAACCCGTCCATCCAATTCCTTCATCCTCAATCCCGACTTCTCGATAAAACTCAAACCGGAAACGACGATCTGTGAATATTCATCCCCAAAGTCAAAATCCGTAATATCGACATTCAAATCCCGGCATTCCACATCCGTCCAGTTAACGCCATAATCCACCGGTTCATATTCTTCTTCACGATAAGTGAAACGGGAATCCCGCAGACTGACCTTCTTCAATCCCATCAACCAACCGCTCTGTTTTTCACCGCCCTCCCCCTCTGTATCGGCAGGAGCGACCCGCTGTAAAGAATCCAGAAACATCTCTATATTTGTCGGCGATCCTTCCCCACGCGATATCCATAAATTAAAATCAGCCTGATTCAAAACAATTTCACCGATCGTGAAACTCTTGTTTACGATATTGAAAGAATCTGCCTTTACCCGCAAATCCTGGCAATATAATAAAGTATCGTTTTTAAAGTCTTTTAATAAAACTTCTTTCAGTACCAAAGATTTTACCGGACGGAAATCGACATGGCCGATCTGAATAGTAACACCGGTAGACGCTTTAACCTGCTGAGTAATATATTGAACCAACGCAGTTTGTACATACGAAGTCTGTAACAGGAGATAAAGCATCCCTGCCAGTAACACCACTCCCGTTGCACAAAACAATAATATCCGAAGAACCTTTTTTATACCCGCAGTTATTTTTAGTTTGCTCACAAAAATATTAATATTGCATCAGATTTGAAAACGATTGGAGTTCAAAGATTAGAGAATAAAGTTTAAAGAATAAATATGACTGTAATTTTAGGAATCGAGTCTTCTTGTGACGATACCTCTGCTGCAATATTGAAAGATGGCCTTGTGCTAAGTAATGTCATTGCCAGCCAGAAAGTGCATGAAGCTTATGGCGGAGTTGTCCCTGAACTGGCCTCACGGGCACACCAGCAAAATATAATTCCCGTGGTATCAGAAGCCATCAAAAGGGCCGGTATCGAAGTGAAAGACATCGATGCTGTAGCTTTTACCCGCGGACCGGGGTTATTGGGCTCGCTCCTGGTAGGTACTTCTTTTGCTAAAGGTTTTGCCCTGGCCAATCATTTACCTATGATAGAAGTAAACCACCTGCAGGCGCACATCCTGGCTAATTTTATCAAAGAACCGGGAGTGGAAAGCCGGCAGCCTTCTTTCCCTTTCCTGACCCTGCTGGTGTCGGGCGGAAATTCGCAGTTGATCGTTGTACACGATTACCTGAAAATGGAAATGATCGGACAAACGATCGACGATGCTGCGGGGGAAGCCTTCGACAAATGTGCCAAAGTGATGGGATTACCCTATCCCGGCGGTCCGATTATCGACCGACTCGCGAAAGAAGGTAATCCGGAACGCTTCACTTTCAACAAACCGCAAATACCGGGGCTCGATTACAGTTTCAGCGGACTGAAAACTTCATTCCTCTATTTTCTGCGGGATGAACTGAAAAACAATCCCGATTTCATTCAGGATAACCTGAACGACTTATGTGCTTCTCTTCAAAAGACTGTTATCGATATTCTGATGTCTAAATTGAAAAAAGCAGCCAAACAAACGGGAATAAAACAAATAGCCATCGGCGGAGGTGTTTCGGCCAATTCGGCTTTACAAAAAGCAGTACATGACGAAGCAGCCTGCTCAGGCTGGGAAGTTTTTATTCCGCGTCTGGGATTTTCCCTCGATAATGCCGGGATGGTAGCCGTTACCGGTTATTACAAATACCTGGCAGGACAATTTATCGGCCTGGACGCAGCTCCCTTTGCCCGAACCACTCTCGAGTAAATCCGTATAATCCCTATAATAACGATGTTATGAAACTCCTTGTCACCTACAATATTCCCCGGGAACCCTTCCAGAATCTGCCTGCAGATTGGGAAATCACCTTTCCGGAAAAGGAAGAATTCAGTAAAACGGAATTGCTGCGCATACTACCCGATTACGATATTATGCTGGCCATATTTCATGCTCCGATCGACAGGGAAATCATCGATGCCGGAAAAAAGCTGAAGCTAATCAGCAATTATGGAGTGGGTTATAATAATATCGATATCACCTATGCCCGTGAAAAGGGTATAGCTGTGACCAATACCCCGAAAGCGGTCAATAGTCCTACGGCCGAGCTGGCACTGGCCCTGATGCTGAGTGCAGCCCGCCGGATTACCGAATGCAATCAACGTATCCGCATAGAAAAAGAAAGTATGTGGGGCACTATGCGCAACCTGGGGTTCGGATTGGAAGGAAAGACCTTGGGCATTATAGGCCTGGGCAATATCGGTAAAAATGTCGCCCGTAAAGCAGAAGCTTTCGGAATGAATATCATTTACTATAATCACCACACCGAAGTTCCCGGTTACCGACGGGTCGAACTGGATACCCTGCTCCGGGAATCCGACTTCGTCACTCTTCATACCCCCTTGACTCCCGCTACCCGGCACCTGATCGGACAGCGTGAACTGAGTTTGATGAAACCGACAGCCATTCTCGTCAATACAGCCCGGGGAGCTGTTGTCGATGAGCAAGCACTGGCCGAAGTATTGAAAAAACGTCAAATAGCAGGTGCAGCCCTGGATGTCTTCGAAGACGAACCTCACATCACAGAAACCCTCTACGCTTTGGAGAACGTCGTACTCACCCCCCACATCGGAACCGGCACCATCGATGCCCGCATCGCCATGGGTCGTGAAGCCCTCGAAAACATCCGTCATTTCCTGGCAGGTAATCCAACCAATGTCGTCAATTAATATCATAGTTACAGCGGTCAGGGTTAATTTTTCCGTTAAAACTATTCTAAATGTAGGTTTATTTTGTTACTTGTTCGTCTTCGGTATTCGTGTTCGGGGCCCCGGTCGCTTCTGTCGGTCGTCTACCTTTTTCTATCACTGACCGGCGGAACTCCTCGCAGGCTCGTCAGACACCACCGGTCGGGCGTTCAGAAAAAGCAAGACGACACTCGCCAGAGCTCCAATGGTCCCCGAACACGAACACCTCCGACTTACGTTATCACTACATAGGAAACGAACTGTGACCTGAAAAGTATAAATTTCTATCAAACAGCTGTTTTTCTGAACCCTTACATGAGGGATTAATTCAGCCATCGGTATTTTATAGAAATAATCCGGTCAGGTAACCCAGGTATCCGTACTCCGGTCAGGGTGGCCTGCCCTTTCATTCAATAAAACTTTCCTTCTTTGCCCTGTAGTGCTGACGGAAGATGCAGGGTTTTGTGGCGGAAGACCATTGGAGCAGGAACGAGGGTCCGGTTAGGTTTTCCGAACGCCCGACCGGTGGTGTCTGACGAGCTTGCGAGGAGTTCCGCCGGTCAGTGAAGGAAAGCCTTACCGGACCGTTCCAGGCGAACCGGTCTGACGGCACAAAACCCGGAATCGGAATAGAAAGAAAAAATAAACCTACCTATAACTTGAGATTCGCAACTTCTTTTCAATAGGTCGTTGTCATATCCGTAGGGACACAAATATAAAAATCGGCTTTTCGCATGACATCCTTATCCAGTTTATCCGTCTTTTCCTGACGCACCACTTCAACGGTGGCTATTTTCAAACCGGGGCGATACCGGTTGAGATAAGTGATGATTCCGGCTTGGTTAGCAGAATGAAAGCTGCCGTTCAAGTGGACGAAGTACGATCCGATGTTCTGAGCAATCGACCATCCCATCGTTGCATCCTTCAAAGCCTGAGCTTTGGCCAGCTTCTCCGTATCCTCTTTTTTAGCTCCCGGCATTTCCATCGAACGGAAATATGTTTCAACCCCTTCATTCCGGACATAATTTAAAGGCAGCGGTGCGATATAATTTTTCGCTTCTTCCGACAATTGTTCCAAAGCCCCGAATCCTCCGCGGGATACCATAGCGGCATACCTGCGGGGTACATTCGTAGCAACGAAAGGAATCCGGTTGGTTTTAGCAAACTCTACGATCTTTTTATAGTCGGTCGGATAATTCGGCCATAGTTTTGCTTCCTTAGTGAAACGCTCGGCTGTAATCAATCCACTCAAATATTCATCCAACACCAGTTGATCGTCCCGTTCGAACATTTCAGCCCCGATCATCAACCGATCTTTATGAAGAGCATATAGATCCCGGACAATCTCATATTCCATCCAATGTGCTATCGGACAATTGTGTATCTCTCCGATAAATACAACCTGTTGTTCACCCAAAACACTCATCATATGGGCATAGTCGGTTTCCTGCCCGTCGGCATCGAATAAAGTATAGGCTCTTTTCTCCTGAGCAACGACCAAGCCGCCAGTCAGACAGAACCAAAGTATTATTATCATTCCTATTTTCATCATCTTTCTATTATTCAGGCACATAGATAATTTCTCCGTTTTCAAGTTCATAAGCTATACCAACCCTTTTTCCTTTCGAGCCGGAGCTTTGTTCGTTCGAAGGCGTATATTTATTGATTTTATTTCCCTCTTTCATGATAATCTCCATATTGTCTTTCCCAGGATTTTTCACGATAGTAAAATCTTCCTGAGTAAAAACTTCGGTCATATTCATGTGCATCACCATTGCCACCATCAGGGCTACCGCAAAAACCATAGCCACATCGAACAGGTTGACCACCACACTCAGCGGATCGGCATCTTCCTGAACGGCAAATTTGCTCTTTCGCCTCGCTGTTCTCATGCTTCTGTATTTTTCTCGTTTAACTTCCGGGCCACATAATCCAGATTATTCACATCTTTTGCATACCAGCGTTGTTTAAATTGCAACGACACCAAACCGACGGCACTAACTACCAAACCGACAACCGTAGTTGCAAAAACCACCTGCATATTATAAGCCATACCGGCGATATCTCCGGTAGAAAGTCCTACCAAGGCAGGGCTCATAGCAATCAAGGTGCCGATCAATCCCAATACCGGTCCCATCTTAGCCAGTAACTTCGAAAGAATAACATCCTTCTCTGCATCGTTCTCAAAATTCGTGATCAGATAATCCGAATAATCCGGACTGGGAGGTGTGGTCAATAAATCACGGAGATAGCGGATATACAAAGAGTTATCCCTACCGGGTAAAGCACCTTTCAGTTCACCGATCGTATCGGGCGTCAGTTCTTTGATCAGTCTGTTCATCTGTTTGTCATTTTTCCGTTTGGTCATGTATTGATTATAAACTCCTCCGATTAGCAACAACGACCGGATAAACAGTAATAATAAAAGAATAATATCCGGTATAAGCAGGCTGTTGGCCACCCAAAAAAGCACTTGTGAAATAGTTTCCATAGATTATAGTTTAATTTAAATATTATCGATTATTTACGAGAAGTCGTTTGGTGGGTACTTCGTTTCTGTAAAAGGACCCATTTCAATTTATTCCAACCCATACCCAGCAAGAAAAAGATCAGAAACAAGCCAAAAGCAAAAGCCAATGCCTTCCAATTTGTCGGTTCTTTAACTGCCTGATAGGTAACATTTCCATTCACTGTAGTCAGCAAGCCGATGATACAAACAAAAAGACTAACGAGAAAATGTACTTCCAGCCGCAATTCTTTTTCAGGTAAAAGATACCTGAAAAAGTAACACAGCAGAGGAAGCATCACCACCACTCCTATAGCAAAAACATAGGACAGGATCGAAAAGGATATCCCCGGAAAACTAAAGATCAGCTCGGTCTGTAAATAAAACAGGACGGGAAAAATAAGCAAGGTCGGATACCATTTCAAAGACTTCACCCACCACTTTTCCTGTTGGCCGAACCATCCCCGCAATACAGCCACACAATACGCAAAACAAACGACAGCCTCGAGCGTAATGATCACTGCCATATTTTGCAAAGCCACTGTATTCTGAAGGTAGTCGGCCAGCTGGGTTTTGGATTGCAGGATAGCAACCGGATAAGTAGCGGTAATGAAAATACCACAGATCAATCCGAACAAAGCTGCCTGCCAGCCTTTCCAAAAACTAAGCTTCAACAGGCAATTGACCAGGATAAATAAGATAAGTATACTGATAACTAATTCCATATCGATATTTAATTCCCTTTTCTTTTTTTCTTCAAAACCAGCAACAGTATCACAAACAGAGCGAATACCCCACCAGCGATCCATACGCCGTTCAAGGCATTTTTCTCTCCCCGTTCAGCCTGAGCTACCTCATCTTTTTTCAGGACCATTCCTTTTTTATCGGTAGCCACCTGAGCCGTTTTCATGGATTGAATCTGCTCTTTGTAAACAGTGGCACGTTCCGGCTGTACCCGGCTGGCGATATAATCCTGCAGTTTGGCATTCCCTCCGGCAAATCCGCTCCCGGCCGATCCGAACTCTTTCACCAGATCGGTATGCAAATTTGCCAGGGTACTGATCTGTTGTTCCGAAGCCTCCCACATCCCCTTCCGGGCAGTCTCGAGCATCACTGCTGTGATCTCCTGCAAAGCGGCCGGATTTTGTTGTTTGAAAAAATCTTCGGTTCCCAACTTGTAAGAATCCGTCACATAAACATCATAAATCTGATTCCACATAGCGTCGTCGATTACTTCAGGCTTGGTGACATTCCACCCGTAAGTGTTCGTTACCACTTCTGTAATCTGTGAAGCACTCGACGCCCCTCCTTTCATCACTTCTTTGATATATTCCGGATTGAAAATCGTCGAACGCGATTCCACTCCGATAGCCTCCTTCAAATCCTGCATTCTCACCCGGTTGCGATTCCGGTAATCGGCAAAATAAGCCTCGGGATCTTTACCGGTGACATTACGTACAGCCAAGTTCATGCCTCCCATAAACTCATATACATGATCCAGGCTCAATGCTCCCCAGGTATTGCTTTGCCGGGGTTGAACGACAACATCCGTATGGTGTAATACGGCCCGCAACAATCCGCTTTTCATTTCTCCCCATTCTTTCTCACTTCCGTAGACAGCCCCCATATTATTGATGTAGGTATCGGCTATTTCTTTTTCATCTTCCCATTTATCCCCACTGGTGATCATTCCCTGAATTCCGGTTCCGTACATGCCGTTCACACCACCGAACACTCGTTTTGCAGACATTTCGCGGGCTTCTTTAGGCGAAACTCCCTGTTCCACCAGTAACCGTTCCGTCTCTACCGTGCTTTCCGCCACCCGATTGTCGTATTTATCATTTGCAGAAGCGGCCGCCATTTCCACAGCTCTCGAGATCAACGCAAGCCGTGAAGCCGCTAAATCCCGGAACTGGCCGGAGGTCTGAACCACCACGTCGATACGGGGACGTCCCAAAGTTTCCGAAGGAATCAAACGCAGGTCCGACACCCGTCCATAAGCATCACGCACCGGCTCTACACCCAACATATAAAGCACTTGTGCTATAGTCGCTCCTTCACTTTCGATAAATTCACTGCTCCAGAAAGTATAACTCACTTTACGAGGATAATCACCGTGAGTCTTCCGGTATTGAGCAAGCGTATTTTCGACCAATTCTTTTCCTTTCGTCCAAGCCTGTTCCGATGGAGTGGCCTCGGCATTGACAGCATATAAATTACGACCGGTAGGTACTGCCTGCGGATTAGCGACTGCATCTCCTCCCGAAGTGGGAGCGATATATCCACCCGACAAAGCATTCAATACCGACTGCATTTCCTGCTCCGGACTATTTTCCAAAGCCAGCTTATAATTCACAATATTCGTAATCGTACGTTCCACTTCGGTGATCGCCCGGGCTTCCGCTTTCTGTTCATTGGTATACTGCACTACCGGTTTCGCCTTACCTTTCCCCATCATCCCCCTTTTCGGAGGAGTAAGAATCGTATGTGCTTCTTTCAATTTTTCAGGAGTGATCCCCGCGATCTGACAAACCAGTGCCTCATCGGCTTTTTTACCGTCCAGTACCTGACTGACCAACCGTTTGGCCGGATCCAGATATCGCTGAGTAAAAAACACCTTACTATTCAATTGTTTATCAGACACTTTTCCATTTTGTTTATCCAAAGCTGCCAAGCTATAAGCTATCGGATCTGTGCTCATCGCCAAAACCGATGAACGAATTTTTTCCGGGGAATAAGGAATACCGGTCGTATAAAGCTGTCCGGTCATTTTTTCATTGGCAATCTCCTCGGCAAAATTCTCGATACGCTCGATCTCCTCGGTCGAATAGGGACGGTCCAACAGGCTATCCAAACGCAGTTCCCGGTGTAATCCCATTTCCACCGCAATTTTCTTTACAGCCAAAGAGGCCTGTAATTGCCCGGATTCATCTGTTTTGTAATAAGTCTGAATCTCATTTTCCAGTTTCTTATACTGTCCCCGGGTCTTACTTTCCATAAAAGGCGGAGTCAGGTAAGAAATAGTCGTTGCATAAGAACGCCTTTTAGCCATCATACTCTCTCCCACATTTCCGATCGTATAATAATAAAAATGAGGGACAGTGCCTACCAGCCGGTCCGGCCAGTCGTAACTACTGAGTGCCACCTGTTTCTGAGGAGTAAATTCCAGACTACCGTGTGTCCCGAAATGGATCATCGCATCGGCACCGAAAGCATATCGGGCCCACAGATAAGCTCCGATATAGGTATGCGGCGGTGCGGTTTTAGCGCCGTGAACAATAGCAAAAGCATCATCCCCGACAGCCGCCATCGGCTGAGGCAATAAGACCACATTGCCCAGATCTATCCGAGCCACCGCCAGATAGGACTTTCCATTTTCTACCGTACTCATATAGTTTCCCGGAGCTTCTCCGTATATCTTCACCACATCTGCATAGAGCCCTTGCGGAAGAGCTTGTTTCACCCATGATTCATATTCCGACTTTTCCACCAGAGCGGGATGACCGTTCTTCATAAAATCGTCGAAAGCACCTTCTGCATAAGTACTCAGTACAGCCCCTTGTGTCATCAGCAACTTTTCGAATTCATTCTCGGTAGCCGGAAGGTTTTCTACTTTATACCCTTCAGCTTTCAGTCTTTTGATCAGATTATAAAGCGAAGGTACCGTCTCCAGACCCTGTGCTGTCAGCGAAGATTGTCCTGCCCCTTTGAAATAATAGATCGCCACCCTTTTATCGGCATTCGCTTTTTGTTTCAAGCGGATAAAGTGACTGACAATCCCGGTAAAATTCTTTAAGCGTTCGGGGATCGCTTTGAACAGATACACCCCGTCTTTATCCAATTCCTGGTCATTCACCACATAGGGATAGATCGCTCCATCCAACTCCGGCACAACGACACTTTGCGACATAAATCCGCCGAACATCCCCATCGGATCTTTTTCCCATTCCTCCCGGGTTTGCAGGATCGACAGAGGTGAAAAAAGAGGGATATTCCGTTCTTTCAGCCATTCTACAGCTGCATCGGCCTGCCCCATCACCATACGCCCATGGGCAAAATGAATCACCGCATCCGGCTGGATTTCTTTCAGGAAAGCCAACCGTTTCATATAAGAGGAAATCGGATACACATTCAGGCCGGCACGCTGAAATGAAACGATCAGACTGTCGATATTATCCCGGTTGCCACTGAAAGGATCGTTCAAGCCACCGACAATAGCCACTTTGGGTTGCCCTTCCCGATAGAAACCATGTCCTTTTATATAATTCTCATAATCCGTCACTGTAGAGAAAGAAAGATTTTCATCTAAGTGGAAAAGTACATCCGAAGCACTCTCCACCGCAGTGTCGGCCGGAGTGACGAAGAAAAGCTTCCGGTCGATCTGCCGGCGTATATACCGGGCCATATTCCGGTAATTCTTTTTATTTCCATTCCCGATATAAGAGGTTATATCAGCCTTGGTGATACTATCCAGGTTACAAATATTATTTTCCGGATTCGTAGCTGCATAAATATAAACAGGAGTTCCTTTATCGGCAGCCTTTTGAAGTTGTTCCCGTTGTCCGGCTGTCATCCGTAATCCCATACCGAAACCCAATACAAAGTCATACCGGTCCAGGCGTCCCAATTCCTCCAGAGGGACTTCTTCATACTTTATAAACTGATCTTCATTCGATTTTATTAAGCTGGTCGTTTGAAAATTTTGAAAATTGACCAGTCCGATCCGGGTAGTAGAAGCCCATTTACTCCAAGCCATCCAGCCACACAACAACACCAGAAGAAGTATAACCGTTCCTATCCACTTTTTGTTTTTTGTCATCTTTTAAAATTTAAACTTTCAATTTCGCTTTTTCACACCATTTGGCCGGCAGTCCCGGGAAGTCCGGATCTGCCAGCCAAATCTGATCGCTCATGTCCTACATTATTTCAACAATGCATATTCTATTTCAGGCCGTCCGCGTTCGGTGCCATCGGTACCGGTCCCGAACTTCGTAAAACGGAGTTTATAATAGTTTCCATAACTATCTTTCAATACATAAAAACGATCTGTTTTCACGCCGGCATTCGTCACTCCCGGCATAGCAGGTGTACGCCAGGTAGTACCGATCACATTGGCTTTCTTTTCAAAATCGGCCTTCGAGGTTATATCCGTTACCTTAAAATTATCGTAGGTAGTCTGTTCATCCACCATGACCACGGCAGTCTCTACTCCTCCTACACTATTAGAAGTAACCACATCCTGTGAAAAAGCAGTCACAGGACCGAAAGCCATTTGTGAAACGGCAGCAGCATAGGCCCACATGATATCCCATTTTTTCCCTTCGGCCTGTGCATCCACTTTCTCACCGGATTCGAGTGAAAGCCCGACAAAATTATAGATCGGATTTTTCGCTATTTCCACGGTCTTCGGTGTCGTATCCCCTACTTTTCCATATTCTACCCGGTATCCTTCGCCATTACGGGTTACTTTCACTTTATACCAAAGACTTCTATTTTCTGTCCCGTCGGTATTGGTCTTGTTATCGGCAGAAGCGACAAAAAAGACTTTATTTTCAGCTGCATTTTCTGCAATCATCCCGAAAGCTGTTTTAGTCAAATCGCCTTCCACATCATCTATCCAGTCGGCGGAAAAATCTTCAGACATCGCTCCGGCCGCAATATTAGGAGCTTTTTGAGCATCTTCGAGTGTCACAGCTGCAAAGTCAGTTTTCTCCGATGCCACAGCTACCGTAGCATAAGACGAATTTAAAATAACCCTGAATTCATCCCCGCAATAAAATCCCAGATTCCAGCTTTTTCTTTTAATTTGTATCTGACTGTTATTGCTCAGATCGACATATACCATATTGGCATATTTTTCGGCCCCGTCATTTCCTTCCAATGTCAATTTTCCTCCGGTAGAAACAATCGGACTAAAGGACAAGTTCATTTCCTGAAGTGTACCGATTTTATAGCCCTCACTCAGCGACAGGGACAGAATCCGAAACTTCACGTTGCCCTCCGGAGATTTACCGTCGGCTTTAGCTACTGTAAACGAGCCGCTAGCCTGCCCCGCAGGGATATTCACCACCACCTGACCGTTAGTCAGAGCCGGGGTAACGGTAATATCCGACTCGGATACCTCCGTAGAAATCATCTGTACGGTAACATCCAAACTCTCCTTGGTTGCCCGGCTAAGCTTTATCCCCAGGTCTATACCGGTACCATCCATACCGGCATCCGATACGGCAAACTCTACGGAGATATCCTGCATTTTCAAACCATCGTCGTCATCACTACAGGAATAACATCCTAAAAATGCGACACAAGCTAAAAGATAAATTACTTTTTTCATGTTTTATTTTATTTGATTTATACTGATACTAATTGAATTTTCCGTTCAATAAGAAACTCAACCCCACCGACCAACTTCGTCCGCAGCCTAAATAGCTGACAGAAGGCGTATCGTTAGGAGATTCGGCAATTGTCTCGAGTGAAGTCAGATTAAAAAGGTTTTTAACTCCTGCATTCAGATGGAGAAATGAAGTCAGTTTTTGAGTAACTGTAAGGTCACCGGTATGATAGCTTTTCATTCCCCTCAGGTAGATTTCACTTTCTTTCTTATTATCGGCTGTCGTATATTCATGATAATAATACTCTTTTCTTTCGCCAGTGTATTTATAGAACAAGCTGATATCCGTACCGGTCTTTTCGATGTGATAACTGATGCTGGTACTCACTTCGGGAGAATACCGGAATCGGGGCATACTTTTATCCCCGGTAGCATACCGGTTGTAGCGCCCGATCAACGACACATTCAGATTTGCCCGAAGTCCTCCCCAGCTCAACGAATTCTCCAAAGATCCACCTACCGTTTTGTAACGGTCGATATTATAATAGGTATTATAATTCGGAATATCGACATTCTGAGCCAGACTGATCTTATCCCTGAAATCATTATAAAATCCGCTCAAAGTGGTTGTCAGATGTATTTTCTCGCTATGCAATACCCGGTAGGCAACAGACCCCGTAATATTGTGGGAATATTCGGCCTTCAAATCCGGATTCCCGTCTATATCATGATTATCATTGTGGAAAGAGAAATAGAGTTCCTGCAAAGTCGGAGAACGGAATCCATAGGCATAGGACAACCGTAAATCCATATGTTTGGTCAACTTGAATTTGGTCAATACCGAGGGGATAGCTATCGGAGCATCGTAATCGGCAACGATAAAGGTTCGTACTCCGGGACGTAAACTCAGCCATTCCCAGGGTTTATATTCGGCCGAGAGAAAAAAAGCCAGGTCCGAAACTTTCGGTGTACCGTCGATACGTCCGCCTTCACCTTGCGTCCACTGATATTCTACTCCCGGCTGTACACTGAATTCAGGTGCAATATTCCACGCAACCGTAGCCCGGGCTATCCAGGCTTTGTATTGGGTAATGTCCTGACTCGCTTCGGCAGAAGAAAGCCATTTCTCTCCGGTCGACAAATCACTCTCCGTCGTCCGGGTACGCCGTTTATAATCCTGATAAGAAAGAGCTGCATGGACATCCAGACGGTTATCCAGCTTCCAATCCGACTGTAACTGATGGGTATACCTTTTGGTCAGAAAATCTTTATCGGAAACTTTTTCCGGCTGAAGTTCACTCCCATTATTGGGACCGAAAATCTTCTCATCGAGGAAATCCAACCGATACCATACATTCATATTCCGGTTCTGAAATCCGAACATCCCATTCATCAAAGCCTGATCTTTCGGATGCCAGCGTTTCTCCCGGCCGGTCAAATCTCCCTGCCAGCCTCCATGATTATTGCGGGTATATCCTCCATTGACAAAAAGTCCGCTTTTGTGGTTAAATCCCAGATCTATACTCTCATTATGAAGTCCCTTATCTTTAAAAAAATCATACTCTTTCCCCATAGATTCCTCTTGTACCCGGGCTCCCACTCTCCAGGTATTCTCCTCCGAATACCCATCCCCCTTTTTAGTGATGATATTGATTACCCCTGCCAAAGCATCGGTACCGTAAACCACCGACATCGGTCCCTCGACAATCTCTACCCGTTCGATACTATTCACATCTAACTGGCTCAGACTTTGTTTCGTCGCTCCCCGGTCGATCAATGGAATACCATCCAGCAATATTTTGACATTGTTTCCACTCATCCCCATCAATTCGAAATCCGTTTCACCCAAAGCCATATCGTTGGATAACCGGATTCCGATCTCTGTATTCAGCAAAGACTGTACACTGGTCGGCGCTTTCTGACGGATCTGTTCGCTATTGACTGTCCGTACTTTGTATAAAGAATTACGCATCGATTGAGGAGAAAACTGTCCCGTAACCACTACCTGTTCGAGCTGATTGATATTCTCCCGGATTTCAATATCCGCGAAATGATTCTCTTTTCCCTCTTCGATCGTAACGGGAAATTCCCGGCGATGTGCAGCTATGGATTGGACTATCATCGTATATTGTCCTGCCGGAGCCATAAATTCAAAATATCCTTTCCCATCCGAAGTACCTCCGTAAAACGTATTTTTCAATTGGATATTGATAAATTCAGCAGGAACACCATCGGTCGTTATAACATTTCCCGAAACTTTTACTTTTACACTTTTCTGCCCCCAAACACCGGATACAGAACAAATTAATAGGATTGTAATAAAGATATTTTTCAGCATCGCTTTTTAATTTATTGCGATTGCAAAATTATGGGAAGTAAGCTGGGAGGACAATCACCAAATATGGGTATTCTTCCTGTCCGGAATACCTAAGAATAAACAACGCATCACACACAACCAGCTAAAGACCGGTTTCCTTCCTCACTCCGAAAAATCCAAAAAAGAAAATAGCCGAGTTATGCCGGACGAAAGACATCGATTTATTCCCGGGAAGCACTTCTTTCTTCAGCAAAGAAAAAATAAACCCAGGTAGAATCAATACGCTATAATTTCATTTCTACAAGTTCATATTTCCGGTTACCCAGCCCGATAATCTCCGGCGTATTCAAGGGTATGAATGCCGTGACACGACTCCATTCGTTCTATCAAGTACACTTTACCGGGATCTCCGGACACATACACCCAATCGACACATGCCTGATCCAGGCCCCCGGAGCAAGTGAAGCCCAAATACCGATATCTCCCGTCTGAGGAGCAGCCGGATGTGCATCACAACCACAATCCACCTACAGGTTATTCGCAATGCTGATATACAAAATACGATCTCCGCAATGGTCGGCAATAGCTTTCGCAGCCTCGGCCATCGATTCCAGGAAATCATCCTGTACCGGAAGATTTCCTCACATCTCTGCCGGCTCTTTTGTTTTTACCGACTGTTTCGATTAAAAATTAATATTCATTCCGGCCATCACCGTAGCCTTAGGCATAGGAAATCCGTCGTTGATCTCATACCGTTGTGCCAGTAAGTTCTCTCCCCGGGCCCAGATATGAATCCACGACGCAGCCCGAAACTGTCCCTGCAAATTCCACATCACAAAATCTTCTTTCATATCTCTTCCCGTATTTCCTATTTTTACACCGGTATATAATCCGGCCACATACTGCACACCGGTCCCGGCAAACCAGCGGCCTTTGGAAAAAGTGGCTCCGGCATAAGCCTTGTGCCGGGGAGAAGCCAGTACAGGCTGTTCCATATGCAGATAACTGTAATTGGCATCTACCGACCAGACAGGAGAAAAACGATAAGCAAACTGCACTTCAGCTCCGGTATTTTCGATCTTTCCGGTATTGATATTCATCTGCCTGCCATCGACCGGCATTCTCATAATCAGATTTTCCCCATCGATATAAAAAACATTTACCCCATAAAAAAGCCGCCCCTTCATCGAACGCTGCGACCAGGCCAACTCATAATTCCACAGTCGCTCCGGTCTCAAATCAGGATTGGCCGGCCGAAACATATAAAGTTCCCGGATCGTCGGATAGCGGAAACCTTTCCCGGCCATCAGTTTTATCTCTGCATTCGCAGGCAAGTGGAACGACAATCCAGCCTGAGGAACCCATTCGGTCCCCACATGCGAATGATGGTCGATACGTACCCCCAAATCCAATGTCAACCAACGGTAAAGATGTTGGCGAAAATCTACATATCCGGCCATTTCGTCCTGCTTCTTATCGACTTGCGGTTGGCGTTCACCACCATTCACAGGTTGATTCCAGGACTCCCCGCCGAAATGAAAGAAATCGACTCCTGCTGTGAGACGGTTTCCTTTAAAGAGTTGTACACTCTGATACCACGACAGTCCCAGCATATCGTCCCGTGAATTAAAACGATAGTCCAGTGGTTCCCCTCCAACGGCATATCCATCGTTAATCCAATGCTTTCCCCAATTATAGAAGAAACTCAAAGCACCCGAAGTTTTTTCATAATTGTTTTCAAGTGCAAAAGAAGTCATACCTCTGGTGATCCGTTGATCATTATCTATCAATGGATCGGTAACCTTACCGGGGTTCGAAGCGTTGAAGTGGGTCAGGTTTACATCAGCCCGTACATTCCATGCCTGCGAAATCTCATATCCTAATTTCGCATAACCTCCTGCCTGCCCGAATTCCATATCCGGCCGATGTCCGTCGCTCCGGTTATACGAAGCGCTCACCACACTCGTAAAACGTCCGGTTTTCAGTCGGTTCGTTACTTCTGTCTGCAAGGTATTGTAAGAGCCATACCCCAGATTAAAATGGGTTTTCATGCCATCTTCCTGCATTTTACGGGTAACGATATTGATCACACCTCCCATTGCATTCGAACCGTACAATACCGATGCCGGCCCACGCAGGACCTCGACCCGTTCAGCTAAAAACGACTGATAAGCATCGGAAATCGGATGGGCGAAAAGCCCCATATATTGAGGATGTCCGTCGATCAACACCAACAGCCCGGTCGTCGGCACTCCCTCCTGCGGTGCACCACCGACTCCACGCAAAGACATCTGCCCGGCAGCACCTCCCGACACCCCGTATCCCATCATCCCCCGAGAGGTAATAAAAAGCCCCGGCACCTGTTCGGTCAACAAGGGAAGCAAAGAAGATTCATTACTCTGCTCGATCTGCTGGCGCCCCACCACCGAAACCGTCATCGGCAAATGGCGAATGTCGGTCTCATTACGCGTACCTGTCACTACCACCTCATCGATCGTATACGACCTGCCCTGTGGCAGACTGTCTCTTATCTCCTGGGCCCGGATAAATCCGCCCGGTAGCAGTAAAACTACTGCAAATAAAATATCAACTACTTTCATTTTCAGATATTGGATCATTTTGAATATATTCCGTCACCACGAATCACTTTTCATTCGGTTACAAAAATAAAAAATAGGTTTCATCCGGTTTGTATCTATTTTACCTGATTTATGACCAATATTACATACCTCTTATTACTTACAACAGCTTATAATAATTCCTGAAATCCTTATCACCTTTGAAGAGAGATCACCACTCCAAAGATTTTCTTTGTTTCATTCGATAATAACACCAACCGAAAATATCTGCCAAAAACCATCCGATAGGAATAGACCACCAGATTCCCCATACACCTATACCCGGAATAGCAGCTAAGGTATAAGCCAGGGCCACCCGGACACCCAGGGATATAACGGTCAACACGACAGACATTCCGGGTCTCCTGACAGCACGATAGAAACCATATAATAAAAACAACCAACCAATGCCACAATAAAAAGCTCCTTCAATCCGTAAATATTCGACACCGACAGAAATAATTTCCGTTTCATGTGCCGGAATAAAGATAAGCATCAGTGGCCTGGCCAAAATAAAAACGAGTACAGAAATAATAAGGCAAAAAATAAGGGTAACCCTAACGGCGACCCGGATTCCTTTGCGGATACGTTCGTGTTTTCCAGCTCCGAAATTCTGAGCGATAAAAGTAGAGAAGGCATTTCCGAAATCCTGAACAGGCATATAAGCAAACGAATCGATTTTAACTGCCGCAGCAAAGCCAGCCATAACAGCCGTACCAAAGCTATTGATCAGTCCCTGCACCATCAATATGCCGAAATTCATAACAGATTGCTGGGCACAAGTCAGCGAAGAATAGGTTGCAATTTCTTTGACCGTAGCCCACTTTAGTTGCATATTCTGGCGGGAAACCCTGAAATCCGGAAACCGGTAAAGGCTATAGAAACAGAGTCCGATCCCCGATACCGCCTGAGCGATGACCGTAGCCAGTGCCGCTCCGCGGACTCCCCAACCGAAAGACAGAATAAAAACCAAATCGAGCACAATGTTAAGAACAACAGCTACAGCCAGAAAGACCAAGGGCAGGACAGAATTCCCGACAGCCCGGAGTAAGGAAGCATAATAGTTATAGAGAAAGGTAAATCCGATTCCCCCAAAAATAATCCACAAATAATCCCGCATAAGGATATATACTTCAGCCGGGACCTGCAGTAACCGCAAAATAGGATCGATCCAGACAAAAACCGCAATATTCAGCAATAGCGTAATCACCCCGATCAATACCAGAGAGACAAAAATACTACGTTTCAAAGCTTCATGATCCCTGGCTCCGTACTGAAGTGAAAAAACAACCCCGCTTCCCATGCATAAGCCCAGGAGGACCGAAGTCAGAAAAATCATCAACGTATAGGCCGACCCCACAGCAGCCAAAGCCTTGGCTCCCAAAAACCGACCGACGATCAATGTATCGGCGATATTATAGAACTGCTGTAACAAATTTCCCAATATCATCGGAACAGCAAACCACAACATCCCCCATGTAATATTTCCGGTCACCAGACTGTGTGTTTTATTTCTCCCTTCCATCTGTACCCTCTTCGATAAACGCCCATCCTGCATAATACACGACTAAATTCAGACCTGCAAAAGTAGGAGAAAAAAGGCAACTCCTGCCCTTAACTGATGTTGAAATTTCAAAAGATCGCGGCCCACAACAAAAAAAGTAAAGTATATCGAAATTTATTACAAAGGTTTAGGGGAGGTGTTTGTTCTGTTTCTCAAATATTTGCTAAATTTGCCGAACGGTATAGCTGTTTTTTAGTCAGGTGCATCGATAATATTGATCTGATTTGTTTTAAGTGGATTACAAAATGGAAACTTCCGAAAATATAAAAAGTTACTATCAGGATTACATCAGCATATATAAGGATGAGACCGATAGACTAAAACAATTCAAAACCTTTATCGATAAAACAGAATCGGATCAATTGTTCGACCGTAAAAATTTTGTCGGCCATATTACCGGCAGTGCGATTATTTTTGATTACAAAAATTCCAAAGTACTTTTAATCAAACACATCATACTTCAACGTTGGTTACAACCGGGAGGCCATATTGAAAAAACGGACGCTTCCATTCTGGACGGTGTTTACAGGGAAATCCTCGAAGAAACGAGTATAGCCAAAGACGATTTGATGCTGATTTCTCCTATCTTCGGAAAAAAATTTCCCATCGACATCGATTCGCATCCCATACCCGAGAATCCGGCCAAACACGAAAAACAACACTTCCATCACGACCTCCGCTATTTTTTTATTTACAAAGGAGAAAAGATCACGGAAGAAAGCGAAAACTTAAAGTGGAGCGATGTATCCAGTTTATCCAGCCAGGTCACCTTCCTGAAATTAGTAAAAAAAATATGGGACCTGCTCGATATCGATTTGAATACGAGATTATTTTATGAAAATATCATTTCAAAGGCCCGGACAACCGGCGAAAATTATATTGCTGTCGTCGTTTCCCATATCATCCCCGATACCGTTCATTACTTAAGGGCCATCGATACGATCTTCCCTATTCAAACGATCGTCCCCAAGCCCAACTCGATCGACGAAAAGACTTACACGATCGTTCGGAAGGATTTTAAAATTTCGCATGTATGCCGGGAAGACATGGCTCAGGATACAGAAAACGAAGTGATCAGAATCCTGGAAAACACGAATGAAAAAATCCTGCTTTTCGATATTGGCGGATATTTCGCCCATATCCACGAGACCTGGCCTGTAACTATCCTCGAACGGATTGCTTTAATCATCGAAGATACCGAAAACGGCTATCAAAAGTATGAACATGTGATCGGAGACTCGGAGCGAAAGAAGCAGAACTACCCGTTTAAAGTCGTATCTGTAGCCAGAAGTCCTTTAAAAGAAAACGAAGACTTTCTAGTCGGTCAGTCCGTCTTTTTTTCGGCAGATGCCCTGATGAGAGAAGACGGGAAATTGATCCAATACCTGAAATGCGGAATTTTAGGTTATGGAAAAATCGGTCGGTCGATCGCCTCCCATCTCTTGCAGAGAGGAGTAAAACCCGCAGTTTACGATACCAATCCACTGAAAAGAGTATCGGCATTCAATGAACTTAACCGGATTCCGGACCGGGACTCCATAATAAAGGAATCGGACATTCTGTTTTCTGCCACAGGCAACAAATCCCTCAAAATCGAAGATTTCAGGGAATTGAAAAACGGATGTTATATCTTTTCCGTCACGTCTTCGGATGACGAACTGGAATTGGAATTTACCGGAGAATACGAAAAGCAAGAAGTAAGAAAACATATATTCAAATATTCGAATGAGAATATGAACTATTTTTTCCTGGTGAACGACGGGAATGCCGTTAATTTTATTTATAATGCCGTTATGGGAGATTTTATCCATTTGGTCAGGGCTGAAATGATATTGGCGATCAACGGACTGCCCGGTTATGCGCCCGGAAAAATTTCGACGGTCCCTACCGACATCAGAGAAAATATTGCGGAAAGCTGGTTAAAAGTATTCGAACCTTAAAATAAACAGAGATATAGTATAAATTAAATAGAACATATGATCATATCTGGATTAGAAATTAAGAACATGCTGAACAAGGAGATATTCATCGAGCCTTTCGACGACTCGAGATTAAATCCGAATAGTTATAACCTGAGATTACATAACGAATTGCTGGTATACGATTCGCATGTATTGGACATGAAAGTTAAAAATGAGACCAAGACCATCTCGATTCCTCCCGAGGGCCTGGTGCTCGAGCCCGGAATCGTGTATCTCGGCAGAACCGTCGAATATACCAAAACCCTGAATCATGTCCCGATGCTCGAAGGCAGATCGTCGATCGGACGTCTGGGAATATATATACATGTCACCGCCGGTTTCGGAGATGTGGGTTTTTCGGGTTATTGGACTCTGGAAATATCTTGTATTCAACCGGTACGGATATATCCGAACGTCGAAATATGTCAAATATTTTATCATACGATTTTAGGAGATTGCTCCAAAATGTATAAAAGTAAATATCAAAATAACGAAGGCATTCAGGCAAGTAAAATGTATGAAGAATTTCAATAAACCATTCATACAAAATCATCGACGGACGATCCGACAATAAGAAAACTTTACAGTAGCGAATATGAAAAAAATAATAGCCCTGGTGGGCATGAGCGGTACAGGAAAAAGTGAAGCGACTAATTTTCTGAAAGATCAATTTAATTTCGATCTCTTTTACTTCGGCGGTATTGTTCTCAACGAAGTCAAAAAGAGGGGTCTGGAAATCAACAATGAAAACGAGAAAATGGTAAGAGAAGATTTAAGGCGCCAACATGGCAACGGCGTATTGGCCAAAATAGCTTCGGAAACCATCGCAAAAACCGATTCGACCATTCTTTTGGACGGCCTCTATAGCTTTACGGAATATAAAATATTGAAAGAGTTATATCCGGAAAACTTTATCGTAGTAGCTATCCATTCCGATAAAGCATTGAGATATGAAAGACTCGCCCAAAGGAAATTCAGGCCATTGACCAAAACCGAAGTCGACCGGCGCGATTATACCGAGATCGAGAATATCGAAAAAGGCGGTCCTATCGCTATAGCCGATTACCATATCCTGAATAACGGCGACGTTTCGATACTCAGACAAAATCTACTGGAATTAATGGACAAAATACTCACCGATGATAACAGCAGGTAAAGTATCTGAAACGCTGGTTTTAGATGGAATCAAATGGGGAATGGGAATTCTTTTAGTACTCTTGTACGGCTCTGTTCATTCCCAATTGGAACAGTATAATCCGATCATTATCTATATGTCGCTGATTCTGTATATACTGTTGTTTTTAGCAGACTTTATTCCTTCTTACCGGCATAAAGAAAAAACCGATATCCAGTTTAAATTATTCTTATATATAGGTTCTCTGTGCCTATTTTTCATTCTGGTTTTCTTGCTCAAAGCTCCCCAATATACAGCCAGTCATACACCCTTCATCATTTCATTCTGTTTTTTTATCACGGGAAGATTACTCCTCGAGTCCAACCTGAACAGAATGATACAAAGAGAAAAAAAATTAATTAAATCGCTGGGTTTTGCAGCGACAGGCATCCTGATTGAAAAACCAGGCGGAGACGCAGTGAATTTTATCATTAGAGTTTATATTGAATAATTGATTAAAGCGTTCTTTGACTTATCTTTGTGGTCTAAAAAGTTCAATTGATGTATTACGACAAGATTCGCCACCGTAATAACCAAGTGCTTGCAGCTACAGGATTAACTACTGTTGAGTTTGATGCCTTACTAACAACTTTCAAGTACCATTGGGATGAATATTACAGCCATTTTACCTTGGAAGGTAAAGTGCGTCAACGTATATCTTACAACAGGAAGACCAGTGTATTGCCTCTGATTCAGGACAAACTGTTCTTCATATTGGTATATTTGAAGACTAATCCTCTTCAGGAACTCCATGCTATTCAGTTTGAGATGACCCAGCCCCAGGCCAATAGATGGATTCACCTTCTTTCTGATATTCTCCGGCGTACATTGAAAACGCTTGGTGAATTACCGGACCGTAATTCCAAACGTCTGATACACATTCTTCAAGGATGCGAAGAAGTATTGTTGGACGGAACAGAGCGACCTATTCAACGTCCTTTGGATGAAGACAGGCAGTCAGCATGCTATAGTGGTAAAAAAAACTCATAGCATAAAGAATAACTTGTTATGTACCAACCAACTTAGGATTGTATGGCTGAGCTCCACATACGAAGGTCATGTCCATGACAAAAAGATTTGTGATGAAGAACCTCTTCTACTCCCCAAAGGTATCAGGCTCTGGCAAGATACAGGTTTCATCGGACACAGGCCGGATGGAGTTGAAATATGCATGCCCAAAAAGAAACCTGAAGGAAAAGAGCTTACTGCTGTTGAAAAGCAAGAGAACAAGCGGATTTCCGGAATCAGGATTAAAGTGGAGCATGCCATAGGTGGTATGAAAAAATGCCGTATTGTCAAAGAACGATTCAGATGCCATAAATTCGGTTTCGAAGATATGGTGATTCTTATTGCTTGTGGATTACACAACTTCAGAATCAGTTACAAAATGAGTCATATAACAATTTAATCTATATAATGTCTATTCAATATTGATAGGTATTCTTTTCTCATAATACCTGCCATAATACCTGATTTAAGGTATTCTTGTGTTTTAGCTTTTACAATAAGTTTGTGCCGGATTTTTATTTTTTTTGAAATCCTATCCCCCCGTTTTGTTTTATGAGGTGTTTCTTAATAAACAAGAACAGGAATAGAAGGATTTGTTGAACGCTTTGTTTATGAAAAAAGAAGAAAAAATATTCAGGATATCAGAGATTATTTCTAACTCAAGTTTCGGATTTAGCATGACGAGTTAAAACGAACTATTGTTGAAAAATTTACGATTATGGAAGGTAACAATGTTTTCAGACGAATGTTGTGGATAGTGCTGTTGGTGCTGTGTTGTGGTAGTTTGTTTGCACAACAGAAGAAGTTGACGATTGATTTGAAAAATGGTTCATTTGCTCAGTTGACAGACCTGATTAAAAAGCAATCGAAGTACACATTTTTCTTTAACAATGCAATGTTGTCGAATTTAAAGCGTTTGACAATACAAGTGAATGAGGTGTCTATTGATTCTGTATTGAATCTGGCTCTGAAGGGGTCTGAACTTACTTATAAGATAAAGGATAATACGGTGATTCTGTATTCGCGAGATGCCCCTGAAGCCGGTAATAAAACCGTTAAGATTGAAGGACAGGTGAATGATGAAGCAGGAATGCCATTACCGGGAGTGAATGTTTTTATTAAGGGTACGACAGTGGGAACCGTGACAGATATGAATGGTAATTACTCTCTGGTGGTTCCGGAGGTGATGGGTATGGAGGTGATGTTTACCTTTATTGGCAAACAGACTCGGGAGGTGAAATATTCGGGAACCCGTTTTATGAATGTGGTTTTGAAGGATAGCTATAATGAGATGGAGGAGGTGCAGGTCAGGGCGCGCGCAAATGTTAATGAGATTGATGTTCGTGCAAAAACAGGAGTTGTCAGTGAGGTGGATGTGCGAAGAATGAACAATAAACCGGTGATGGATATGGCATTGGCTCTGCAGGGAATGGCACCCGGTCTGATTGTGACCAATAAAGGGGATTTGGGAAGCAAACCGGAAATCCGTATCCGAGGTACGTCTTCTTTGCGTGAAGGAGATGCAGCCAATGAGCCTTTGTATGTGTTGGACGGTCAGGTGATTTCATCGGATGCTTTTTTGACATTGAATCCAAATGATATTAAGGAAATTAAAATTCTGAAAGACGCTGCTGCCTGTGCTTTGTATGGTATTAAGGCTGCTAATGGTGTGTTGGAAATCACTTCGCAAAGAGGTACTGCAGGTAAGATGGTGTATAGCTATAGTTTCAGTGGTGGTGTGACTCTACGAGGACGTCGGGGTGTGAAGATGATGGATTCAAAGGAGAAATTGGAATTGGAAAGACGTTTGGGTAATACTGCGACACCGGGTTATCGTTATAGTGAGGATTATTATCGTAGATATCATGCAAACGATCCAAATTTGGCAGCTTTGATTGCTCAGGGAAAACAGAAACTGGATTCGCTGGCTAATATTAATACGGATTGGTTCAAAGAGTTGTTGCGCAATAATTTTTATCAGGAACATAATCTGAGTGCTAAAGGAGGTTCGGAGCAAACAAGTTTTTACGCTTCTTTGAATTATTCGCAGCAGGGTGGGCGTATTCCGGGAAATGATATCAAGCGCGTTACAGCACGATTGAGCGTTGATCAGGAGATTACCAGTAAGTTGTATGCCTCTTTGAGTGTAAATGGTGGATATTCTGTGACAAACACTCCGAATGGTACGACTTATTCTCCGACGGATTTGATTTACCAGTTGAATCCTTATGAGACGAAAGATGTAAATGCAGAACTGGTCTCTTTCCCCGGAAGGACTTATGCAGATTTGTTTAATCAGTATAGTGAAAAGACTTCTGATAAAAGAGCAGGCATTTCCGGTAGTCTTAATTATTCCGGTATTAAAGGATTGGAGATTGCAGCAGTAGCCGGAGTTGATTATGTGCTGTCTGAAAATTTGGGTATTACTCCGCCGACAGCATATTCGGAATTGACAAGTGGAGCTGACGAACGGGAAAGAGGTATCCTGACGAAGGATAAGAATACGAAAATGAATTTGTCATCTAATGTGCGTGTGACATACAATAAGATGTTCGGTAAACACGATTTGACTTTAGGTGCTAACTTTGATTATTATTCTGACCATGTTGATAATTTGGGTATTACAGGGTATGGTTTGAGTAAAAAGATGCAGTCGCCTTCGGGAGTCAATCAGTCTATTGAGGGAAATAGAAAACCTTCATTTACTTCGCGTAATGAAAAAACAGCACAGTTGGGTATCGGTGTATTGGCCGGATATTCATGGAACGGTATTTATGATTTGTTCGGAACATATAAAAGCGATGCTTCATCTGTTTTGCCAAGTGATAAGAGATGGAATTCTGCTTGGGCTGTCGGGGGTGGTTGGACATTGAGCAATTATTCTTTTTTGCGGAACAATGGGACGCTAACAGAACTGAAACTTAAAGCTTCGTATGGATGCACTGCGAGTTTGCAAGGAGTGTCGCCTTCTTCGGCTGTCGCAACATTTCAGTATTCTGAAGATACTTATGGCAATGATCAGTTGCTTTCGTTGGTTGGGTTGTATAATGCTGATTTGAAACCGGAGCAGACCATTGATATTGATGCCGGCATTACTTTGGGTTTGTGGAATCGTGTGACGTTGAATGCAGGTTGGTATCGCCGGAGGACAAAGGATGCCTTGTTGGATGTGCCTATCCCGGCTTCCAATGGTTTTACGACTTTGAGACGAAATATCGGTATTCTTGAAAATAACGGTATTGAGGGTGAGTTGTTTGTGAAGATGGTGGACCGTCCTAAATGGAGAATGTCCGGAAGATTGAGTATGGCTTATAACCAGAATAAAGTGGTCGATTTATACCATACAGACAGATTATTTACATCAGAGGAAAGTATTGTTCCTGATTTTGAAGTAGGCAAATCATACGATATGATTTATGGACCTATTTCATTAGGTATTGATCCTATGACCGGACTACCGGTTTTTAAAGGAGGTGACGGTAGGGAAATCTCTGCTATCGAACGGTTGACCAGAGATGATATAGTGGCATTGGGGCATTCGACTCCACCATATTCCGGTAGTTTCTTTTATTCTTTGTCGTATGGGAATTTTGATTTGGATGTGGACTTCTATTTTGTGTTTGGCGGAAAAAAAGCATATAGCTTTTCTTATGTCAGAGGGTTCGACAATGCTCGTTATAATGCCATTGTAGGCCAGGTGAATAATATGTGGTTTCAAGAGGGTGATGAGGGAAAAATATATCACCGCCCATATTACTCTTCTTCGGCTGTGGATAACTTGAAATTGTATGCCAATAGTCGTACTATAGGAAAAAGCGATTATCTGAGACTGTCATCGTTGTCATTGCGGTATAGATTGCCGTACAAATGGATAGAAAAAACAAAGAATGTGATTCAATATGCTTCTGTTGCATTTCAGGCATCTAATCTTTTTACCTGGACTCATTATAAGGAGTCGGACCCGGAATCCGGTTCGTTAGTAGGTACGCAACAACCGGTGTTTACATTGAAATTGAGTGTTAGTTTTTAATATATGAGTTATGAAATGGAGAATGTTTATATGTGCAATTTGCTTTTTGATAGGAGGTTGCTCGCTTAATATACCATTGGAAGATCAGTTTTCTGATCCTGATGCTATTACGGATGTATTGTCTGCCCGTTCATTGTTGGCTTCTGCCTATAAAGCTATGCCACAGCAGATATTTCAGTTGTCAGTCTTGTCAGATGATTTTTGTCCTTCCCAACATTTGAATAAAGATATGTCTTTACAGGGACTTTATAATTGGAGGGAAGTGGAGATGACAGAATTGGCAGGAACGTTGTGGGCAGGGTATTATGCGGTGATAGCGGAGGTGAATGCTTTGTTGGCACGCATTGATGCAGTGGTGACCTTGGATGAGACTGAAAAATTGGAAAAGATGCGGATTGTCTGTGAGGCAAAAGCTTTGAAATCATGGTGTTATTTTGATTTATTGCGCTTGTTTGCTCCCCGTTATGAAGGAAATGAAAATAAAGACGGCATTATTTTGAAAAAACGGGTAGAGTTGGATTTCTTGCCTCGATCTTCTGTAAAAGAGTGTGTGACGGAAATTCGTACTTTATTGAATGAGGCAAGAAATGTTGATAATACACAGAAGAATGTCTACTGGTTGTCGGATAAGGCGGTGGCATATTTACAAGTGGAATTGGAGTTGTATGCCGGAAATTATCCTGCAGTGTTGGAATTGACAAAGGATTTGGAAACAGAATATCCGGAAAGTGTGTTAGGGGCAGATGTTTATAAGTATTTGTGGAGTAGTGAAAACTCAGATGCCCGTATTTTTGGCAAGTATCAGTTGGAACAGATTTATATGGACATCCGTTTTGATACCTTTGAAAAAGGTGATTATCTGGTGCTGTCGCAGAATGTTGACTATGAAGAAGAGGATATCCGGAAAGAATGGTCTGAGATTCCGTTTGTGATGCCTGATGCAAAAAATGTTCGTCTGTTGGGAAAATATAATAAGATGAACAGGGATAAGGTAGCAAGTAAGTATGTGAATGTAGCAAGAGCCGCCGGAATGTGGCTGATGCGGGTGGAGGCTTTGGCTCGTTCAGGGAAAGAGGGAGATGCTGTAGCTTTGGCAAATCGTATGTTGAAGCAGAGAGGTGCTACGGAATGGAGCACAAATATTGCTGGAAATGAATTGATAAGCAAGATATTGATAGAAAGACAAAAAGAGTATGTCGGTGAAGGCATCCGTTTTTTTGATATGAAAAGATGTGGTCTTTCTGCTATTCGGTATGGTACTTATGGTGATAAAGTAATGGGTATCGTTAAGGCGGATGATTACCGTTGGACGTTGCCTATTCCGGCAGGAGAGTACCGTTACAATACATCTGTGGAACAGAATGATGGATGGCCTAAACTGTCCGTGTAAGAGATATTAATTATGAACCATATAAAAACAAAAATTATGAAGACAATAAGTAAATTAAAAAGTGTGCTGGTGTTAATGGTCTTCGCGGCAGCTATTTTCAGCTGTTCTGATTCGAATGAAACGGATTATACCGGAGTTAATTCGATCTATGTCAAAACTAGTGAGGCCCCTGTAATGATCGCTTCGGATTCAACACCTTTAAAAGGGTCGCTTACATTTACACGTGCTTATGACCAGCCGGTGGCGTTGGAGATGACAGTAAAATATCAGACGGAAGGTGTGAAAGATTTAGTAACGATACGTCCTGCTGTGGTTACCTTGCCTGCCGGTTCGCGTAGCGTTGATTTTGAAGTTGTTTCCAATAAAAAAGAGATAAGCGAGGCGGTGTTGATTGAAATCAGTGTCAAAGAGCCCCTTCCACAAAATGACATGCAGGTGAAAGAAACATTGCGTGTAAATGTGAAACCTTATTTGACTGCAGAGGATTTGACAATGGAACAGCAGGCTTTGTTGGAAGGCTATAAGAATAAGGGGGTGGATTTGACGAAGTGGATTGGCGTAATTCCTGTGAAGGTGACGGTGGATGTGCCGCCAACTGAAGGATTGGCTTCTTTGGTAGATGGAATGAAAAAAACATATGAAAGCAAAAGTGTTATCACTTTGAGTGAATATGCAACTGTTGATCAGCCGATATTGAAGATAACTGAGAATCCGATGGGATTGACGGAGTTCTTGTATGATATCTTGCGTAAGGAAACGGTTTGTAATGATGAATATTGGTATGGAGAATATGCAGGTAAGTATTATCAGAAGATGATGGATTTGATTGGACTAACAAAAGATAGTCAAGAAACATTCTCTGTATCATTAGACAGCATTCGGGTGAATATGCCGCAGAATGGTGAGTCGAATGTTGAATTTTTGGGAAGAGTCCTGGATAAGTATAAGGAATCGGTATCTGTGGTACCTTTTGTATATAATTATAGTGCCTGGAATCGTTTGAAAGAAAAAGTTGATGCAGGAGATGAAACAGCTATTGAATGTGTGGGCTATGGTGCAACTGTCAATCCGGTGGTTTACTTGGTAAATTCTTCTATTGATTCTGATTCTTGGAAAGACTCCAGCAGATGGGTAGAACCGAAGGGAACTTTGAAGGGTAAGAAATTGACATTTCAATTTAATTTTGATCATTATAGTGCAACAGGATATACTAAGATTTCTGTAGAATATACTTTGCCTGAATAATAAAACTTGATTACGATGAAGTAATACTTCGGTAAATTTTTACCGAAAAATTAAAAGTTAAACAATAGAACCGGCAAAAGTCGGTTCGAAAACATTAAAGAGGTCATTGATATGTTGTCAAAAACGAATGGTTAAGCATGAAGAAATGTGCTGAAAAAATGGGCTAACCTGCTGATAACAAAGGTGAAAAGTATTGCATAATTCGTTGATTTTTTTAGTAAATTAGAAGTTAACTACTCATCTAATTATGGCTAAAGAAACACTCCTTATGCAATACCAATCCGAGTGCCTGTCGGCTCTCAAATCAGTCGTGAATATACACAAACCTTTTGAAAAAACGTTCATGGACACCATGAAATTATTCATGGCCATCCCGGATCGTATAAACTTCCTCCAATTGGGCAGGTATGGATGTTTTTCGGAACAGACCTACCGTAACCTTTTTGAAAATGAAACTTTCGACTGGTTTGCGTTCAACGCCTCTATCATCGGCAAGCATCTCACAGGCAAAAGAAAAGCCATCGCCATCGATCCTTCCTATATCCCCAAGTCCGGTCATAAGACACCTTGGATCGGTTACTTCTGGTCAGGCTGTGCCGGGGATTATAAGCGAGGATTAGAAATCATGGGCATCGGTGTCATTGACATCGACAACCATGAATGCATGACTTTAGGTTCCATTCAGACACCGGACTGTAAGACCTTGGATAATATGGGTAAGAACCTGGTTGACTGGTATAGCAGCTATCTTATCAGTAGAAAAGACAAGCTACAGAGCATATCCGGAACGGTGGTTGCAGACGCATTCTTTTCCAAGGAAACTTTCATAACGCCTATGTGTGAGAGTGATTTCCATGTCATCAGCCGCTTTAGGAACGACGTAGTCCTGTACTATCCGACATTGGAAAAGAAAACAGGAAAACGTGGTCATCCCAAGTGGTTTGACGGCAGGATTGACTTTGCCAATCTGGATCTGACCCGGTGCAAGGAATACGAGGTGAACAAGGGAAAACTATACGGATTGAGGGTATATGCAAAAGCTCTCAAAAGGTATGTTTCCTTGGCCGTCCGGTATCCGATGGACGGGAGGACAGACAAGTGGCAGCTTTATTTCTCTACAGATGATTCCATGGATGGACGCGAAGTCCTGGATTATTACAGAACCAGGTTCCAATTGGAATTTTGCTTTAGAGATGGAAAGCAGCATGCTGGAATTACCAACTGTCAGTCAACTGACTTCAGAAAGTTGGATTTTCACTTCAATGCATCGCTTGCTGCTGTCAACTTGACCGAAGCGGCATGTAAGAGGCTCGGAATAGCCTATTCCATATCCTCTTGCAAGTCATTCATACACAATGCGTATATGCTTGAACGATTTATTTGCGTGTTTGGGATTAACCCAGACATGCAAGTTATTGACAAATTTTTCAAAGAACTCATTTTATTTACTGCCAGAGCCGCTTAGGCTTGGCGAATTTTTAACGAACTATTGATGAAGTATTGTTTGACTATTATTTTATTGTGCATTTCTTTGCTGGCTGTGTATGCGCAAAGAAATACACCGGCAAACGATTTGATAGCGTTGCCGGAAGGTACTGTATATAAACAGTTGCCTAATGGTTTGCATTATGTTGTTAAACAGAATGATATACCGGGACGGAAAGTGGAGTTTCGTTTGATTTTACGTGCAGGCTCTATCTTACAGACAGATAATGAGGGTGGATTGGCTCATTTCTTAGAACATATGGCATTTAATGGTACGAAGAATTTTCCGGATAAGGGGATTGTGGAATATCTGGAGTCGTTGGGAGTGAAATATGGATTCGGAATAAATGCTTTTACCGGTTTTGACCGTACAATCTATATGTTTTCCATGCCGACAGACAGACCGGAGGAATTGGATAAGGGATTGCTGATATTGAAGGATTGGTTGACCGGTATTGAGATGAATCCAGACCAAGTGGAGAGGGAGAAAGGTGTGATTTTGGAAGAGGCCCGCGGATATGATACAGGAGATCTTTTTTATGATTTGAAAGTGGGCAAGACCCGTTACAGTCAGAGAATGCCTTTGGGAACAGCAGAGGAGATAAAGAGTATGACTGCAGATAAATTAAATGGTTTTTATCGGAAATGGTATGTTCCGGAATTGGCAACGGTGGTTGTAATAGGGGATTTGAAGGTTGCTGAAATGGAACAGAAGATTAAGAAACTGTTTGGGGATATTCCGTCCGGTAAATTGAAGGGATATAAGCAGTATCCGTTGGATTATAAGGAAAGTATTGTTTGTCAAAAGCTTAAGGATACGCTTATCAATCGTTCAACCTTGGAGTTGATTATACCCAAGGTGACAAAGGTTCAAGCTACTTATGGAGACCGAGTGCAGAAAATGAAGGAGCGGTTGTTAGTGGCTGCCATTAATGCCCGTTTTACTGCTTTGAATATGCGTGTGTCTCTATCAGATGATTGGTATCTGAGCGATAAAGACCATTTGGTGTTGTCTGTGAGCGGTGATAATGATAAGGAGATTAAATGTAGAGTGACAGAGGCTGTCAATGTCTTGAAACAAATTCGAGAACAAGGCTTTTACGAACAGGAATTAGCACGTTTGAAGGAGAATGCTGTGCAGAAACTCAGCCGTATCTATGCTGTGAAAAGTTCAGATCAATGGTGTGAAGATTTTACAGATTTGGCGATTTCTGGCGAACGTTATGTGACTGATACGCTACACAACGCTTGGTTGGCTGCTCAATTGAACCGTGTTGAAAGTAGAGAGTTGCAGAAGTTGGTATCTCAATGGTTTGCCGGTTGGAAAAAAATCCGGGCTGCATACCATTATAATCCAGGACGGGCTGCTGAATTATCTGAAGAGGATATTCTGGTTGCTTTGAAGGAGGGTGAAAAAAATCCATATAAAGAGTATGAATATGTGGCAAAAGAACGAGAAGAACGGGAACAAGTGGAAATTCCTGATTTCTTGACACGTAAGTTTACTCAAGCTCATTTGTCCGTGGCTTCTGAACGAAAAATAGAAGGTTTGGAGGTGAAGGAGATTTGTCTGACTAACGGTGCTCGTATAATTCTTAAATGTACGAAGGATGGGGAACGACAAATTACGTTAACAGCCTTTGCTAAAGGTGGTGCGTCTGTATTGCCTCCGGAAAAATATTCTCAGTTGGAAGGAGTGGCCGGTTATATGGAAATGGGTGGTATTGAGAAGATGGATTATGATGCTTACAATGAAATGTTGAGTCAGGAAAGTATGGCTTTTTCTGTGACTTTCGAACCTTATTGGCATGGTTGGATGGCAATGGCTCCCGCTGATAAAGCAACGGAGTTGTGTCGATTGGTTTATGAGAAGTGTTTTTATCCTGAAAAACGATATGACGATTTTGAAGAGGTGAAAAAAGAGATGTTGGAAAATATGGGAGAGGAAACTGTGTTGTCAAAGATGCTAAAGAATGCTCCGGATAGACAGATGTCTGCCAGAATTGATGAGTTGATGGGAAATGCACTGGTAAATGGTTCGATGGCTGACAGTCGTGAAGAGGTTGAGGCGATGAATTTGGATAGTATTGCTGATTTTTATCGCCAAATATATACGAATCCTAATGGACTGGTATGTGTGGCTTGTGGCAATTTTGATATGGCAGAAGTAGAAAGGGATTTAGTGGCTATGTTGAGTATGTTCCCGGCTCAGGAAAAACCGAATGATTGGGTGTTGCCCGATTTTACTTATCCCAAAGGCGGTTTCAGAGAGATATTTCCTAATGCTAATGAAGGACAGACTATTTTTGATTATCTGTATTATGGCTCTTATGAAGCAAGTTTGCGTAATTCATTGATGTTGAAGTTAGTGAGGGATGTTGTACGCAACCGTCTGCTTAGTGTTTTGAGAGAGCAGGAGTCATTACTTTATTCTCCTTATATGTTGTTGTATCATAAAGGTTTGCCGAGAGCCGGGTATTATTTTGATATCAATGCTTCTGTCGATACGAAGAATATGGGTAAGGTGGATAAGTTGTTGAAGGAAATTATCCGTGATGTACAGGAAAATGAAATTGATGCCGAGGAGTTGGCTGCGCTACAGCGTTCTTTTGTAGTGACACGTAGAGAAGTGGTGAATGACTATACAACTGCCGAGTGGAAGAAATATTTGACAGGAGCTTTGCGGGATGGTGAAACATTGGATGATTTGGCGCAGTATGATGAGATATTGTATTCTATTACACCAGCTGATTTAAAGGAGGCTTGCTGCAAGTATTTGAATATGGAGAATAGTGGTCTCCTGATGATGCAAGGAGAGGATAAATGATTGATTAAATGAAAATAAAAAGTAGATGATATGAAAATTTTTCAAAGTATTTTATGTATAATGTTGTTGGGTATCTCCGTTGCAAGTTGGGGACAGGAGAAGAAAGCTTATCGTTTGTTTGATGCTAATGGTAAGGAAGTGGGGTATCGGGAGATGATGAAAGTGTTGAAAAATCAAGATGTCGTATTTTTAGGAGAGGTGCATAATTGTGCGATTGCCCATTGGATGGAATATGAGATTGTGAAGGATTTGTGTGAGGTGCACAAAGGAAAGTTGGCTATTGGATTGGAAATGTTGGAAGCAGACAATCAGTTGGTTTTGGACGAATATGTAGGAAGATTGATATCTTCTGACCGTTTTGAAGAGGAGGCGCGTCTGTGGCCTAATTATCAGACGGATTATGCAGCTGTTGTGGGATTAGGCAGGGAATATGGATTGAAGGTTGTTGCAACAAATGTTCCGCGCCGGTATGCGAATATGGTGAAAAATGGTGGTTTTGAGGCTTTGGATAAATTGTCTGCAGAAGCAAAAGGGTATATTGCTCCTCTACCAATTGATTATGTTCCTGATGAGGAAGCTGCCGGAATGTTCGGCATGATGATGATTGGGAGTGGAAAAAAATCAAATCCTGAAAATGTGGCTAAAGCACAAGCGTTGAAAGATGCTACTATGGGGTGGTTCATCGCCCAGAATCTGAAATCTAAATTTGTGCATTTGAATGGTAATTATCATTCAGATTTTAAGAAAGGTATTATTACTTATTTGAAGAAATATCGTCCTAATTTGAAAATTGCCACTGTATGTTCGGTGCGGCAGGACGAGATAGATAAGTTGGGTGAAGAGAATGAGGGACGTGCAGATTTTTATATTTGTGTTCCTACTGACATGACAATGACTTATTAAACAATACGATTTTGTCGGTTGATATTCTCCATTGTCAGATTGGCAATATCTACAAATGGGATGCCTGCACATAAATAGGAAAACTTGAAAATGTCACGGGTTAGCTGACGTATATAGGTTGCGTTGACTGTTTCCGTTGTGATTATTCTCATGATTTCTTCTTTAGATAGGGAACGTTTCCTTGTCTTTGTATTGAATCTGTTGATGTTAAAGGCTTTAAATGGATAAGATTTGGCGGATGTTGCTTTGGCTTCTATTGCTTTATTATATGCACTTCGCAAGGTTCGGAACTGTAAACTGATAGTAGTCTCTTTGTTCTTGTTACTTCGTTGCCATTTTTCATATCGTTTCAGCCAATCAACATCAATATCACTGAATAAGATGTTTAGTTTATTGTGCGTAAAGGCTTTGAGTGAGTTTAATGAGTTAGTATAAATAGATTTATTTCCTGTTTTTCCTGCATCTTTGAAGTTTTGGATCAGTTCCTTATAGAAATCGATAACGGTTTTAGGTTCATACTTCGCTTTTTTATTTTCAACCAATGACGATGCCGTATAGTCTTTTTGCTCCGCATTAAGTTCAAGTATTTCTTTTTGGTATTCGGCTTTCTTGTCAAGAATGATTTTATTTATCAGGTCTTTATTGGGACATTTCGGTTTAGGTTCATTCTTGGTAAAGTCCCAAAGTTGGGGATGAATGGATAAACCGATGCTTACCAGTTTTCTTTTGCCGTCTTTGTGAATTCGTAACATTAATGGACTTTCACCGTTTGATAGTGTCTTGTATTTATAGCAAATAACTGAAATAGAGGCTTTCATACTAAAAAAAATGGTTGATGTCTCGGTTGACGTTGACAGCCCCAAACCACGAAAAACCACAAAATAAAAAAGGTAGCTACTTTCGTAACTACCTCATTCAGAGAGCGGAAAACGGGACTCAAACCCGCGACCCCCAGCTTGGAAGGCTAGTGCTCTATCGACTGAGCTATTTCCGCAAATGTATTGTTCCTCACACAAGCCGGACTCACTATGCTTTTTCGATCCGTAATGGGAGGCATAAACAAACCTTAAATTACGAAAGACATTGTCTTTCTTACTGATTAAAAAAGTTTTTACCTTACAAAATCAAACTTCTGACGATAAAAGCTTTTTCTAATCGACGACTGTCAGAAACAGTCGCAATTTAAAATCTGTGGGCAGTGATGGATTCGAACCACCGAAGGCTACGCCAGCTGAGTTACAGTCAGCCCCATTTGGCCACTCTGGTAACTGCCCTTGTTTTAAAGAACTCTCTTTTGTTTTGCGGGTACAAATATAGGACATTTTCTATTCGCTGCAAAATTTTAAACACAAAAATACAATGAATAATCTGTGAAAACTCTACTTATTCTCCCATATCATTGACCACCAAGCTAATATTTACTTATGGTGTTTATATACATGTTTATCCTAACTGTACGCTTATAAGTGTAAATATGTATATAACTGCCTTACTTATTATTTTCTTCACTTTTTGGCAACCACTCTGTCATTTCCAGGATTTACTTTTGAAACCGGATAAATGATTAAATAACTCTATTATGAAAAAAAGTAGTATTATCGGTGTGTTAATTCTCTGTTTTGCTTTTTGGGGTAAAGCTCAAGTCAGAAATGAAATTCGTGTACCCGATCCGGAAGGATACCGGACATTGAAATGTGATTTCCATATACATACAGTATTTTCCGATGGTTTGGTCTGGCCGACGGTACGTGTCGACGAAGCTTACCGGGAGGGATTGGATGCGATCGCCCTGACCGAACACCTGGAGTACCGTCCCCACCGCCAGGATATTATTGCTTCGCACAACCGATCCTATGAAATTGCAGAGAAAACAGCCCGGAATAACCAGGTAATTTTAATCAGAGGAAGCGAAATTACCCGCCCGATGGCTCCCGGACATTTCAATGCCATTTTTCTAAGCGACTGCGACGCCCTGGAACTGCCCATGATCGGCACATCGGATATCCATCAACCCATCCAGACAGATATCGATTTTGCACGGGGCCAACACCGTACGATGACCTTCGTATTTGTCCGGGAACGTTCGGCTGAAGGAATCCGTGAAGCTTTATTACATCGCAGGACTGCAGTATATATGGATGAGAAAGTTATCGCCGAAGAACAATGGCTGAAAGAGTTATTCGAAAAATCGATCGACATCGAGGATATAAAACGAAATGAAAAAAGCATCGTTATTACCCTGAAAAACAATTCCGATCTGACCTTCCATCTCAAAAAGACCCGGCATAATCCCGGTCTCGTTTATTTCAGGGAATATACCATCCAACCTCAGTGCCGCCATCGTATCGAAATCCGTTTAGAAAACAATATCCAGGGAGGCGATATCAATTTTGAAATCACTAACTTATATGCTGCTCCCAACAAAGGACTGACTTATAGCTACAAAGTGTAAGCGGCCTTTTCCCCTTCTGACCAACGCATTTCCGATGCAGATCCACAAGACTCCGGTCCCAGACCGGCCGGACGATTCTCCCATCCGCATTGAAAATGCGTAAATCGGTTACCTTACTGCTACCGGCTAAAAATTAATTTCCAACTGGGTCGGAATCCCTTGTTCCGGATCGTCGGGAGAAGAAACCGGATTAGATACGGTAAGTCCCATCAACCGGATACGGTAATGAGTCAGCTGCAAACCGGCTAACAACTGCTTGGCTAAAGGCAGAATTTCTTTCATTGTATACAATTCGTGTCCTACACTGATGCTACGGGTCTTCTGTGTAAAATCGTGGAATTTGATTTTCAGCGTCAACGTATGTCCTTTGAATCCGGCTTTCCCTAAACGCCGGATCAATTCATCGGCCACATGCCACAGCTCAATAATCAGTGCAGTATGGGTTGTCAGATCTTTTTCGAAAGTATTCTCACACCCAACCGATTTACGTATCCGGACCACCTCCACAGGACGAAGATCTACCCCATGCGAGAAATCGTAATACAACTGGCCGGCCTTCCCAAAATTCCGGTTAAGAAATTCCAACGAACAATTGCGGAGTTGTGCTCCGTTATGTATCCCCAGTGCATGCATTTTATGGGCAGTCACTTTACCGATCCCCCAAAATACTTCAATAGGCAAACGAGCGATAAAAGCAGCTGCTTTACGGGGATGGATAACAAAAAGACCGTCCGGTTTGCGATAATCCGAAGCAATCTTCGCCAGGAATTTATTATAAGAGACTCCGGCCGAAGCCACCAACCCCAATTTCTCGCGAATCTCTTTTTTAATAGCCCGGGCAATGTCTACGGCTAAAGGAATATTCTTTTTATTTTCGGTGACATCCAAAAAAGCTTCGTCCAAAGCTAAAGGTTCTATCAGGTCCGTGTATTCATGAAAGATCCGATGGATCTCTTCCGACACGGCTTTATAATGTTCCATACGTCCCCGTACAAAAATTAAATCAGGACACAATTTAAGAGCTTGCATAGAAGACATTGCCGAACGAATACCGAACTTACGGGCTTCATAACTGGCAGCAGCCACCACACCCCGCTCCTCCGGGCGTCCTACGGCCAAAGGTTTTCCCCGGTATTCGGGATGATCACGCTGCTCGACAGAAGCATAAAATGCATCCATATCGATGTGTATGATTTTCCTGTTTTCCATTTTCTTCATTCAAAAATAAAGTTTTTTCTTTACAAGAAAATCATTTTTACAAACTTTAGTCTTCGATGAACGCTAAATCATAGCCACTTCTATCAACAACACATAAGCCTCACTCCGTGCCTCCACCTGAAAATGGTCTGTCTCCGTGATACCCATACCATCACGTCGCGACAAATCAGTACCTTCGATACAGATTTCACCTTCGATGACAAAACAATAAACGCCTGTATTCTTCTGGTGCAGATGATACCCGATCTTTTTACCTTTCTCTAACTTTCCCAATGCAAACCAGGCATCCTGTAAAATACCGCCAGGAGCAGTGCCATCAGGAGCCACTATATAGCCAAAACGATTTTTCATGTCTACCTGGCGGATATCATAGCTTTTATAGACCGGCTTAGTATTATTTACACGAGGAATAATCCAAATCTGTAAAAACTCCAGATTTTCAGTTTTACTATCGTTGAATTCACTATGATAAATCCCGCTACCTGTACTCATCACCTGAATATCCCCGGGACTAATCACCTCACTGTGCTCCAGACTATCTCCATGCCTCAGGTAACCTTTCAAAGGAATCGAGATCACCTCCATATTTTTGTGGGGATGGGTATCGAACCCCATTCCGGGGGTAACGGTATCGTCGTTCAGCACCCGTAAAGCCCCGAAATGAATCCGCTGTGGGTTATAATAGTCTGCAAAACTAAAAGTATGCCAGGTATTCAGCCAGCCGTAATCAGCATGTCCCCGTGTATTCGCCCTATCAATCACTGTCTTCATATGTTTTATTTTTATTATTTATAAAATCGTATATTGCTTATTAAACGTTCTGTAACAAAGTAAAGTTTCCAACGTTTAAAAAGTTACCGAATCGCTGAGTAACTTAAAAAGAACATATGCCCAAATCCAAAGCTTATATCGGTCATCTGATGATTCTGGCCACCACTTTCATTTATAGTTTCAACACCAATTTTATGAAAGTCATCATTCCCGAATGGATCGGTCCCAACGGGTTGGTGTTACTCCGTTGCTCTGCCAGCACCCTGGTTTTCTGGCTAATCGGCCTTTATTTCCCGACTTCTTCCGATCGTCCGCACCCCCAAAAAAAAGAAATCGGGATGATGATACTGGGCGGTATACTCGGCTTAGGAGGTAACTTATTGTTTTATATCAATGGACTTTCACTGACCGGGCCTATCGATGCTTTTGTCATCCGCACCACCCAACCGATCATCGTCATTGCCCTGGCGGTTATTTTTCTGCATACCGTATTTACCAAATACAAAGCCTTCGGTATTCTACTCGGTATTGCAGGCGCCCTTTATGCCTCCATTATGCCCCACACCGGAAGCCTGGTGAAAGACTCGTTCGGAGGCGATGTCCTGGTTTTCTGCTCTTCGGTTTCCTACTCCTTCTTTCTGATCCTGATCAAACCTTATACCCAAAAATTCGATTCGGTCACCGTCATGAAATGGATGAGCTTATCTTCGATGATCATCAGCTTACCTTTCGGGCTGTCAGATCTGGTCAGATCACCTTTATTTTCCGCCCAGGCTCCCCTTCACATCTGGCTCGAAATTTGTTATATACTTTTCGTTGCCACCGTGATCGGCTATTTTTTAAGTGTTTACGCCCTAAACTACATCACCCCCTTCGTAGAAAGTGCTTATAAATACGTCCTGCCGGTCACCGGTGCTGCTGTTTCCATCCTGATGGGACTACAGAAATTTTCGTGGCACGATCCGATTGCTTTGGCCCTGATCGTGACCGGATTTATTCTGATCAATAAAAAAACAAATGAAATCCAAACCAACCATGTATCCATACACCATTCACCTACCGGACCTGAAGACAGAGAAAATCACCCTGGGTAATAAATGCCGGTTGAAAAACTTCTACCGGATCGGAGACGGAGTATATCGTTCGGACCAGCCGTCCGCAGCTTGCTTCCGGGAATTGGAAAAATTCGGTATGCGGGAAATACTGAATCTCCGTTGCTACCACACCGACACCAAAGAAGCACAGGGCACCTCGCTGATCCTGCATCACCTCCCCACCCGGGCCACATTGCTCAGGCTGGACGATCTGGTCACTGCCATGCAGATCATCCGCGACCGGAAAGGTCCCCTACTCTTTCATTGCTGGCATGGCAGCGACCGGACAGGAGCCGTAGCAGCCATGTACCGAATGGTTTTTCAGCATGTTCCCAAACAACATGCCATCGATGAAATGGTTGAAGGTATTTTCGGCTTTCACATGATATTCGATAACATCATCGACACCATCGACGAAGCAGATATCGAACATATCCGGCAAGAATTATTCTGATCTCACCGGAGCCCACCGATATATTCATACAACTCGCGGTAAAAAGGATGTCTGGTCAACGTCACCGCTTCGCCCAAAATCAGTAATTTCATCCGGGCCCGGGTAATGGCTACATTCATACGCCGCAGATCCCGCAAGAAACCGATCTGCCCTTTTTCGTTGGCCCTGACCAGACTGATCATAATCACATCCCGCTCTTGCCCTTGAAAACCATCAACCGTATGCACGGTGATCAGGCGACGGCAAGGACGAAAGAACGGCTCTTTTTTCAACAGATGCCTTAAATAGTGGACTTGTGCCCGATAAGGTGATATCACCCCGAAATCGATATGCTCCTCCAAAATACGCCGGATTCCGATCCGTTCCATATAATTTTTCAGTTCCCGGACTAACAATTCGGCTTCTCCGGTATTCAGACGTCCGGTTCCTTCTGCCACTGCTTTTTCCTGTAAATCCAGTTCGGAAGTATCGATCCAGCTGACAGGCGTATCGAAATCGAGGATACCCCGGTATTTCACTTCCGGTGCCGCTTCCAACTCATCATGATAAAACCAGCGGGAAGGGAAGCGCATAATATCTTCATGCATCCGGTATTGGATTTTCAACAAAGACACGGTCTCCGGTTTGTGCAGCACCACCTTCTCCAGCAAAGTACGGCCGAGCCCTCCCCGGGCAGCCTCTATACATTTGATCGTCGGCGGTAGCTGGCAATGATCGCCGGCCAGAATCACCCGGTCGGCCCGGGAGATCGCGATCCAACAAGCCGCTTCGATCGCCTGGGCAGCCTCATCGATAAACAAAGAAGAAAAGCGTTTGCGCTCCAATACCCGGCTAGCCGCACCCACCAAGGTACAGGCGATAACCCTGGCTTCGGTAAACAACTCCGTATCGATACGTATCTCCAAGCCGGTCGCCCTTACCCGCAATTTAGTCAGCTGATTATGCAAACGCTCCCGGTCTTCACGCCCGCTTTTACGTAAACGGCCGGTCATCTCCCGTATAGTCTTTCTAATTTGCCACAATTCCGGATAGTCGCTATGTGCCTCGAAACGACGTTCGTAAGTAAAAGCGAGCATCTTATCGTTTACCCGGGTAGGATTTCCGATACGAAGCACGGGGATACCCCGATCGACCAGTTTTTCTGCAATCCAATCCACCGCCGTATTACTCTGGGCAGACACCATCACCTGATTTTCACGGTGAAGGGTTTCATAAACAGCCTCCACCAATGTCGTCGTCTTACCGGTTCCAGGAGGTCCGTGTACAACAGCCACCTCTTTTGCACACAACACCTGATTCACTGCCTTCTCCTGCGAAGCATTCAGCCAGGGGAAACGCACCGGACCGGTCTCCCGCCGAAGTGCAGGTGCTTTACCCAGCAATACCTCCCGCAAACGAGCCGTACGATTTCCCTTTGCCTCTGCCACCTCACGCAGGGCAGCGAACATCGTCTTATACGAAGTATCGTCAAAATACAACTGTACCCCCAACTCACCCGTAACGACTAATTCCGGCAATACCTGCGGTCCGGGAAGTACAACTACCATTTTATTATCCTGTACATAACTGATCACGGCAGAAAAGTTGAAATAACGGATCTGCCTATCAGCCGAAATCCTAAAAAAACAAACAGGACATCCGTATTCAAAGCTATGTTCAGTCTCTTCCGTCTCTGTACGCGTTACTTCGACTGTCAGCTGGTTGAGTGAATTATACCGATCGGCCCCCAGCTTCACCGGAAACCAACACACTCCCTGCTGGATTCGCTTCGGAATACCGGCCTCACGGGTCTGCTGACGATACAACTCTTTTTCATATTCGTATTCTTTTTGCAGCATGGCCGATTGTTGTTGTAAATCCTGCATCGGAGAAAGTAATTTATCCATAGCGATTTAGTTAAACAGAGGATTGAAGATAGGCCTCCCACTCAGTAATCACCGGCAAAGGTAAAGGAATATTGCCGAATTAATTCAGTTTTTTTTAATATAAATTGTATCCCAAACCTAAAAATTAAATCGTATATTCGCACGTTCAAAAAAATGAGTGTGCAAATTATTAAATGGATCATATTATTATTCGTAACAGGTAACTGTTTGTCAGAGACCTGTAAAGCCAACGATGCCTCCAAGGTATGTCTTCCTGTCCAGTCCTGCACTACGATTATTAATCAAGCGGATAATATGCTGGCCTCGCTCGTATCTTTCCTGCATTTCAATGCAGGTGACCTTACGGAAGAACACACAAAAAAAATGCCGGATAAAAAAGCTTTCATCAGGTTATTTACTCAGGCCAGGCATAATAAAATACAATCACCGGCAGAAGATCCCTTGAATAAATTCATTCCCCGGCAAGCAGTTTTCACCGGACCGGATCACACCGACTACTACATCTATACACTACAAAAAGTTATTATTTAAATCGCCGATTCGTTCAAATAAAAAAGTGTCGTCTGGAAACGGACGGCGATAGTTCAGTATTTTAGGTATTTTTTAAACATATTCTGTTATGAATTTGACCTTATTAATTGTCGTAATTCTTACGGCTATTGCTTTAGTGGGGATTGCCCTTGGCGTCGCCCGCATCGTATCTCCCCGTTCTTATAACCGGCAAAAGGGAGAAGCTTATGAATGCGGTATTCCAACCCGTGGCCGTTCGTGGATGCAGTTCAAAGCCGGTTATTATTTGTTTGCGATCCTGTTCCTGATGTTCGATGTAGAAGCGGTATTTCTATTTCCCTGGGCCGTCACCGTACAGGACGCAGGTATCGACGGATTGATCAACATTTTGTTTTTCATGGTTATCCTGATCCTCGGATTAGCCTATGCCTGGAGAAAAGGGGCACTGGAATGGAAGTAAAAAAAGGTAAAAGTAAAAGGCTAAAAGCAAAAGGCTGGAGATGAAGAGAAGGGGAAAGTCAGAACAAAAAATAACGGAAAAACGATGAAACAACCCAAGATAAAATCAATGAAATATGAGGACTTTAAAGATAATGAGTACCTCGAACAACTTAGGGCCAACGGCACCGACATCATTGTGGGATGCCTGGACGATCTCATCAACTGGGGGCGTTCGAATTCGGTATGGCCTCTTACTTTTGCCACCAGCTGCTGTGGTATTGAATTTATGGCAGTGGGTGCGGCACGTTATGATTTTGCCCGTTTCGGGTTTGAAGTCACCCGGGCCAGTCCCCGGCAAGCGGATGTAATCATCGTTGCCGGTACTATCGTTTACAAAATGGCTCCGGTATTACGGCGGTTGTACGATCAGATGGCCGAACCCAAATATGTCATCGCTATGGGGGGATGTGCCATATCGGGCGGACCGTTCAAGAAATCCTACCATGTCGTAAAAGGTGTAAATCAAATATTACCGGTAGATGTCTATGTTCCCGGTTGTCCTCCCCGTCCTGAATCGCTGCTTTACGGCATGATGCAGCTGCAACGGAAAATCAAAGTCGAGAAATTCCTCGGAGGAGCCAACAAACAGCAAGACCCCAGGAACAGTAATGACGAAGCTACCCCCCAATGTAATCCGAACAATTTATGAAAGAGAAGATATTAAGTATTGTACCGGAAGCTATCCTGGAAGAAAAACATGGAATATGGTTCGTTAGCGTTCCACGTACCTCTTTTCATGATCTGGCCCTTCGTTTGCGCAATGACGAGGATACTTCGTTCGATTTTCTGGTATGTATGACCGGTATGGACTGGGGCGAAACCCTGGGCGTCATGTACCATCTGAGATCCAGCAAATACGGTCACGACCTGGCCTTACGGGTTGAAACCGAAAACCGGGAGAATCCCGAATTGCCGAGTGTCTCGGACATTTGGGCTACAGCCAACCTCAACGAACGTGAAGTATTCGATTTTTATGGTATCCGGTTTATCAACCATCCCGACATGCGCCGGTTATTCCTGCGGAACGACTGGATCGGTTATCCGTTGCGTAAAGATTACGATGCGGACGAAAAGATCAACCCCATCCGTCTGGAAAGTGAAAGCAGCCCGGATGCAACCCCTACCCTGGAATTGACAAAAGAAGGGACGATCGAAGAAAGGGAAAACGTTATTTTCGAAGATGACGAATACGTCGTAAACATCGGCCCCCAACACCCTGCCACACATGGAGTGCTCCGTTTCCGGGTATCCCTGGAAGGAGAAATCGTAAAAAAAGTGGATGTCAACTGTGGATATATCCACCGGGGAATCGAAAAAATGTGTGAAACCCTCACCTATCCCCAGACTCTGGCACTGACCGACCGGCTGGATTACCTTTCGGCCCATATGAACCGTCACGCCTTGTGTATGTGTATCGAAGAGGCGATGGGGCTGGAAATCCCGGAACGGGCCAAATATATCCGGACGATTATGGACGAACTGACCCGTATCGCTTCCCATCTTCTGTTCTGGTCCACCTTCTGTATGGACCTGGGAGCCCTGACCGCTTTCTTCTATGGATTCCGCGACCGGGAAAAGATCCTGGACATGTTCGAAGAAACCTGTGGGGGCCGCTTGATTCAGAATTACAACTGCATCGGAGGAGTCATGGCCGACATCCATCCGAATCTGATCACAAGGATCAAAGATTTCATCCGATACCTGCCCCCTATGCTAAAAGAATATCATGGTGTTTTCACCGGTAATATTATCGCCCGGCAGCGGATGAAAGACATCGGTATTCTTTCTCTGGAAGATGCTATTTCCTATGGAGTAACCGGTCCTTCAGGACGTGCCTCAGGCTGGAAATGCGATATCCGTAAAATTCATCCTTACGGGGTATACGATAAAGTCGATTTCAAAGAAATCACTTACAACCATGGAGATACATTCAACCGCTACATGGTGCGTATGGATGAAATCGTCGAATCGCTTCACATCCTGGAGCAGCTGGTCGACAATATTCCGGAGGGAGATTTCGCCGTTAAGACCAAACCGATCATCAAACTTCCGGAAGGCCAATACTACAAAAGTGTCGAAGCCGCCCGGGGAGAATTCGGTGTATATATCGAAAGCCACGGAGATAAATTCCCGTACCGGGTGAAATTCCGTTCGCCGGGTCTTCCGCTGGTATCGGTAGTCGATCTGCTCGCCAGCAACAACAAAATTGCCGACCTGATCGCTATCGGCGGCTCACTGGACTATGTCGTTCCGGACATCGACCGATAAGAAAAGAAAGATGATAGATGAAAGATAAATGAGAATAAGATATGTTTGATTTTAGAGTAGTAACACAATGGGTCGACGCCACCCTACACCAATATCTGCCCGCCTCGCTGGTCACCACCACTGAATTTGTCCTGGTCGGTGTCTGTTTATTGGTCGCTTATGCAGTCATGGCACTCGGCCTGATTTATGCAGAGCGGAAAGTCTGTGCTTTCTTCCAATGCCGTCTGGGTCCGAACCGGGTAGGTCCTTTCGGAATGATACAAACTGTCACCGATATGATCAAGATGCTGATCAAGGAGATCATCGAGATCAATCATGTAGACCGTTTTCTGTTCAACCTGGCTCCTTACATTGTCATCATAGCCTCTTTATTGGCTTTTAGCTGTATACCTTTTGCCAAAGGGCTGGAGATTATCGATTTCAATGTCGGGATATTTTTCCTGATCGCAGTATCCTCCATCGGTATTGTCGGTATTTTGCTGGCAGGTTGGGCCAGTAACAACAAATTCTCCCTGATCGGGGCCATGCGAAGCGGAGCCCAGATGATCAGCTACGAGTTATCGATCGGGTTATCGATCCTGACGATGGTAGTGCTTACCGGCAGCATGCAGCTCTCGACGATTGTCGAAAGCCAGGCAGACGGCTGGTTTATCTTTAAAGGCCATCTCCCGGCTTTAATCGCTTTTATCGTCTATCTGATCGCAGGTACGGCAGAAACCAACCGCGGTCCCTTCGACTTACCCGAAGCCGAATCGGAACTGACAGCAGGTTACCATACCGAATATTCGGGCATGCACTTCGGTTTCTTCTACGTGGCCGAATTCGTCAATATGTTTATTGTGGCAGCCGTAGCGACTACCTTATTCTGGGGCGGCTGGATGCCTTTACATATACCGGGTTGGGAAAATTTCAACACCGTGATGGACTACATCCCTTCGATCTTTTGGTTTCTGGGAAAAAGTGCCGTTATGGTATTTATCATCATGTGGTTTAAATGGACATTCCCCCGCCTGCGTATCGACCAGTTGCTGACACTGGAATGGAAATACCTGTTGCCCATTAATTTGTGTAACCTGTTCCTGATGGTCTTTGTGGTGGTATTCAAATTACATTTTTAGCAAGATTTATGAGAAGTACACAAGAATATTTCAGTTCATTTTTCAATGGTTTAGGTTCATTACTGAAAGGAATGAGCATTACCCTCCGGGAATTTTTCACCCCCAAGACTACTGAAAAATATCCGGAGAACCGGGCTACCCTGAAAATGTTCGACCGTTTCCGGGGTGAGCTGACGATGCCCCACAACGAACGCAACGAACACCATTGCGTCGCCTGTGGTATCTGTGAAATGAATTGTCCGAACGATACCATCCGTGTCGAATCGGAAATGGTAACTACCGAAGACGGAAAAAAGAAAAAGGTACTGGTGCGGTATCTGTATGACCACGGTAGCTGTCTGTATTGCCAGCTATGTGTGCGGAGCTGTCCCCATCAGGCCATTACTTTTATCCCGACCTACGAACACGCCGTTTTTACCCGTGAGAAACTGGTACTCCAACTAAACCACGAAGGTTCCAGGTTGGAAACCAAAAATGAAGCCTGACCGGCAAAAGATTGAATTAAGTATATTATAAAAGAAATCTTATGAATATAACTCTCCCCCAAGCGGTCTTTTTATTTTTGGCAGCAGTGATCGTCGTCTGCTCCATACTGACCGTCACCACGAAGCGGATATTGCGTTCGGCGACTTATCTGCTGTTCGTGTTATTTGCTACGGCAGGTATATATTTCGAGTTGAACTATTCCTTTTTGGGAGCTGTACAGCTGACTGTATATGCCGGAGGTATCATTGTATTATACGTATTCTCGATTCTTCTGACCAGTTCCGACAATAAGAAAGCCGACAAGATCAAAAACAGCAAATTTTTTGCCGGCATACTGGCTGCGGTAGGAGGTGCAGCCCTCTGTATCTTCATCACACTTACCCACTCGTTCCCGGTATCGCATTTCGTACCCGGTGAGATCAACCAGAAAGTGATCGGAACCGCTTTGATGGGGACGGAGAAATACCAGTATCTGTTACCTTTCGAGGTAATCAGTGTTTTGTTGTTGGCTTGTATTATCGGGGGTATCCTGATCGCCCGGAAACGTTAAACATGAAAATTGAATAGTATGGAAATAACGATGGAATATTATCTGGTGATCAGCACGATCATGTTTTTCGCCGGAATCTACGGATTTATGACCCGCAGGAATATGTTAGCGGTATTGATTTCTATTGAATTGATTCTGAATTCTGTAGATATCAATTTTGTGGCTTTCAACCGTTTTTTATTCCCGGACCAACTGGAAGGTTTTTTCTTCACCCTGTTCGCTATCGGAATATCGGCCTGTGAAACAGCAGTGGCCATAGCAATCATTATCAATATATACCGGAACATCCGGAATATTCAGGTGAAGAATTTAAATAAATTGAAAGACTAAACTTCAGATTATGGAATATACAATATCGATCCTCCTGCTTCCGATGCTCACTTTCCTGGTGCTCGGATTATTCGGGATGAAACTCCGTCCGAACACAGCCGGCTATATCGGCAGCCTCTCTCTGGCTGTCACAACAGGCCTGGCCTATATCACTGCAGGACTTTATTTTTCAGCTCCCCGGGTAGACGGAGTATTTGCCCGGATAATGCCTGTCGATTTCGAATGGCTGCGTTTCACAGAAGCCCTCCACATCGATCTGGGTATATTGCTGGATCCGATTTCTGTCATGATGCTGGTGGTCATCACAACAGTATCGCTGATGGTACATATTTATAGTATGGGCTATATGAAAGGCGAACGCGGTTTTCAGCGTTACTACGCTTTTCTATCCTTGTTCACCTTTTCTATGTTAGGTCTGGTAGTAGCTCCCAATATTTTCCAGATGTATATTTTCTGGGAGCTGGTGGGTGTTTCTTCCTACCTGCTGATCGGATTCTACTATACAAAACCCGAAGCCATCGCAGCTTCGAAAAAAGCGTTTATCGTCACCCGTTTTGCCGACCTGGGCTTTTTACTGGGCATTCTGTTGCTGTCGTATTTCACCAAGACATTCAGCTTCGAATTATTGACTTCCGGTGATGCTTCCGTTTTTGCAGGAGCTGCAGGTGTCACTTTCATGGGAGCTTCCGTGATGAGCTGGGCCTTGGCTCTGATATTCATCGGTGGTGCCGGAAAATCGGCAATGTTCCCATTACACATCTGGTTACCGGACGCGATGGAAGGTCCTACCCCGGTATCGGCTCTGATTCATGCAGCAACGATGGTGGTTGCCGGCGTTTTTCTCGTGGCCCGTCTGTTCCCTGTATACGTCAGTGCAGCCCCGGATGTGTTGGTCGGCATCGGTTATGTGGGGGCTTTTACTTCGTTGTATGCAGCCGTAGTAGCCTGCGTACAAACCGATATCAAACGGGTACTGGCTTTTTCTACCATCTCTCAGATCGGTTTCATGATGGTTGCGCTCGGAGTCTCGGGTATGGGAGGCCATCAGGGACTCGGCTATATGGCTTCGATGTTCCACCTTTTCACACATGCCATGTTCAAAGCCCTGCTCTTCCTTTGCGCAGGAGCCATCATCCATACCATCGGCAGCAATGAAATGAGCCGCATGGGTGGTCTGCGTAAATATATGCCTTTTACGCATCTGACCTTCCTCGTCGCTTGTCTGGCCATATCGGGAATTCCTCCTTTTTCCGGATTTTTCAGTAAAGACGAGATTCTGACAGCCGTTTTCGATTTCAACCCGAATTTCGGTATCCTGATGAGTTTTATTGCCGGTCTGACAGCCTTTTACATGTTCCGGCTCTACTACAATATCTTCTGGGGCACTCCGTCACAGTACGCACATACTCCCCACGAAGCTCCCCGCTCGATGACCATTCCCCTGATGATCCTTGCCGCGATCACACTTTTTGCAGGTTTCATCCCGTTCGGGCATTTTGTGAGCAGCGACGGATTGGTTTACCACATCCACCTGGATTGGAGTGTCGCCATTCCCAGCATTATAATCGCTTTAATCGCCATCGGTATCGCCACTTTCTTTTACAAATCGAAGTGCGATATTCCCGACCGGCTGCAACATATGTATGCCCATTTCTATAAAGCAGCCTATCACCGTTTTTACATCGACGAGTTTTACCTGTTTATCACCAAACGAATCATTTTCAACGGTGTATCCCGCCCGATCGCCTGGTTCGACCGCCACATCATCGACGGTACCATGAACGGAATGGCCTATATTACCCAACGGGTGTCGTACGCTATCCGCGGATTACAGTCGGGACAAATCCAGCAATATGCTTTTGTTTTCCTGGTGGGCACTTTATTGCTTGTTTTATTAGTGGTGTTGATATAGGATCGTAAATTATAAAATTGAACATTATGAATTTCTTATCCTTATTCGTTCTGATCCCGGTTTTGATGTTAGGAGGTTTACTTTTGGCATCGGACATCAAACAAATTCGTGCAGTTTGTGCGACAGGAGCTTCCCTCCTGCTGCTTCTTGCCGTAGCACTGACGGTATTGTTTCTGGGAGAAAGGAACAGCGGAAATACGGCAGAAATGCTTTTCACCGCCAGCAGCGTGTGGTATGCCCCGTTTCATATTCATTATTCGGTGGGGGTCGACGGCATTTCGGTCGCTATGTTATTATTATCTTCCATTATCGTATTCACCGGCATATTCACTTCGTGGAAGATGGAACTCTTGCCCCGGGAATACTTTATGTGGTTTTGTCTGTTGAGTATCGGTGTCTTCGGTTTTTTCATCTCCACCGACCTCTTCACCATGTTTATGTTTTATGAGATCGCCCTCATCCCGATGTACCTGTTGATCGGAGTTTGGGGCACCGGTAAAAAAGAATATGCAGCCATGAAGCTGACCCTGATGCTGATGGGTGGTTCGGCCCTGCTGCTCGTCGGGATATTGGGTATCTATTTCAATTCGGGAGCGACAAGCATGAACATTCTTGACATTGCGCGTCAGCATATTCCGGACGAATTGCAACGGTGGTTCTTCCCGCTTACCTTTATCGGTTTTGGTGTACTGGGAGCTCTCTTTCCTTTCCACACCTGGAGTCCCGACGGTCATGCTTCAGCGCCCACAGCGGTGTCGATGCTTCACGCCGGCGTGCTGATGAAACTGGGAGGCTACGGTTGTTTCCGGGTGGCCATTTGCCTTATGCCCGAAGCAGCTAAAGAACTTTCGTGGATATTCATTATCCTGACGGGTATCAGTGTGGTTTACGGTGCTTATTCGGCTATCGTCCAAACCGACCTGAAATACATCAATGCGTATTCTTCGGTCAGCCATTGCGGTCTGGTATTATTCGCAATCCTGATGCTTAATCAAACGGCCGTGACAGGAGCCATTATGCAGATGCTGAGCCATGGACTGATGACAGCATTGTTCTTCGCATTGATCGGTATGATTTACGGACGGACCCATACCCGGGATATCCGGGAAATGGGAGGCCTGATGAAAATCATCCCCTTCCTGGGGACCTGCTACGTGATCGCCGGTTTGGCTTCATTAGGACTTCCCGGTCTAAGCGGTTTTGTAGCCGAGATGACTATTTTTGTCGGTTCCTTTCAGCATGCCGATGTATTCCACCGGGTGATGACTATCCTGGCCTGCACTTCGATTGTGATCACTGCCGTCTATATCCTGCGGGTTGTCGGTAAACTACTCTATGGTAAAGTGGTTGACGAACACCACCTGCAACTGACCGATGCCGTATGGTACGAACGTTTTTCAGTCATCGTCCTGATCCTTGCCATTGCAGGGATAGGGCTGGCTCCGTTGTGGATATCGGATATGATCCGGGAAAGTTTAAACGGATTGTGGCCGTTTTAAGATATCGTAAATCGTAAAATTATTAAATATGGGATATTCTAATTTTCTGTTCCTAAAAGAAGAGCTTTCACTGATCGCCGTCATGTTGATCCTGCTGGTATACGACTTGTTCGGCTCTCAGAAAAGCCTGAAATATTTTCATCCGGTAGCCTGTGTATTGTTTCTGGCCCATACACTGCTAAATCTTTTCCCTGCCGGGACGGCAGAGGCTTTCGGAGGGATGTATGTGTGCACCCCCATCGGTTCGATCGTAAAAACTATCCTGAACACAGGTACGCTTATTGTCCTGCTCCAGGCTTATAATTGGGTAAACAGCGAGTCGGTCCTGATCCGCCGGGGAGAATTTTACCTGATTCTGTTCTCCTCCTTGCTGGGTATGTATTTCATGATTTCTGCGGGCAATTTTCTGTTATTCTTCATCGGTCTGGAGACAGCCTCTATACCGATGGCCGTGTTGTCTGCATTCGACAAATACAAACACCAGTCGGCAGAGGCCGGGGCTAAATATATTCTCTCGGCTACTTTCGCTTCAGGATTGTCGCTTTACGGTATTTCCCTGATCTACGGGACGGTCGGCACACTTTATTTTGCCGACATACCGGCAGGCATTTCAGGGAATCCGCTCCAATATATGGCCTTCGGATTTTTTATCGTGGGATTGTTTTTTAAGATTTCACTGGTGCCTTTCCACCAATGGACACCCGACGTTTATGAAGGTGCACCGACTACGGTGACTTCTTATTTTTCGGTAATTTCCAAAGGGTCTGCAGCTTTCGTACTGATGACTCTATTATTTAAAGTATTCGGTAATCTGGTGACAGAATGGCAGGCAATCCTGTATGTAATCATTATCGCAACCATCACCGTAGCCAACCTGTTTGCCATCCGCCAGCAGAATTTGAAGCGTTTTCTGGCTTATTCTTCGGTTTCACAAGCCGGATATATTATGCTGGGAGTGATCAGCGGGAGCGCTATCGGGATGACGTCACTGGTATATTATATCCTGGTGTATATGATCTCCAACCTGGCTGCTTTCGGGGTGATCGCCATCATCGAAAACCGGACAGGCAAGATCACGATCGACGACTACAACGGTCTGTATTCCACGAATCCGAAGTTAAGTATCGTCATGATGCTGGCTTTATTCTCTTTAGCAGGGATTCCTCCGTTTGCCGGTTTTTTCAGTAAATTTTTCATCTTTGCCGCCGCAGCCGAACAGGGATTTTATGTATTGGTATTCATCGCCCTGCTGAATACGATCATTTCCCTCTATTACTATCTGCTGGTTGTCAAAGCCATGTTTATCAACAAAACCGAAGAAGCTATCGCCCCTGTCCGTTCCGATATCTATACCCGTCTCAGCCTGATTGTCTGCACGGCAGGTATTCTGATATTAGGCCTGCTCAGCACAGTTTACGAACACATCGGTATGTTCAGCTTCGGCATAACGTTTTAGCTTATAAAGTCTTCGATCCTGCGGGCGCCTTGTCCGCGGGACTTACACAGTCCCCGGCGGCCAACATAGAGCCATAAACAAAGCACCCTCAGGATCGTTTATCGTAGAATCATTCTGTCACTTATTCGTTACAATTATTTAATTCCCCCTCATTTTTGATCTTTCTGACAAAAAACATACTTTTGAAGTCGAATCGGAAAGAAAGTAGTATGGAGATTAAAATTGCATTTTCAGGAATCGGCGGTGTCGGGGGTTACTATGGGGGCAGACTGGCTCATTTTTACCGGCAATCAGAAAACATTAAAATTTACTTTATTTCGAGGGGGGAAAATCTGGAAATCATTTCACGCAAAGGACTGAAAATTCAGACTCTGCACGAGGAAATCATCGCCCATCCGACCCTGGCGACTCATTCTCCGAAGGACATCGGCCCGGTCGACTATCTGTTCTGTACCACCAAAAGCTATGATTTAGCCGGAAATCTTGAAGAAATACGTCCTCTTATCGGGCCGTCGACCGTTATTATTCCTTTATTAAACGGAGCGAATATTACAGAAGCAATCCGGCGGCTAGTCCCGGGACACCAGGTTTGGTACGGTTGTGTGTATATCGGAGCCCGGCTTTCGGCTCCGGGAACAGTCAGTAAATTTACAGAGCAGGACCGGCTTTGGTTCGGTGATCCGGAAGGCAACCGTCTGCGTCAGGCCGAATTGCTGCAATTGATGAGCCGGGCAGGTATCTCAGCTTTAAATCCCGCAGACATACACGACCGGATCTGGAGAAAATTCTTTCTGATCTCTCTGAGTGCCACCCTCACTTCATACTACGATCAAAGCATAGGAGAAGTACTCGAATTTCATCGTTCCGGTTATGAAAAGCTGGGCGAAGAACTTTATGCAATAGCACAGGCACAGGGGATACATCTACCTCAAGATATGATCCGGCAAGTCATTGCCGACCAGGAGAAAATGCCTTATGACGCCACCACTTCGATGCATACGGATTTCAGGAAGCACAAACCGACAGAACTAGAGACGCTGACCGGTTATGTGGTTGAAAACGGTAAAGCCCTCCACCTTCCTGTACCTAGTTATGAAATGATGTATAAAGAATTGAAAACAAGATGAATAAAAAACTGGTTATATTCGATTTAGACGGGACGCTACTGAATACCATCGACGATCTCGCTGTAAGTGCCAACTATGCTCTCCGGCAACATGGCTATCCGGAACATGACTTGCCGGCTTACCGCTATTTTGTCGGAAACGGTATTACAAAATTGATCGAACGGGCTTTACCCGAAGCGGAACGCTGTGAACCGACTATCCTGCAGTTACGGGAAGAATTTGTAGGCTATTATCAGCGACACAAGACAGACCTGACCCGCCCTTATCCGGGTATCCCGGAATTATTGTCACACTTATCGGCCAAAGGTATACAGCTTGCTGTTGCTTCCAATAAATATCATCAGGGGACCGTCGAGCTGATCCGGCATTATTTCGGCACGGATCTTTTCAAGGTTGTACTGGGACAACGCGGGCACATACCTGCAAAACCCGATCCGGCAATTGTCTACGAGATCTTACACCTAACCGGAATAACTCCTGCGGATGCGTTGTATATCGGAGATTCGGGGGTAGATATGCAAACAGCCCGGCGCAGTGGCATCACTTCCATCGGCGTCAGCTGGGGCTTCCGTCCCCGTCAGGAACTGACAGAAAACGGAGCCTGTCATATTGTAGACCGTCCGGAAGAAATAATCCGTTATCTCTGATCTATCCGGTGATGATCTCCGCCCCGGTATCGGTGATCAGCACCGTATACTCCCATTGTGCAGAAGGCATGCCGTCGTCTGTCAATACCGTCCAGTCGTTATCGGCATCGATAAAAATTTTGCGGGATCCCATATTGATCATCGGTTCGATAGTAAATACCATTCCCGGTACCAGCAAAACACCGGTACCGCGGCGTCCGACATGGCTGACAAAAGGATCTTCATGAAATTTGAGTCCCACCCCATGCCCGCCGAATTCCCGTACGACAGAATACCCGTTGCCTTCGGCATGTTCTTGAACGGCAGCCCCGATATCCCCCAGGAAGCCCCAGGGACGGGCGGCTTGCAAACCGGCTTCCAGGCATTCTCGGGCTACCTGCACCAAACGCTGCATTTCAGGACTTACTTTACCGATCATAAACATCCGCGAAGCGTCCGAAAAATAACCATCCAGAATCGTAGAAACATCTACATTGATAATATCCCCATTTCTCAATACAACGTCTTTGGAAGGAATACCGTGGCATACTTCGTCGTTCACCGAGGTACACACACTCTTCGGAAATCCCTCATAATTCAAGGGAGCAGGAATAGCTCCGTGAGCGATCGTAAAATTGTAGACTAATGTATCGATTTCTTCCGTCGTCATACCTTCATGGATATGGGCAGCCACCAAATCCAAAACCGCCGTATTGATAGCGGCACTGCGGCGAATCCCTTTTATCTGGGCTGCCGTTTTAATCATTTTACGGGTAGGGACCCGGTATCCCTTCGCTTTGTAAGCCTTGATTTTTTGTTCTATATCAGCCAAATACACAGACTCACTCTCGGATAATTTTTCTTTACTTTTAAAAAGTCTCATTTCTTTTTACCTTATCGGCAAGATCCTTCTATCCTGTCAGTTTTTTAGCCCGGAGCAAATTTGCTCCGGGCTTGCAAGATACACAATTATTAAACAAGTAAATAATTTTTATCTGATTTCCATGTTACTAAAAAAGATGGCTGTTATATACATATTTACACTTATATGAAACATTACCCCCGTCCCTTTGTTTCAGCCTGCAATTAAGCTATCGTCTGCAGACCATGGGTTTTCTTCAGATACCAGTGTAATGTCAGAATAGCAGCTATAAAAGCCAATGTATCGGCTAGCGGCATACTTCCCCAAACTCCGTAAATATCCAAACCGGCCATATGGGGCAGCGTATAAAGCAAGGGAATTAAGAACAGTAACTGCCGGGCCAAAGACAAAAGAATAGAAATCTTTGCTTTCCCGATAGACTGGAAAAAATTAGTTATCACAATCTGTGCCCCTACCATCGGGAAAGACAAGATGGTGATACGCAGGCCGACTTCCGCTAATTTATTCAGTTCCGCATCGTCCGAAAACATCGCCACGATATGCCCGGGCAACAGCTCACTGCACACCCAACCTAATCCCATAATAGTCACAGCTATCCGGATCACTTTCTTCAACGTTTTCTGAACCCGTTCAAAATGCCTCGCACCGAAATTATATCCGACGACCGGTTGCATTCCTTGCGTCAATCCGATCACCACCATTACAAATAAAGTAGCCACCCGGTTGACAATGCCATAAGCACCGATGGCCAAATCTCCTCCATAAATCTTGAAGTTATGATTCAGAACGATCACTATCCCACTGGCACACACATTCAGGAGAAAGGGAGCCATTCCGATCGAGAAAATACTCATGATGACATGTTTTCTCAAGCGGTAAAACCCTCTTCGAAAATGGATGTAGCTGGAACTATGTAGAAAATGGTTCAACACCCATGCCAGCCCTCCCATCTGCGCCAGGATCGTAGCCGTCGCAGCTCCCCGGATTCCCCAATCGAGGTGGAAGATAAAAATCGGAGCCAGAATGATGTTTACTCCTACCGTCAGCAGGGACGATAACATCGCTTTTTTAGGATACCCCGTTGCACGCATCACATTGTTCAAACCGATAAATAAAAAAGAAACAGGATTTCCCAATAGCAACACCTGCATAAAATCGCGGGCATAGGGTAAGGTGGAAGTACTTGCTCCGAAAAAAATCAATATTTCATCCAGGAAATAATAGGTGATTCCTCCGAAACATATCCCTGTCAGGATACATAATATCAAAACATTATGCAACACTTCGGTCGCCTTCAGATCATCCTTCTGTCCCAAGTAAATAGAACTGATCGCAGCGCCACCGACACCGATGAGTGTACTGAAAGCGATAATCAGATTCATCAGCGGAAAAGTCAGGGCCAGTCCCGAAATAGCCAGAGGTCCCACTCCATGTCCGATAAAAATACTGTCTACGATATTGTACACAGACGTAACGGTCATCGCAATGATGGCAGGTATCGAATATTGTATCAACAACTTGCCGATGGATTCCGTTTCAAGTACATGAGGATTTTTTGTCTGTGTCATAGAGCGTTATTTAGTCGGGGATTAAAATTTCAATTTTTTTTCTATTTCCCCGGTTACTTTATAATATTTCCAGGTTCCTGTGCGTCGTCCTTTCTTATATTTTCCTTCTCCGAAGAGATGGCCGGTAGAATAATAGAAACGGGCCTCACCGTGCCTCAGCCCCCTATTATACTCCAACTCGGTTTTCAAAGTTCCATCGGAAAAAAATTCTTTATAAGCCGTAATCTTACCATTATCGTATGTCACCTGTACAGCAACTACCCCATCCGGATAGAAAAAACGGGATTCTCCCTGCAGCTTACCTTCCCGGTAGAGCAACTGCGCGACAACCTGCCCCTGCCGATCGGTAATCTTCCAAATGCCTTCCGGGTCACCGTTACTTAGTTTGCCGGCATAGTCCAGTTGCTCAGTCCGATAAGCATAATCTCCCCGGGTACTCACGGCGATGCTATCGGGAATCACCACATGATAATACCCGGACTCGATCAAGTCGGCCTGTTTTTCGAGTGACCGACTGAGTTCGCGGATCTCGTAATCCCGGGCAGCATCGACATTGTGAATAGCCACCAAATGCGTTTCATACCCACTTCCAGCATTGGTCAAAGTGAAACCGATGGCCTCGAAACTCTGAAAAGCCCCCTTATTCTTTACAAATTCAGCACGATCTTCCGGTGGCAAAGAACGAAAGAGATATTCGTAGGTCTCGGGCGAACTGACATATCCGTATATATTACTCCGGTTACCCAATTCACTCATCAGATCATTGTATTTTTCGTCCTGAACGAGGGTATTCCCCAAGGAATAATCTTTTATCATAGCAGCCAGGGTAGACGACGAATTACTGAATACCACATAATCGCCGATAAAGGTATAGTAGGGCTTGTCGAACTTACTGAACCATTTCCCCAGAAACATATTGAAAAAACCTTTCAGGCTGAGATAACCGATTGTATGTCCGTTATAATCGATATTCCGGAAACGCACAGGGGTCTTCCGCCCGATTTGTTCAGCCAGATAAGCCAGCTGATCTTTAGCCAGATCGATATCTTTGGCCCGGATGGCCAGTATCAGGTTATCCAGCCGGTTTTCCTGATCGACTGCCGGTTTGACAATCGCTATTTCATTCCCCATCCACGAAGTGAATAATCCGGCCAGATCCAATCCCAGAAATTTATTCAAGCGGGTTACGGTCTTTTCATATCCCTGAAATTCTTTCAGGTTATTTACCTTATAATCTTCCAGCAATATATTCTCAAGCTCTTCGAACGAACTGTAACATACCGATACGTATGCCGCCACATGATTACCGATAATCTCTCTGACCGACGATTTATTACCCTCCACCAGATTTAAAGCACTCCATAGTGAAAAGTTATGCCTGCTGGGATAGGTTTTCCCCGAAAAGGCAAGCGCTTTATCCTGCAGTTGCAAAGCTAACGCTGTCGTCTCGAAAGCAGAAGAATCGGCATTGGTGGCAGCTTCACCCCAAAGCATCTTCATCCATTTTTCGAACCGGGTATGTTCGAGTTCCAGACGGATATCCCCGGTATTGCTTTGTTCCTGGAAAGCCGGATGTCGCCCACAAGTCTTCCAGGCCCGGGTGACTAATTTTTCAGAAAAGGAGATAAACAACAGATTGGCTTTAATCGCATAATATAATTTCAGCTCCCCGATCCTGATCCCGGTAACGTCTCCCTTCCTGCTCATTTGTCCGTCGCCCAGCACCCCTCCCACCAAGCCGTCGAATGCCTGGATAACATTCAGTTTCCCAAGATCGCAGACATACAATAAGTCATAATCGGTTGCAGAAACCAAATGGCAGGACACCGCAAAAGGGCGGTCTGTCAGTAATTTTCTCAATCCGGGATATACCTCGCTCAACGAATCGGCCAGATTCAGATTGGCATGATATTCTTCGAAGTAAGGATATGCTTTCAGAGATGCCCAAATCCGATTCCGGTATAATTTGTCACGTATTCGATTAAAAGAAGGGGTCTCGACAATAAATACCGCATCTTCAGGGATTCCTTCCCTGACGCGATACATACCGGATTGACGGAAAACCAGATACCAAATTCCGCCTGCCGCCAAAAAAAGCAAGAGTACCCAAAACACCAGACGCCTTTTCATAAAATAACGAATAGATAGATTCAGACGAAAATACACAATTTTCTGCTATCTTTGCCGGTCCGATCTTTAAAAATACGCCTGGTTTTATATAAACAGAATCCATATGCGTTTTACAAATCGTCAAATCTTAAAAATTGCAGGTCCGATACTCGTCAGTGTCCTTATGGAACATCTGATCGGAATGACAGATACCGCTTTTTTGGGAAGAGTCGGAGAAGTAGAACTGGGAGCTTCAGCCCTGGCAGGAGTGTATTATCTGGCCATTTTCATGCTGGGTTTCGGTTTCAGTACAGGGGTACAGATTATGATCGGCCGGCGAAACGGAGAAGGAAATTATACGGCGATCGGCGAGCTGTTCAACCAGGGATTCGTATTCCAATTTCTTCTGGCTACTTTTATCTTTTTTGCTACCCGTTTCGGCTCTCCTTTGCTACTCCGGCATCTGATCGACTCGCCACAGGTATACGAAGCTACTTTAGAGTATATGAACCGGAGAATTTTCGGTTTGTTCTTTTCGTTTACGGCGTTGATGTTTCGTGCCTTTTATGTCGGAATTGCCGATACGCGGACACTAACCGCCAACTCCCTGGTGATGGTCGGTACGAATGTTGTGCTCAACTATATCCTGATATTCGGCAAACTGGGTTTTCCTGCTTTAGGAATTGCAGGGGCAGCGATTGCTTCCGTCCTTGCAGAAGTCACGTCGTTGCTCTTTTTTATCGTATACACCGGCTTGAAGATCGACCGGCAGAAATATCGTCTTTACCGTTTCCACCGCATAGAAATCCACTTACTCAAACGAATTTTGGGTATTTCGATCTGGACAATGGTGCAGGCATTTATTTCTATCAGCACCTGGTTTTTATTTTTTATCGCTGTCGAACACCTCGGAGAACGGCCTTTAGCCATTACCAATGTGTTAAGGAATATCTCCTCCCTTTTCTTTATTATCGTCAGTGCTTTCGCCACTACCGCCAGTTCATTGGTAAGTAACCTGATGGGGTCCGGAGATTCCGGCAGGGTAATGGATACTTTCAAAAAAGTGTCCCGGCTATGTTATGTTTTTATCCTCCCCCTGATATTCGTGATGGCTTTATTCCCCAACAGCGTCATGCGGATCTATACAGACAACTCCGCTCTTATCCAAAGCGCGGTACCGGCCTATTATGTGATGATCTTCGTCTATCTGGTCAGTGTACCGGCTAATATTTTATTCAATACCGTATCCGGAACAGGAAATACCCGTTCGGCACTTTTTATCGAGCTGATCGCTTTGGTGGCCTATGTCCTGTCGGTGATCTATCTGGTGATCTACCTAAAAGCCGACGTCGCTATTTGCTGGACAACCGAATACATCTACCTGGTTTGTATGTTTTCATTAACCTATTGGTATATGAAAAAAGGAAACTGGAAAAACAAAAAAATCTGATCCGCTTTATCCGTTTTTAGTGTTTTCACTCTGCGCGGCGACGACAGAACATACTTTTAAAGACTTGCCATCCCACTTCTCCCATCCAACGGTAAAGAATCGGTTTTCCCAATTGCCAGGCCATATTGATCCATGGATTACCCGCAAAGCCCGGGCCACCCTGCTTTTCACCATTATTCCTCCGGTGTGGCATAAGGACGGCAGAAATTTCTGACCACATCAACCGTCCGGCATTAGAGCGGATATATTGCCAGTCAGCGGAAATTTTCTCCTCCGTTTCCTGACACAGCCGTCGGATCTCCCGCTTCTCCAGGATAACCTGGCCGAGAGGGGTTTTGGGATTGACCTTTGTCGTCTTCATCGTCATTCGCTTGCAAAGCTTCGATAACCATATTCATTATCCCGATCCGGATTCCATGTTTCATTCCCCAGACTATCAAAGTGAACAATAGGTAAAAACCTCCGACAATCAGAAAACCGAGCGCCGGACTATCCAATAATTCCCCCAGATAGCACCCTAAGGCGACAAACAGAAACAGAACCGTAAAAAAGGACAGTAATAACAAGATAAGGCTATGTGAGAGAACTGCAAGAACGATAGCAGTCCTCTCGATAGCCATTAATTTCAGTAGACGGAGTTTCAACCTGGCATAAGTTGAAATATCTTCTTTCAATTCAGTAAATATTTTCCCTGCAGTATTCTCCATCACCTCCCTGGTCAGTTAACCGACTTTTCAGAGTTCTTTACCCGATCTTTCAGGTTATTCACGTCTTTCCGGTAACTTTCGGCATATTGGGCTTGTTTTTGTTCATCAGCCTCAGCCCTGTTGTCCATCGTTTGCCGGAAATCATTTGCTTTCTGAGAAAGGTCGTCGGCGGTAGCACTAGCCTTATTACCGGCGGCCTCAGCCCATTCTTCGGCTTTATCCCCGGCTTTACCGGCCCACTGGCGTGCTTTATCGCCAGCCTCTTCGGACCATTCCCCGGCCTTACCGGCAAACTTCGAACCGGCATGTTCAGCTTTTGCTTTTACTTTTGAGAATACCGACCGGGCACCGTCTTTGATCCCATGTCCCACTTCCCGCAGCTCTTCCTCCAGTTTCTGGCGATGTTCACCTGTCATCAGGTAGCCGACAGCGGCTCCGACAAGTGCTCCAATCCCCAAACCTAACAATAGTTTTGAATTCTCGCTTTTCATAATCTTTTGTTTTTATCGTATTGTACATACTCAACGAAAGGAGAAAGCAAAAAGTTTGGTTTTTAAATAAACTTAAAGCAAATTTCAAGACAACAACTCTAAAACCTTTTCCGGCCGGCTAAAATCAGGAATGACAGCTGAAACTTTATCGCCAATGGCCTCTTCAGGATTCGTCGTCGCCAATCCGATCACCCGCATCCCGGCAACCGTACCCGCTTGTATTCCGGAAAAGGAGTCCTCGAAAACGACACATTCTCCGGGATCCACCTGCAAATCCCGGGCAGCCAGCAAATAGCACATCGGATCGGGTTTGCCGGACGTTATCCGATCGGCCGTTACAATCGTATCGAAAACCTTCTCTATGTCCATGAGCTTTAAAGCACGCTCTATTTTAATCCGATAAGAACTGGTTACCAGGCCCACCCGATATCCCTTTGTTTTAAGCATATGCAAAAACCGAACGGCTCCTTTTACTTCCGGAAAATCCATCGTCTCTTCGTATTCATCACAGGCCCGGGTAATCTTCCCGAGTTCTTCGGAAGAATAATCCGAAAAATAAAGTTCATAAATCCGTTGTAAAGTCGTCCCTTTTATTTTTGCCGGAAAATCCGGAATACCGATATGATATTTTTCCGCCACTTGTCTCCAGAAAATATCGTAGAGCGGCTCCGTATCCGCCACTACACCGTCGAAATCAAAGAATATCGTCGTTATGTCCATAGTTATAAAGTTGCTTGATTAATGGAAAGCAAAGTTATTATTTTATTCAAAACATCCCCCCAAAGTTTTTATCTCACTTCGGGAGGATGTGCAGGCAAATATTTTTCGATATCCTGATTTTTTAAGGAAAGAACGTTTGAATTGTTATCGATTAATCCTTGTATTCGAAACTGATGGTGGATACATCCTCTTCATCCGTACAGGTAATCGACTTTATGCCACCCCATTCTTCGTATGTATAGGTGAACGGTAAATTACCGTAGATTACATCCGAAGAGGTAGGAAGATTGGCAGAGGAGTTTCCGCAAAGCCCTAAAAGGTGCGGGAAAAAATCACTATTTTCCGTAATGGCCGTAAGGATAAATTTGTAAATACAAATAACGGGGTCTACGCCATTCGTGATATTCTTTTGTTCTCCGAATTTAAGTCCGCCTCCGTCGATGGCAACCAAGTTGTTATCGGTATATTTGTATTCTACCGGATACTCCTCCTTTTCTATTTCTCCATCTTCATTCTCTCCCTCATATACTCCGATCACAGAAGTAAGGTAGTTATCGGTATACTCCAATCTGAACGACGTGCCGTAAGCATCCACATAACTGGCTATTTTACCGTCTTTCAGGACATAAGTGAATGTTTCGGCTTCTTCTTCATCAGCGATAAGAATCTGTTCACCTTCCCGTTTTACATTGTAAATCATTTCTTGCGTTTCGCCCTCTGCTTCTACGGTATATCCGATTTTCTCAATTTGTCCGCCTTCTCCATAAGTCAGGGTATATTCTATCGTGCCCAAATAATCCGAAAAGATGACTTTGGTGAGCGTTTTCTCCACTTTGTTCACAATCACTTCCACCGTCCCCAATTCATACTCCTCATTGTTTTGGCGCACGATGACCTTCTAGTTACCGGCTTCTGCGTCGGCAGGCACGGTAAAGGTCACGCTTGTAGCCGTGAACGCTGCCCCTTCGATGTCTAAGGTTTTGGTAGCATCCGCACTGTTTTTGAGAATGAGTTTGGCAGCTGTGACAAAGTCTTTGCCGTTAACGGTGACTTCCTCACCGGCGGTGAAGGTTTCCGGCAGGGTTGCGGTCGGAGCAACGGGAGGCGTCGGTTCGTCGTCATTGTCCGAGCAGGCGGTGAAAGCACATGCGCTGCATACCATCAGCAGCATAATCCAAATGTTCTTCATAACTTTAAATTTTAAAAGGTTAATAAATTACCACATCGATACATTGTGCCGTGTCGAAAAATTTGCGGGCAAATGCCACAATGTCTTTCGCACGGATTTGGTCGATGATACCGTCGAAATAGCGGGGGTCATCGAGCTGGGTATGGGTGCGGTTGTAAAATTGCAGGTTTTCCGTCCAGTAGGCCACATTCTTTTCGGCAAACGCCTTTTGGTGTTCTTGTTTAAGCACCAACAGATAGTATTCGGCGTCATCTTCGGAGATACCTTCCTCTATGAACTGCCGGATTTGGTCGTGGACAATCTGGCGCATCCGGGGACCTTTGGCCTGCGAGCTTTCGAACTGCACGGCAAAGGTCTGGTCGTAGAACGGGTAATCCTCCGCTTCCGTGTGGAGTTGTACCCCGTAGGAACCACCCTCGTCCTCGCGGATGATTTGCCGGAAGAGGTTGTCGAAATGCTTCTGCAGGACGTGGAAACAGATTTTATCCGACGCCTTGGTTTTCAGGTGGTTTTTGTATTCGATACTGACCATGTACTTCTCTTCGGGCAATCCTAAACGGATGTCGCGTGTAGCGGATGCCGTGCTGGCATACCGGTGGTGCACCGGCGTCTCGCGGACGTTGCGCGCCGGCAGGGAAGCGATGTAAAGCTCCACTAACCTGCGGGCCTCTTCACGGGGGAGGTCACCGACGAGATAGAAAGCGAAATCGGCAGCGTTGCGGAAACGCTCGTCGTAAATTTCCACCATCCGGTCGTAATCCATCGCCGCATAGTAAGCCGTATCCGTTTTGCGGATGCGGGGCGACGGCAGGGTGTGCAGCTCTTGCATGACGGAGGCTATCGAGTCGTCGGTCGTCGGTTTGGCGTAGGTGCGCTGAATTTTGTTGGCACGCACATATTTGTCGAAATCCGGACGGCTGAACCGGGGATGTACAACGGTCAGGTGAAAAAACTGGAAAGCAATCTCCGCATCGTCGCGTGTACTGCTGCAACTGATACTTTCCGACCGTTCGCCGAGGTCGATATTGATGTCGATATTGTGTCCGCGCATGATAGCGTTGAGCAGCCGGGCGGGGTATTTGTACAGCCCGTATTGCAGGAACAGGGTATTCAACGCATCGGCCGAGGGCAGGTCTTCCGCCGGCAGCAGGGAGCGGCCTCCGGGACTTCCAGCTAAGAGATTGAAAGCACCGCTTTCATAATCGTTGTGTTTGTAGTAGACCTTGGCGCCGTTGCTCAGGGTCCATTCCTCCGCACCGGGACCTTTCAGCCTTTTGGTCTTGACAATGCGGCCGGCAACAGGAGTGAAATCCATCAGGGACGGCAGCGTATCGGCAACAGCCTGCACGTAAGGTGCCGGCGAGGATTGCCGGGCTTCGCGGAGCAGTCGTGTCAAGGTTTCGCTGTCCGGGAACGGATAATCCGGATTATTGCCCTGTACGGCATAAATGCGGTTGAGGTCTCCGGCATTCCAACGGTCGAGCCAGGCATGTACGGCGCGGCTGTCAATGGAATCGAGCAGGTGCCAGGCGGCGTCTAATTTCTCAGCCACTTCGGCCAGCGGATAACCGAGCAGAAAATGGTCCTGATAGACTTTCAGGTAGACACTGTTGGGCATACGACGGAGCATAGCCGCAGACTGTTTCAACCCGAGACGATAGTTGTCCGTCAACTCCTTTAGCTTCTGGTCCGTGATGGCGTAACGATGAATGCGTTCAAGCTGTTCCAGCACTTGCCGAACCGCTTCCTTTTCCATGCCGGGCAGAGGGGTAATGGCGATATTCTGCCCCTCGTAATGACGCACAACGTCGTGTACACCGGCCTGTGCACTAAGGAACAAGGCATCCTCTTCCTGAATAAAATCATTGAGGCGCTCGCCGACGATTTGATTGTAAAACTCCCGGCACAACTGGTCTTTCACCTGTTCGCCGAGTGTACGGAATTCCGGCTTGCGGAAACGTTTCATCAGTACGACGGCGTTCTGGGGAATATCTTCGTCGATAAGCCGGCAATACTGGGGCTCTTCGTTGTCCGGAATGGCATATGTCACCCGCGGTTTGGCATTCACGCGCTTCGGAATGCCGGCAAAGAGGCGTTTCACTCCGGCCTCCACGGCATCGGGGTCGATGTCGCCGAGGACAATGACCGCCTGCTGGTCGGGACGGTAAAAATCGTGATAATAGGCGCGCACTTCGTCGGCAGTGAAGTGGTTCAGGACTTCCGGAGTACCGATAACGTCGTGGGTGGCGTACTTGCTGTGGTTGTAGAGATAAGCGTTGAGTTGGCTCTGCATCCGTTGCGAAAGGTCCATTCCCTGACGGCGTTCTTCGAGGATGACTTTGCGCTCGATTTCCATTTCGTCGGCGCGCAGTTGCAGGAAGCCCGACCAATCGTGCAGGATAAGCAGGCAGGAATCTACCAGCCCGCCGTCCGTCGTGGGAACGCCGTCGATGTGATACACGGTTTCATCCGCACCCGTATAGGCATTCAAATCCTGAATGCCCCGGCGTTTCAGGAAAGCGGGTACGCCTTCCGGGAAATGCTCCGTAGCATGGAAAGCCATGTGCTCCAGCACGTGGGCCAGTCCGTTTTGATGTTCCTCTTCCATCAGGGCACCCACGTTCTGCACCAAATAGAAGTCGGCTTTCCCTGCGGATGCACCCGTGGCACGGATGTAATAAGTCAGTCCGTTATCCAACCGCCCGTGACGGAACGGCGTTTCCGGGGCTGCCGACACGCGGAAGACGCAGACGGTCAGAAATGTCAGAAGGAATATTCTCATAGGTCGTTCAGTTTTTCACGAATCATATTCTGCAACTGCACTTTTACGGCTTCTTCCGGAATGCCGGCACAAACGATAAAGGCCTGGTTGAGGCTTTGTTTCGCCTTGGCCGAATCGCCGGTTTTCTGCTGGTTTTCCGCTAATAACATCAACAGGCGGGCGCGCAGTTGGGCGGTCATGTCAAACGTCAGCGCACGGTCCAACCATTGAATCAGCATGGGACGGGCATTGTCCGGCGGATTGCCTTGGTAAATGCCGTAGAGGTCTTCGATGGGCTGAGTGTAATCGTTAATACTCAACGCCTTTCCGGCTCCTGCGAAATATTTGTCCATGTTCTCAAAAAAGAGAGGCAGGTTGTGGCGGAACAGGTTGAAATAACTGTCTGCCAGCAGGGTCACCGCTTCAACCGCCGTCAGGTCGCCGAACGGCATGCCGGCATAAATGGCCCGGAGGTCACCGCCGATGCGTCCGAGGGCCTGCCTGTAGTCGGTCTTGCCGGTACTGCAAAGCCGCAGGATATACGTGTTGTAAAGTCCGATAAGGTAATTTTGCACCGTTTCCTTGTCTACCGCTTCGCCGTAACGGTCGTAATTTTTGACCACGAAATCGAATATCCCGTCTTGTTTTTCCATTTCGGGATGATAAAGCGAAAGGATGGTAAAATCGGTCGGGTTAATCATGTTCTCCAATTTCTTGGTTTTGAGGTACTCCGGGAAAAGGGCATCGATGCGCACTTTCCATTTTTCCTGATTATACCCGTTCTGGGTGCCGATAAAATGGGGGGCACGAATCAGCAACTTTTGTTGCAGTTCGGTGTTTTTCTTTTCTTTGCGCGATTTTTCGTACAGTTTCTCAAAAGGGAGTTCCTCGCCTGTCGCAATCTGCGCTTCAAGCATCAGCACATCGGGAGTGACGGCACCCACAAGGGTCCTCAATACTTCCCCCTTACTGTCGAGGAACATCAGGGTGGGCAGGGATTCCACTTTGTAGCGTTTCACCACCTCTTTATTGGCGGCCGCATCGCAGTCTAATTTGCAATTGATGAAATGTTCGTTGAAGTAGTCTCCCACCGGGGGAATGGTGAACACCTGGGCGGCCATCACCTTGCAGGGACCGCACCAATTGGCATAAAAATCAATGAAAAGGTTCTTCTTTTCCGCCTTGGCTTTGGCCAAAGCCTCTTCAAAAGTACCCTCGGTAAACGTGATTTGGGCAAACAAACCGTTGGCCGCCACAAGCAGCAGACCAACAAACAAGAGTTTCAACTGTTTCATATTTTCAGGAATGATTTATTGCAGGATAAAGGTGAATATATCGGGGAGCACTACGCTATAGCCTTCGTTGCTGACCCGCAGAGAAACCATGTATTTCCCGGCCGGAGAGTTGACTTTGGCATCCACATACATCCGTCCGCCTCCGATAACGGAGAGGTAACGGCCGAAATCGGCTGCTGCCGCCTCTCCCCGGTCGCTCCGGATGCTTACCAAGGTATAGGTAATCGGTTCCGTTCCCAACAACTGCTCGATACACGAGGTGGTCCAGGGAATATCCAAAGCTTGCTGTTTCTGCAATTTCTCTAATTCCCGGGCAATGGTGAAAGGAGTTTCCAAACCGGCTTCCTGGCAGAGGGCTTTGATTTTTCTCTCTATCCGGTCCCTAATCTGGTATACAGGCTGGTACACCTCTAACTCGTATGTCACCCAAGCCTCGTATGCTTTTTCGCAATTGTCCGTCAATTCCTGCACCCGGTCCGGGTCGGCGTCGGATTCATCCTCAAACTGGTCTAAATAGGCGTTCAACTTTTCTCCGTGTTTATTCATAATACCCTCCAAACGGTCGAGTTCTTCGATGATTTTCTCCTCTTCCGCTTCGATGGTGCGGTAAGCGTTCAGGGAATCGAGAATCTCCCCGGAATAGCTGTTGAGTTGCTCTTCTAAGCGGATTACTTCTTGGTTATAATCCTCATAGCGGATAATTTTCAGACTGTCTATGGGATAGCGGGCATTTTCCGTAAACAGGTAGCCCGTGTGTTCCTTTTCGCATCCTGCCAAAGCGAACAGGGCGAAAAAGAGAGGGAGATATAGGGTATATTTATTCATGTCCGATAAATTAAGGGTTATTCAAATAAGAAATCATGTCCTAAAGCCTGCACCACCCCGTTTTCGGTCTGAATGTTGCTGGAGTAGATTCTCCGGGAGGTGGCAAACTTTTCGATAAAGAACCACAGATGCACGGCCCCTGCATTCCCAACACCCAAGTAGGACTCCTGAAACGTCCACAAGAAGGCTTCACTTCCGTCCATCAGGGTGTAGGTCTTGCCGCCTGTCTTCTCGCCGGTAGCCTCGGAACGGGAACCACGGGGTACGTCGCTCGTCAGGATGCGTTGCGGAATGATGAGTTTTTCCAACAGACGCCGGCACTCTGCGGCGGGAATTTCATTTACCCGCCTGAAATTGTTATTGAACATATAAGTCATGATGGCCAGATTGCTGGGAGCCAGAAACGTAATCTGACCGTATTCGCCTTTGCCCTCGAACAAATCCTGTAACCCGGCATGTTGAATCATCACCCGGGTGGAATCCCAGTCACGGGGCTGTTTTTTGAAATAGTCCCACATGGAACAGTCGTGTACGCCGTAAGCAACGCCACCGTCGTGATAATTCCATTTTGTGCAGGAGCCTAAAGCCAGACCGATACACAAAAGAAGAGCTATATGTATGTAAGATTTTATTTTTGCCATAACCAATATGTATTTTGAGTCATTAATGTATTCTTTTCAAAAGCGTCGGAGCTAACCCAGGTATAGAGTGCACCGTTGCGGACCTCTTCGTCGGTGAGGGTTTTGAATTTACCGCGCAGCATCTCCCGGTAGTAACCGTTGCGCACAATGTCGAAATAGTACTGCCCCTCGCCGAACAATTCACGCCGGCGTTCGTTGAAAATCTCCCGGCGCAGCGCTTCCGGTTCGGTACTCCCGGCGTATGCTTCCAATCCGGCCCTCTTCCGAATCCGGTCGAGGTCGTCTTTCGCCGTCGTCTTTTGGAGCCGCGCGCGGCATTCGGCACGCAGCAACACGACGTCGGCCAACCGCCAGAAAACATAATCGCAGTCGGTGGCTACAGGTACTTTCCCCTGACCTTCCAACATCTCCGAATTGGTTTGATAATGGTAATCACGCCATTTGTGGATAAAAGCATACGGAGAGGTCACCTCTTCTCCTTCCACCGTATAGCTGACATGGCCCAAATCGTACCAGAACTCTTTCCGCCTCAAATCATTCTCTTCGGGATAGATTTCTTTCACCGTTTTCACTGAAATCCGGTTGTATTCCTGATTTTTATCGGTGGACAGGGATTGCGGACTGACATTGGTATAAGGGTAATCGATCAATTCCTGTCCCGGCAGTTCACCCGTAAAACGGGTATCGTAGATATGGGCATCATCCAATATGTCGTTGTCGATGCTGAGGATGGTTTCCTTGCTGTGGCGGTTTTTGCCGAACACATTACCGATTAAGTCCGTCATGTTTTCGAGTTCGTAGTCTCCGGCAAATTCGTCGATAACCTGTGAGGCATAGTGTTCCGCCTGTTCCCAGTATTTGGCGTCTTGCGTCAGTCCGCCCATCCAGGCATAGATATTGGCGAGAAGGGTATTGACCGACCCTCGGCTGGCGTATTGCCGGGACGTAATGGTACGGCCGTCGGCATCCGTCATTTTATCGTGTGCCGGTAAACCGAGGGCTTGTTCCGCTTCTCCGGCAGCGTATTGCAACACTTCGAGAGCCGGTTTTTTAGCTAAGGCAATGAGCGACTCCGAGCCCGGAGAAATGGGCGCATCCCCCCAAATCTGGGCTATCCGGAAATAGGTTATCGCTTTGACAAAATGGGCTTGTCGGAGCCAAAAGGCCGCCCGTTCCGCCGGAATATTCTGAAAGCGGTACTCGTTGTCAATCATCAGGTCGGCCAGGCTTATCAGGGAATAATGGTCACGCCATGTGCTTTTCAGTATTCCGCCGATAAGGGTCTGGGTGGTATGCGTCGCCACATCCAATTCGCGGAAACCGGAAATGTTGGGTTTCAACTCGTCGGCATCGACAGACATATAATAATAGGGTTGTTTGCCCTTGCAAGCCGACTTCATGCAGGCCATCATGGAAGTGTGAAGAGACTCCAAATCGGCTTCACTCTGAAAGTAATTTGTCAGCGTCACAGAATTTTCGGGAGAGATATCCAGCCAGTCGTTACAAGACAGAAGCGGCAGGAATAACAAAAACAGATATATCTTTTTCATCTCGTCGGCATATTAAAAATTAACGGTCAATCCTACGGTAAACTTACGGGGCAACGGATAGGAAGCAAGGTTGTCCATACCGTTGGTCGGGTCTATCAACTCCGGGTCGATACCGGAATAATTGGTCAGCAGGAAGAGGTTTTCGGCCGTCACGAAGAAACGCGCACTACTGATGCCGATTTTCCTGACAATCTCCTCTTCTAAGTTGTAACCTAACGTCAATTGTTTCAAACGCAGGAAATGTACTTTTTCGATGTCGCAGTCGAACAGACCGGAGTATTGGTAATGCAACCCGTAATTCTGGGGTTTCGGGTAGGCCGCCTGTGTACTTGCCGCACTGCTCCAGGCGTTCAGTTTGGTTACGTCGGCAAAGAGGGGAACGGAAGAGGCATCGGGTTTGAGGCTGAAATCATCGTAGATTTTCAGCGCATGGCGACCGATGGAATAATTGAAGAAGATGTTCAGGTCTAAATTCTTCCAGCGGATTTCATTGATGAATCCTCCGTGTGCTTTGGGCAGCGGACTGGCAGCCGCATATTTATCGGCGGCAGTGATGCGTCCGTCACCGTTGAGGTCCACGAGTTTACGCGCACCCGGCAGGTATACCATCCGGGTGTCGTTGTCGTAAATCAATTGCACTTCCTTGTTGGCCGTATAATATTTGGGCACTTCGTCCATACTGTTGTAGAAGCCGTCGGTTTTGAACACCATCAACTGGTGGAGCGGCCGGCCGATAATCTGGCTGTTGAAATCGAAGCCGTCCGCGCTCTTCTCAAAACGGTTCCAGTTGCGCGAAAGATTGAATTTCATACGCCACTGCACGGCTGTTTCGCGGAAAATATCGGCTATGAGCTCCAGTTCAATTCCCTGATTGGAAATGGCCATACCGTTTTGCCACTGGAAATTGAGGTATTGTGTGTTTCCCGGCAGGGTGATGCGGTTCAACTGGCCTTTGGTGTAGCGGTAATAATAGTCCAGATTGACTTTAAAGCGATAGTCTAACAAACTGATATCCAATCCGACGTCGTATTGGTTGGTTTCTTCCCAACTCAGGTTTTTGTTGATAACGCCGGCACTCGCATTCGGCAACATACCCGCATTGCCGTGAAAAGTGTAATGGCCGGGCGACAACAGTCCGTGAGCTAAGTAAGGTTGGTGGAATTTCTGTCCGGAGACACCCCAGCTACCGCGTATTTTAGCAAAGCTCAGCCAATAAAAGCGTTTCATAAACGGCTCTTCCGAAAAGGCCCAGCCCAAAGCAACGGAGGGGAAGGTGGCCCAGCGTACATTTTCGCCGAACACCGAGGAACCGTCACGACGCAACGTGGCTTCCAACATGTATTTTTCCTTGAAATTGTAGGTCACACGACCGAAATAACTGTTGAGGCGTTCTTCGTCGAAATTGGACAGGTAAGTGAAAGCGGAGATAAACAAGTCCTTCGTGCCGTCGCCCACATTATTCAAACCGTTATCGCCACCCCAGCCCTGCGCGCCGACGTAGTGAACGTGATCGTTCGGTCCGTTGGAACCCGAACCTTTATTGTTGAAACTCTGGTCTTTCTGGAAAGAAAGTCCCAGCAGCACATCGAAATTGTGCCGGTTTTTGATAGAGAAATTATAGCTCAGCAGGTTTTCGTTTATCAGCGAAATATCCCGCGCAATGGTTCCTTCCGAGGTCGAAAAATGGTAGGTCGGGTCCAACGCCTTCGGTTTGAAAATGTTTTGATTCTGCTGGTTGAAATCCACGCCTGCCGATAGTTTCAGGTGCAGGTTGCGGATAATTTCGTAGTCCAACACCAAATTGAACCGGGCGGAATAGCTCTGATTCTTTTCCGAAGTTTCATTCAACTGTTGGAGCATCATCCGCCCCACCTCCCCGCCACCGGGAAGCAGCGTCGGCGTATCCGTCGGGTCGGAAGTAATGCTTTCCATCTTGCTGGCATTGCTTCCGGCATTGCTTCCACGACTCCGGTCGCTGTAGGTCAGTGAAAATTGGCCGTCCATCCGCAATTTTTTAGCCGGCATGGCCGTCAGGTTCGTCAATACATTGAAGCGGGTAAACCCCGTATTGACGGCGATTCCTTCCTCGTCGTAATATCCGGCACCAATCATATAGCGTACGTTTTCATTTCCGCCGGAAGCTTGAAGATTGGCATTGAGCACCTTAGCTACCTGATAATTTTGTTTCCACCAATGGGTGGAGTTGTTGTAAAACGAATTCAGACTGTCCTGCAAAGCAATGGCATTCTGCGGGCGGGTAGTACCCCAAAACCAGTTGTACATGGGGCCCTTGTCCTGGCGGTTTTCGTATACCTCTTCATACGACTCCGGCAATTTCCAGGTGCCGTCGGCCGTTTTATAAGGGGCCAGCGTGTTGTACAACGCTTCTAAATGGTACCTGCGTTCATAGTTACCGCCCCATTGGTCGGGAGCTGCGGGCAACCAGGAGGCCGAATAGGAAAAATTGGCGGAGAAGCGGGCCTTTCCAGCCTGTCCTTTCTTCGTCGTGATGAGAATGACACCGTTTCCTGCACGCGACCCGTAAATAGCAGCAGAAGCGGCATCTTTCAGTACTTCGATGGATTCAATCATCGACGGGTCTAAGTCGGACAACGTATTCGAACCGGTGACCGGTGAAGTAAACGACTGCATGGGTACGCCGTCGATGACGTAAAGCGGGGTGCCGTAATTGCGGTCATCGCCCTCTCCTTCCACAAACAAAGAGTTATATCCCCGAATGGCTACCAATGAACCGCCACCGCCCGGCGAACCGGAAATGTTGCTGATTTCCACACCCGCCATGTGTCCCTGCAAGAGGTTTTCGAGGCTATGGGTAGGCAATTCCTTGAGTTCGTCGGCTTTCACGGAAGAGATTGCACTGACGACGGTACGTTTTTTTTGTGCACCGTAGGCCACTACCTGCACTTCTTCCAGGCTGGCCGTTTCGAGTTCCATCTTTACGGAAACGGCCTTTCCATCGGTATAATTAACCGTTACGGTTTTGTAGCCTACGAACGAAAAGACCAATTTTCCTTTTTCCTGCGGTACCGATAAGGTGAAATCTCCGTCCACATTCGTGGACACCCCCATTTGCGTACCGTCTAACAGAACGGTAACACCCGGCATCGGCAGGTTCTTTTCGTCCACCACCTTTCCCTGTACTTTATAAAACTTCTGTTGTTCCACCGTTTGCGGTTGTTCACGAAACAGAATGATGGTTTTGTCTAAAATGCGGAAAGAGAAACCCGTTCCTTTCAGGCAAGCAGCGAGCACTTCTTCGATGCGGGCATTCCGCACGTCCAACGTGATGTTGGAGATATTTTTTACGGCAGCATCGTCGAAGAAGAAACTGAACTCCGATTGCCGGCGGATGTTGTTCATCACCTGCTCTAATGAAGCATTGTTCACTTTCAGGTCTAATTTCGCCTCCTGCGAGTATGTGTTGGCCGAGACTTGTAAAAAAGCAGCACACAGAAACAACATACAAAGTTTCATAATCTTTTGTGTTTTGCGCCATCGCCCACCATAGCGACGGCTGTTTTCAGTTCTGTTTTCCATTGAATTTGATTTAGACTTTTATTTTGACTGATGATTTATTGCCATGAAACGGAGACCGTCCGGCCTTTGACGTGAAAATGCACACGCCGGTTTTGTTCGATGATGCGGAGGATATCCCCGAAACGTTCGGTTTTGTCCATATCACCCGTAAACCGGATGTCCTTCACCTCCGGATTCAGATAAAACACCTCCAAGTCGTACCAACGGGCAAGGGTGGTAAAAAGGTCTTCCAACCGCATATTGCGGAAAACAATCCGCCCGTCTTTCCAGGCGGTATGCAGATAAGTGTCGACCTCCCGTTTGGTCATGTAACCGTTTGTCTTCTCCAAACACCCCTGTTCGCCGGGTGTCAGGCGCACACTTTGTCCGCCGACCTTTTCGGACATCTGCACGGCCCCGGAAACCAATGTCGTGACAATATCCTCTTCCGGATAAGCCCGCAGGTTGAAACTCGTGCCCAACACCGTGACTTCGGCAGGACCGGAAATAACGGTGAACGGGTGTGAGGCGTCGGGATGTACATCGAAATAGGCTTCCCCGACTAAGTAAACCGTGCGTCGTTCCCCGGTAAATTGCACCGGATAGCGCAGCTGTGATTCGGTATTAAGCCACACCCTGGTACCGTCCGAGAGGGTCAGCAGATACTCTCTGCCCCGCGGTGTAGTCAGTGTATTACAGGGAATGTTGTCGTTGACAGCCGATACTGTGGAATAAGTAATCTGGTTTTCCCGGATTTCAATATTCGCACCCTTTTGGGAAAGCACGGGAACGGTTAGCGTATCGTTTTGCGATAACACAATCTGCTCGCCACCCGCTAAAGTCAAGAATGCCCGGTGGCGGGTATCTGTCAATCGACTCCCCTGTTCCAGGTCATCTGTGCGGGACGAATTCACCCACCACACTGTCGCTCCGGAAAGCAACAAAATAAACAGGGCCGCATAACGCAAAGAGCGATACAACAGCTTACGGCGACGCCAAGATTTCCGTCTCGACATAAACATCCGGCAATCTCCCTGCCAGTCAATCGTTTGACGCAACCGCACCTGTTCCGCCAATACCTCTTCCCGGCCAAAAGCGGCATACATCGTCCGATGGCGTTCATCCTGGGCCAACCATTCGTCCAATACCCGGCGTTCATCGTCAGAGAGTTCTTCCCGCATCGAACGGGCAATTATTTCCGATAGCCGGAATATTTCAATTTCTTTCGTTTCCATAATTTTATCAAATCAATATAATGACCCTTAAGGAAACGAAAAGAGGGTATACAAATGCGGAAAAAAATTAAAATTGTAGGATGGAAGTCAGCAGGGCCAAAGGAATAACGTCTTTCAAACGCTTGTATAATAAAGCTTTTCCTTGTTTTTTATAGGATTTGACCGTTTCCACACTAAGGGAAAGGATTTCGGCAATTTCCTGATTGCTTTTATTTTCGAGTACCAACCGGAAAACCTTCCGGCATTGCCCCGGCAAAGCATCGATGGCCCGGATGAGTTGTGTATACACTTCTTCCTCTAAGATATGGTCCAAATAAAAAGCTTCTTCCCCCATCGCCTGCGATTCGAAAATATACCGTTGCTTCACCCCTTCATGCCGTAGTTGTTTCAGGCAACGGTTTTGAGTAGTCTGGTAGAGATAGGCTTTCAGGTTGTCTATGGAAGTAAATTTCTCCCTGTTTTCAACGATATGGAGAAATATTCCCTGCACGACATCCTTGCAGTCTTCTATATCCGGAAGATAGTTTTTAGCAAAAATCACCAGAGGTACATAGTAATGCTCAAACAAAAACTTCACCGCCACATCATCGTAACGCAAAATATCATGTAAAGGTGATGGCGAGGGAGCAGGCATGTTTTTTGTCTTTATATGGTTCGGAGAACAAATGTAATACTTTTGACAATGCCGCTGCTATCGTTTTGAATAAAATAACAAAAAAAATTAGGTGTTTATGTACATTTTACCCTAAATGTAGGTTTCATTTTTTTTCTTTCTATTCAGATAGCATCCTGCTACCCGTTTCATTCTTCTTTTCTTGTCTATCGGCTGTCATTGACGTTTGTATATTCTCTCCAACAGTTTATTGCCCAACAAGGGACGATAATGTCCCGCTTCGTAATAGTTGTGGTAATCTTCTGTAAATTCGTTAATGCCGCTGAAATCATACACATTCTCTTTTCCGAAAATGCCTTGCAAGATTTCTCTGTCATCCGGGTGCAGCTTTTTCTGGTTATAATCCGGACTGATTAGGACACGTATTGAGGTGCCATGACGGCGCAGGACTTCCATGATTTCATCCAACACCATCCGTTGCCTGTGGAATATGGCAGGTTCAGCTATCGTAGCAGTACCGTCCCGTTCGGGAAACTCTTTTTTACGGTTTTTCCAATACGCCTCGCCTTCCTGTTTTATCTGCTTCTCACGGGGATTGAACGCATCATTGTTCTTCGAATCACGTATCCTTCCATGAGGATTCATCCGCTTCATGTCCGGTTCTACATTTCCTGTTATGCGGTATTTCAAGTAGGGGAACAAGAAATCGGGCGTTGCGAATGCCTGTAAGAACTCCAGTTGCACGGTAAAAGGATTACGCCCCGATACAGCAGCCGGAAGTATATGGCCGGCTCCCGTCAGGAGTTCAAAACGTGAAAGGGAAATCCGGTCGAGAATCATCAGCACATTCTTTATCTCCGCACCTTCACGGTCAAGGGCACGGAGTTTGAGGCTTATCGCTTTCATACTCTCTGCATTGCCGAAAAGACGGATGGCACGGTCGCCGGGAACAAGATATTTTTCCCATTCTCCACATCGGAATGCCATCGCACATGAATTGCCCAAAATAAAAGAATTGAAATGCACACTATCTTTATGGTTTCGGTATATCTGCCAACCTACCTGCTGTTCGTTGAGCATGACATCCGAATCATATATTTCATATTTGCGAAGTACCATGAAAGGGTCATCGTAAACATAAAGGGCAATCAAAGCCCAAAACGGTATGGCGAACAGTACCGATTTTCGGACAAGGCGAAGGAAAGCCTGTCGTTTGCGAAGGCTTTCGCCAGTAATAGTTTCCTGTATATTTTCCATCAGAATTGCAGATATATGAAGTTCTCCGTGCCGAACTTGCCATAGGCGAACAGCGCGAATACGATTAAATAGTAGATAGTCCAGCGTAACAGAATAGGCTGCCTTTCAAGACGGCGGTGCAAGTCGCCTTTAGACATAAAAAAATCATAAAGCAGCATCAGCAATAACGCGGCACCTGCCACGATGCAGATGTGGTCTGACATACCGATATTGATTTCTTTCCAGCTCGCATGGGTCTGAAAAGAGATATTCCGCAGGAAATAGAATGCGTCGGAAACGGACTTTGCTTTGAAGAACACCAACGATACGGCAAAAATGAGGTAGGTGCGGATGACCGAGAGCATGGCGAACAGCCGTCCCCCGATATGTTTCCTTACCTTATTCCGTATTCTTTCAGTCCTTAGCTCCCATACAATCACAAGTCCCTGTATAAATCCATAGACGGCAAATGTCCATCCTGCACCGTGCCATACGCCCAAAGCGATAAATGTCACCATGAGGCTTGCCGCCACACCCCACTGTCCCCAACGGCGTGTGAACGATGACAGGGGCAGAAAAAGGTAATCCCGTACCCAGGAGGAAAGGGAGATGTGCCAGCGGCGCCAGAACTCAGCCGTGGTTTGGGCGGCGAAGGGATGCGCAAAGTTGGATGACAGTTTCAATCCGAACAACATTCCTATTCCAATCGCCATATCCGTGTAGCCGGAGAAATCGGCATAAAGTTCGATGGGATAGAGAAGGCAGGCCATAAGCAGTTGTACACCCGATGCAGTGTGCATCGAACTGAACACCCCATCAATATAGGGTGCTATATGGTCGGCAAGTACCAATTTTTTCACCAATCCCACCACAATCAGTTTCAAGCCATAAGTCATCATGGAATAGGATGCCGGAGAGAGTTTCCGGACTTGCGGAAGCAAATCGGCAGACCGCTCAATGGGACCTGACAAGAACTTCATGAACAGAAGCATATAAAGCAGGAAATCTATCGGACGGCGTTCCGCCTTTTCCTCCTCCCAATAGACTTCCGTCAAGTAACCGATGGCCTGGAATGTATAGAAAGACATTCCCAATGGGAAAATAAAACCTGAGTCTCCGGTTAGCCGGTTGGCATACCTGAAACCAATCCAGCAGAGGACAAGACAGGATATGCCGCCCCAGTAAATCAAACGGAAACCTCTTCCTTTTTCACGGGCTTGCTCAATAAGTATCGCGGCGCCGTATGTAAAAAGGCTTACGACCAGTGCCGTGACAAGGAATGCGGGATTGAAGTATCCGATGAAAACTCCGCTTGCCGCAAGCAGAACTAACTTCCGTCCTTTATCACTGATAAAATGGTATAATGTGAAACAGAGCAGGAACAGCAGGACAAATTCAAGGGAAATGAATGACATTACTTTTTCCTCCTATTCCTATTTGGCTTTATTCTTGATGGTATGGCAAAGGTCGCCCACATTTTTCAGTTTCACTATCTCGCGGAACGAGAAACGCACGCCGAACTTATTCTCTATTTCTGTGATTAGTACCATATTGGTCAGCGAATCCCATCCGTCCACATCGTGGGCAGTAGTGCTTTCGGTCAATGTAATGTCGTCTCTCTTTAACACTTTTCTGAATATTCCGTTCAGTATCTCCAATAATTCTGTTGTATCCATATACTTGATTGTTTATTTATTGAGTGATGTACTTTAATAGTTGGTTCCGGTCAATTTTGTTGCTGTTGTTTTGTGGGAAACAAGGAATGAAGTGGATGCGCCGGGGCAACATATAAGGCGGCAGATGGCTTTGCATATACCGTTCGAGGCTTTCCGTATCCTCCGCCTCCTTTTCTACGGCAAGGTGCAGTTCACAACTTCCGTCCGTAGCATAAACCGGCAATACCACAGCGTTACAGCCATGCTTGTAAAACGCTTTAACGTGGTATTCAATCTCACCCAATTCTATTCTGAAACCTTGTATCTTTACCTGCGTGTCTTTACGGCCGCAATAAATAATATCTCCGTCAGCATCAACTTGACAGAGGTCTCCGGTACGGTAATAGAGTTTTCCAAAGGGAGTCGTAACAAAACATCCGGCCGCCTTTTCGGGAGTACGCCAGTATCCGCACATGAGTTGCGGTCCGGCAATCCACAGTTCGCCGGTCTCTCCGGCAGGAAGCTGCTTGCCCGACGGGGATGCAATCATGTAGTCCATACCCGGAAAAGGCTTCCCGATTGCCGCCATGCCGTTATGGTGTTTGGCTCCTTCAGCCGGGATTACATACGAAGTGCAGTAGATGGTGGCTTCGGTCGGTCCGTAGAGGTTGATTACCGTGGCATTGGGTATGCAAGGGCGAAATTCATCGAGCAGATTCACGTCAGTGGCTTCGGCTGTGACGATGAGATAGCGTAAGTCCGGAAAACTGATTTCCCCGAAATAAGGACGTGATAACCGAAGTACGGAAGGTGCCACTGCCGCAAACGTAAGGCGATGGCGTTCCATAATATCCAGTACGTTCAGGTATTTCATTCCTTTCTGCGGAACAGCATAGACACATGCCCCGAGAGTGAGGGGATAAAGAAACGACACGACAGAGACATCGAATGTCAGTTCGAACATCTGAAGCATACGGTCGCTTTCGTCCAACTCCCATCCTAAAGCGCGATAAGCCTTGTAGAAAGCATTCAAGTTCCTCCTGGATATAGGAACGCCTTTGGGTTCGCCCGTACTTCCTGACGTGAAGATGATGTAAGCAGGCACGTCGGGATTAACGTCATACGTCACCACGCCGGAATGCGAGGTTTGCCGGTGTGAGGAGACGCACACCCGTCCGGCACTGATGTCAGGGGGAAGTATATCGCCGTTCTCTCCACTGTAAAGCAACAGACCGATGCCGGATTGCCGGGCTATCCGGCAGTTGCGTTCTGCCGGATAATCGGGATGCAACATGACGTATGTTTTTCCGGAAAGCAGCACCGCCAAAATGGATGCGTAGGTTTCCATACGGTTTTCAGCCGTGATGCCGATGATGTCTTCTTTGAGATTCCTCAGCGTTTCACAAATGCTTCCTGCCAATCCAAACAATTCCTGATAGGTATAAGTCCGGTCGTCAATAACCAGTGCCGGACGCATGGCATAACGGTTCGATGCCCGGACTATAGCGGCCAGCATATCTGCATCATTTGTCTTCTTCATAATTTATATGTTCTCTGTTCATATTTTCTTGTTCCGTTTGCGGCTCATGCTGCACTGCTTTTTCTGTGGGGATACCGGGGTCGGTGCCAATCATCCACAAGAAATGGGGGAATGGCAATACCAGTTTCACAGTGTTTCCGTTTTTTGTTGTTTCTATCTTTCTTTTCAGCATAATGTAACTGTTCTCTTTTGAAAATCTGCCTTTGGGAGAATGCGTTGATGACACCAGAAGTTCCAACAGTTTTTCAGATGACTCTTGTTCTTCTTTTATAAGTCTTAAAGAAAGCGGATTCTCCATTTTGCACTATTGACGTTATTTGAAAGTATAGCCAAAACTCAGATAAGGATACAATAGCGGGGTTTTACGCAATTCGTATTTGTCTCCAAAATTGAATGAAGGACTGACACCGGCACGGAACATAAAACCACTTTCCCGTTGATAGCGGTATCCGATATTTAAAAAGATATAGTATCCGAAAGTATTCCGTGATTCAACTATCTGAGTAACCGGTTCGATAATGCTGACATTTCCCTCGCTGTTAACCCAATAAGTTTCCTTTATAGAATACAGCCCCATATTGATGCCAGTTCCGGCTTCAAACTTGCTGCGCCGTTTACCTAAAATGCAATTAAACTCCAATGGCACGGAAAAACCATGTCCTTCATTGGAATTGTAGTTCGTCCCATAAAAATAGGATATTCCGGCACGATAGCCGAAAGCTGAACCGGGCTTTATTCTTGTGTCATAAGAAACGCCAATCATATTTGAAGCACCCAATAGTTCCAAATAAATGTTCTTGTACGTTTTATCTTTGTGCGAATTCTCAATCTCTTGCCCGAAGGCAGGAAAAGAGAGAAAGCAGATTAAAATTATTGTTACAATATTTCTCATCCTTTTTCTTATGGTTTAAGCCTATTTGATAGGCTGTTTAATAGTCACTGTCACTTGTTCCGCTTTGTTGGATGGATTATAAAGCAGACTCCCGCATGAACTCATGCACATTATCCATCCGCATAGCAGAATCCATATAGCAACAGTCGTTATTTTGCTTTTTTTCTGTTTCATATTATCAATGATTAAAGAATAGACCTTTCACGATTTGCTGGAACATTCCACCAAAATCCGCGTTTATTTCGCGCCCGTTGTGCTTATACGACGGACGTATTATCGGTACTGTCCATTGCCGGTGAGCCCCATTGCCGCCATAGCTTCTCATGCCCACGTCCATTGCCCACCGCTCTGCCAAATCGAATGAGAGGTAACCGCCATAATGGTAGCCGTCTATCCTCTTCATCGGTTTTACTCCCGGAAAGTAGGTGCAATAATAGGTGCCGAAGAGATGGAGCGATGTTTGGGGGAGGAATTGATAGGAAACATCGGTGCCGATTCCGAATGTATTGCTACTCGAACGGGGAATGCTCAGTTTATGCGCATAGAGGCACAGCCCCAATTTCCATTTCTCGTTTGGAGAATACACCGTTTTGACTTCGGCATAGTTCGATACGCCGACTCCTATGATGTTTTCCTGCCTGCCACGCCCCCAAACATCCACTTTGTTAAACCGATGGATAATCCCGCCGACATTGTATTCACCTTTATGCAGGGATGAACGGTCAACGGGAAAACTCCGTGTGTAATCGGGACGAAAGTCCAAAAGCGTTCCGGGCATTTGGGGAATGGCATCAAAATGTGGAAACAAAAATGCCTTCTCATGTTCATAAACCGACAGTTTGGTCGTGTCTATGCCCGTCACGGTCTGTTTTGTACGGTCAAAGGAAAGTACACGTTTTTCCTGCCCGTATGATTTTGAGCAAACAGACAACAGCAGCATGATGACAAGAGCCACACTATATGCTGTCAGATTGATGCCGCAGATTTTCAATTTTTGTTTCCACATAATATATATTCAATCGCAGGATTTCGATATATGTTTCTTTTCGTTCCATGACTGTTGGGATTATTGGCAAAACGGACTCGCCAAAAGCGAAAGAGCGATTGTCGCAATGACAACCGCCGTAATCGCCATGTCTGTAACGAATACATCGATAGACAGCCGTTTGATCGTTTCGATAATCATCTTGCTCATATTTTTTGTCGCAAAAATATCTGGCATAAAACGGCTATACAATCAGAATCTTACCGAAACGGAGAAATCGGCTTCGCAATCGCCCGAATCCGCCTTCGAAACAATTTCGGAGGTATCCGTTCACTTGCTTCCGAACAGCCGCCTTCGCCGCCGATACGACAGGAAGATGCAGAGAATGCACGCCAGAATCATTCGTTCGGAGTGGTCAGAAGTGCACTTCCCTGTGTAATATCGATACTTGTGAAAGCATCGCCGACCGTCATTCCTATACCGATTTTCCTCGGCTCCCGTCCATCGTTCTCTTTCAGGGCGATATACAATTTGTTCGGACTTTCGGACGGCACGACGATTTCGCACCACTCGTTTTCGAACTTCATAAATCCGAAATCCTCGCCGTGAATCATCAGGTTTTCGCCCTTCGCTTCGTATTGGACGGTGGAAATCCACCAGCCTTTGTAATTTTTCATCGTCACGACGGCCGAGCCTCCCTGCGGCGGAACGGTTATTTCCCGACAGTCCGTCTTGATCGGATCCCAATCGCCGTCCTTGCGTGTACACGATACTGCCGATGCTGCGATAGCAAGTAAGTAAAAGCCGTATTTCAATAGTTTCATACGTGTATATATTTTCGATTCGCGGCAATATTAGTATGAAATCTCTCTGTTTTGACTTCATTTTGACCATTATTGCCCAGTATACTATAATGCACTTCCACTTCTCCGGGAATATCATCTTTTGTGGTTATTGCAATATAATTATGCCGAAGAATAGTTGTTTTGCGTACTCCTTCCTCTAAATCAACCTTTGTACATTGGGAAAACAATATTGTAAGAAAAAGCCAAACACACAATTGTAAAGAGAAGATCTTCTTCATTTTGTTGCATCTTTAAATTAATCCCAAACCATTAACCAAGGATTCCACCAATCAACCTTTGTATAGTTGCCGCCATTCTTCTTGTCTCCTGGCACGCCTACTTTTGCGCCATTATCTATCTGAAGGAAATAATAGTTTCTCCACAACCAAGAACCAGTCTGTTTTGCACCATAAGCTAAAGTCCAATGCAATTGCCCACCAGAACCACACAATCTGATTGCGGGTTTCTTATAATGCTTTATTTGGTCATATGCAAAAAGATCAGCAAAGCACAGAGCTGGATTAATCCATATTTTCCCATTGGAAGCAATGGGCATTGTCCTCCCCATTTCTCCCGGAGTCATCGGTCTTCCGAAAAGACGCAAAGCAAAATTTAGAATACCAAACTCTCCAAATGAAGAAGCATTATTATAAAAGAAATCATATTTATCTTTGCCTTGATTTACATAAAGGATATATCCGCAAACCCAAGGACCACAAGCACCACCTCTTCTATAAAAATGCTTTCTGTCATCATACTTATCAATCCATTTTAAACTTTTATCGGTACGACTAAAGATTCTTCTAAATAATCGTCCAAAAAGTTTACTTTCATTATTAAGTTCTTCATCGCTTGTCTCTAAGAGTTCTTGCTCATAAGCACTATATACCGTACAAGGTTGATCTTTTCCTTATCGTTCAATTCTTTAGCAAAAGAGAGAGCCTCCACGAAAGAGAGGTTTCTTCATAAAAAAGGAGCCATACTCTTTAGAATACGACTCCTTCGATATCATGCATTTGGCTACTCTTTGTTCCTTATGGTTTCATTGTGCATTAATATGTATATACAATATAATTGACCGAATGTACGCTTAGACAAACGCAAATCATCTGCGTTCTCAGTATCTAATGTATGTAAGCCTTGGTTATCTTCTATTATATGCTCCATGAAGCGTCGTTTTGCAATTTCCCACTTAAGGAATAGACCATCGTCCAGAGAGGGGGGCAACCCCAACTTCTTTTCAATGTCAAAAAAGTCAATATCAACATAGATACTATCGTTTTCTCTTATACGTTCTTGAAAACTGTGATTGTCCATAGCTATTGCTCTCTTCCTATTGTCTATTGACATATGAGGATAATGCAGAGTTATGCTATCGCCTTTTTGTAAGGAGTATAAATCGAAGTCATACCTGTCATCTAACCAATAGAACTCCACTTCATTCTTACGTAAGTTGTATCCGACGATTACAGATGTTGCAATGTATTCCTTCTCGTATTTCTTTTGTATCTCCGTCGATAAACCAACATTTACAATGTCTATCACCTTGCAAACGTCTGAGGAGTCGTTCTCAAGCAACACCTGAGATTTTGCTCTCGGAGTTACAAAACACAAAAACAGCAAGAAGAGCACTATGCTTGCTCTATTCTCCTTCGACTGGTGTTTCATCCTCTAAAACTTGTAATCCTGCCTTCTGAAACCACTTCTGAATTTGGTCTAAGAATCATATAAGCTTTCATCGTCATATCTCTTGTCACAAATCCCCATTTTATTCGCCCAGTAACAGTTATGTCACATCTGTTACTGTAAAAATAAAATGTAGAGGTCGAGTTAGGAGTCCAAGTACATGATGGATTAGAGTGAACTTTTGTACTAACTACATCCAACTCTTTTCTATTATACCAGACAATCATCTCCGTTGTTGATGTCGCGACGTGGGAACTGTGTTGCCCTCGAAGTACATATGTGAGCTTTACCCCACTCGCCCGTGTTGAAGAACTGGACTGTTGTGAAACTTAAGATAGATCTGTCAAATTAATTGTTTCCCCTCCTGTCTTCACAAATTCAAAGAATTCCTTGGTCTTTTCGTAATCTTCCGACAGAAGAAATTTATCAACCTCTTCTTGAGAAACTCCCTCAATCTGCGTCCAACCATATTGAGCACAAAGTTGTTTCATCTTTTGCAAGTGCTCTATCTTGCTTGATGGCATGTCCATTTCATTGCTACAAGAACTGATGGCAAATAGTGCGAACATACATACTGTCATGCATGCGAGATAAATGTAATTTCGTTTCATAATAACAAGTTTTTTAACGTCAATGCTTTTAGACTGAGAAGCTGAGTGATTATATGCTTACCTCCTTTCCTTAAAATCACAGATTGCTTCGATAATAAGTGTACGCTATGTTTCTTTTCTCTGTAGTAGACTGACGTGTTATTCTTTTCATCTGCAAAGTTAGTTAGTAACAGACAAAGCCTGCAATACCTAAATGTTGGTATTTTTTACATCCAATATAATAACACTTCAGTGGCTTAACTTTCCCGATTACTGCCTCCAGCGATATCCAACAGTTCGGAAGTAATCCCTTGTTGTCTCAATTTATTATACTCCAGCTGCAACTTACCTAATAATTTCACGGCATTATCATTAGCCATCTGCATCGCCAGAATACGGGCAGCCTGTTCGGAAGTTTTATTTTCCATCAACAGATCGTACATCAAAGCATGCATCATCAGGGGATACAACATGGTTAATATTTGTTCACATCCGGGTTCATAAATATACCAGGTACCGAGCCGATCTGTGGTTTCTATTTTTTCTTCCGGTTCTACAATAACCGGCAAAAAAGAACGTAACCGCACGATTTGTACGCCCATACTTTTATAATGTGCATAAACAACTCCTACCTGGTCGTATTTTCCTTTCAAAAAATCTTCCATCAGTTCATCGGCCAATTCCCGGGTAGCCGCCATATAGTCTTTCTTTTCAAAAGCTTCGGGATGTCGGGCCAGGCGAATGCCCTTTATCCGTTTCACCTCAGCCAGTATTTTTTTTCCGACCGGAAAAACGGTAATTTCCCGGATACCCCGTTTCTGATAAGCCTGTACTTCCTCCACCAATTTTTTATATAAATTGATATTGAAAGCTCCGCACAATCCATCGTCGGAAGCAAAAATAACAATAGCCACCTTCTTTACCTGGCGCTTCACTGTCAATGGCGACTGAAACTCACAACCGGATTTTTCAATATGGGCATATATTTCCCATAACTTCCGGCGATAAGGCTCGGCCTGAAGTAACTTGTTCTCGGCCTTTCTCAACCGGGCAGAAGAAATCATCTTCATTGCTCCGGTAATTTTCTGAGAGGAATGGACAGAATTGATCCTTCCTTTCAGTTCACGCATCGTTGCCATTCTTCTCTTTTTTACTTATCTACAAATTCTTCGGTTTGTTCGGTTTGTTTCACGGGTGCAGCAAATTTATCGGCTACTTCCTTAGCCACTTCCTCCAACAAAGCAGCGACGACTTCGTCCAGACGTCCCACCTTCAATTCATCCAACACTTCTTTCCGGTAACGTACCCGAAGAATATCGAGAAAATATTTCTCAAAATCGCCGACATGTTTTAAAGGTACCCGTTGTAACAAACCCTGGGTTCCGCAATAAATAATAGCAATCTCTTCTTCTACAGGCATCGGGGCATATTGAGGTTGCACCAATAGACGGGCATTTTTTTGTCCTTTATCGATCACCATCTGAGTGACCGGATCCAAATCTCCTCCGAATTTGGAGAACGACTCGAGTTCCCGGTATTGAGCCTGATCGATTTTTAAGGTTCCGGCAATCTTTTTCATCGCTTTCACCTGAGCATTTCCTCCTACCCGCGATACTGAAACGCCCACATTGATTGCCGGCCGGACTCCTTCGTTAAACAGAGAAGTTTCGAGGAATATCTGGCCATCCGTGATAGAGATGACATTCGTCGGAATATATGCCGACACATCGCCGGCCTGAGTCTCGATAATCGGTAAAGCGGTCAGTGATCCTCCGCCTTTGATCACCGGTTTCAACGGTTCGGGCAGGTCGTTCATCGTCGAAGCCACCTCATCGTTGGATATAATCTTGGCTGCCCGCTCAAGCAAACGGGAGTGCAAATAAAAGATATCCCCCGGATAAGCCTCTCTACCCGAAGGTCTGCGCAAAATCAAAGAGATTTCCCGATAAGCAACAGCCTGCTTCGACAAATCATCGTATACGACCAGCGCATGCCTCCCGCTATCCCGGAAATATTCTCCGATCGTCGCTCCGGCAAAAGGTGCATAATAACGCATGGCAGCCGAATCGGACGCATTGGCAGCCAATACTACCGTGTAGTCCATCGCTCCGTGAGTTTTCAATACGTTGACCAAGGCTGCCACAGAAGAAGCTTTCTGACCGACAGCGACATAAATACAATAAACCGGTTTACCCTGCCGGTAATTTTCACGTTGATTCAATATGGTATCGATAGCGATAGCCGTTTTTCCGGTTTGCCGGTCACCGATAATCAGTTCCCGTTGTCCCCTTCCGATAGGTACCATCGAATCCACCGCTTTAATCCCTGTCTGCAAAGGTTCTTTAACAGGCTGCCGATAAATTACCCCGGGAGCCTTTCTTTCCAAAGGCAGCTCCAACAGATCGCCGGTAATCGGCCCTGCCCCGTCGATGGGTTCTCCCAGTGTATCGATTACCCGTCCCAACAATCCTTCTCCCACATGAATAGAAGCAATATGCCCGGTGCGTTTAGCCGTAAAATTCTCTTTCACACGATCTCCCAAATTCAAAAGCACGACTCCCACCTGATCTTCTTCGAGGTTCATGGCAACTCCCCTTACCCCATTTTCAAATTCGATCAGTTCGCCGGAAGTTACATTATCCAGCCCGAATACATTGGCTACGCCATCTCCCACCTCCAATACGGTTCCAATTTCTTCAAATTCAGCTTTCAAATCAACGTTATCCAGTTGTTGCTGAAGAATATCTGATGTTTCACTTGGTTTTATCATAATCTAATCATTTATACTTATCCTCTCCTATTTCAATTGCTTTGCGATTTTTTTCAACTCTCCGCCTACTGAATAATCGAGCTGCATGGAATTTACCCGGAGTACAAAGCCCCCGATAATAGCCGGATCTACCTTTTCGACAAATTCGATCTGTCTGGAAGTCCGGTCCGTCACCAGTTTTTTTATCCGGTCCAGCGTCTCCTGCTTCAAAGCAACCGCCGTGATAATCTTTATTCGTCCGATCTGGTACACCTTCCGGTATAACTTCTGGTACATCAGACAAATAGAGCGGATATACATCTCGCGGTGATTTTTTATCAGCAAACGGATTCCCCGCAGATACAACGTTCCGGGTTCGATCCCGATAGCGATCGTCAACAATTGTTCTTTATCCCGGGGAGACAATATCGGATTCAGTAATGCCTTATGTAAATCGGGATGGGAAATATAATTTTGTTCGAAGGTCTTCATTTTTTGATATACCTCTTCCGCAGCATTATATTTCTGTGCTACTTTCAGCATAGCCAAAGCGTATCTCCGTGCTATTAAACCTTCATCCATATCATTACAGTTTCTGAGCTGATTCCAGCTCATCCAACATTCGATCCACCAATTCTACCTGAGCAGTATCTTTCGACAAATCTTTTCTCAATACTTTCTCCGCGATCTCGAGTGACAAACGGCTCACCTGTCGCCTCATTTGTTTTTCGGCCTCCCGTTTAGCCTGTTCCATAGAAGCTTTTGCCTCTTCCATCATCTTCCGGACTTCATCGGCAGCTTCTTTTTTTGCGTTCTCGATCATCTCCCGTTTCATCCGTTCGGTTTCCTGTAAAGCAGCCAATTGTTTTCTATGGGCTTCGGCCAGCATCTCTTCCACTTTTGTTTCCACTTCGTCCAGCCGTTGTTTTGCCTCGCGGGTAAATTTCACCCCACTATCGATAAAATCCGCTCTTTGTTCTATACTTCGGATAATCACGGGCCAGGCATATTTAGCCAGGATAGCCAGAATGATCAGAAAGACCACCAGCATCCAGAATACCAACCCGATCTCCGGTTTAAAGAGTCCCATAAACGATTATATAAACAAAGCCAACAAACATACAATGATAGCAAACAAAGCGACACCTTCAATCAAAGCAGCGATCACGATCATATTCGTACGAATATTCCCGGTCTGCTCGGGTTGGCGGGCAATAGCGTCCATGGCATTCGCCCCGATCTTCCCAATACCTATACCTGCACCGATAGCAGCTAACCCTGCGCCGATGGCAGCACCCACTTTTGCCAGACTCATTCCGGCAGCGACCTGTAATAAAATCATACTTAACATAGCTTTTCAATTTTAAAATTATTCTATTTTATATTATTTTACTTTGTTCATTTCTCATGCCGGGCCCCGGTTTCCGCAGGTCTTGCCAAAGAAATAAAAATGGCAGACAACAACATAAATACATAAGCCTGTATGAAGCAAATCAACAAATCGATAAATCCCATAAATACAGCAAACACAACGGCAATCACGGTCGAAGTCCCCATAATCACAGGTCCCATCGCTGCAAAAATGAAAATCAGGGAAATCAGAACCAAAGTAATCAAATGTCCACCGAGCATATTGGCAAACAACCGGATCATCAAGGCAATCGGTTTGGTAAACACACCGAAAATCTCGATGACAGGCATCATCGGAACCGGACATTTCAACCAGGTCGGCACTTCGGGCCAAAAAATATCTTTCCAATATCCCTTACGTCCTGAAAAGTTGACTACGACAAAAGTACACACAGCCAACACTAAAGTGACAGACATATTTCCGGCCAGATTGGCACCTCCCGGAAAAATAACAATCAAGCCCATCAAATTCATCAAGAGAATAAAGAAAAATAAGGTCAGCAAATACGGTCCGAAACGCCGGGCATCTTTCCCTAAAATCGGTACAATCAACTCCTCATACAACATACCGACTCCAAATTCCATCATTCCTTTTACACGCCGCGGCGCTTCATACGGTTTCTTCTTATACCACCGGACCAATGGAAAGACGAGCCAACAAAGCAGTAAAGCACATATAAATAAGGCCAGTACATTTTTAGTGACCGAAAAATCCCAGGGCCGGTAAATATGGCCGGAAGCATTCCGGGCAATCACTTTTCCCTCGTATTCTCCCTCACCGGCAATATAAAAACCTTCATATTCCTGTCCGCCGGCTAATTTCGCAGAACTGAACACATGCCATGCTCCTTCTTCATCCCTGACAATCACGGGTAACGGGATATGCAAATTCCAGACATTCCATCCGTATTCATCTCCCAGATGTTCGAATATCGACTTTTGGGGATTGAATGATTCTGCTGCTGTTTCGTCTGCCTTTACCCATTGACCGGCCAGCAGGAATAGACTCAGTCCTAACAGATACCTGATTAATTTCATATTTTACTTCGTTTCAGAAATTACAAGTGTTACCGGCTAATTAATACAAACGACAATCCGATTATCCAATACTTCGACAACTCCCGAATCGATCGTCAGTTGCTTTTCTCCTCCTCCTGTATCATAAACCACATTTCCATGCGTGAGTGTGGAAATCAGGGGGGCATGTTGTTCCAAGATAGTAAAAGTTCCCAGGGAACCGGGTAAAGTCACCCGTTGTACATTCCCTTTAAACAACACTTTTTCTGCAGATATTATTTCCAGTCTCATAGTTATACAAATTACAAATTTCCAACCTAACAAGTCTCCAGTTCTTCGCTTTCTTCCCGCCTATAACCTGCCCATAACCTTTAGCCTTTTAGCTTTTTACCTTTTACTTTGCCGCCTCTTTCATCATCTTCTTTCCTTTTTCGATCACGTCTTCGATGGTTCCGGCATTCATAAAGGCCTGCTCGGGATATTCGTCCATTTCTCCGCTGAGAATCATTTTAAAACCCCGGATCGTTTCTTCGAGGGGGACCATAACTCCCTGCAATCCGGTAAATTGTTCTGCCACATGAAACGGTTGTGAAAGATAACGCTGAGCACGCCGGGCACGGTTTACCACCAATTTATCACTATCCGAAAGTTCATCCACACCGAGAATTGCAATAATATCCTGCAATTCCTGATAATGCTGCAGCAATTCGATGACCTGCTGGGCCGTATTATAATGTTCCTCCCCGACAATATTCGGATCGAGGATACGGGAAGAAGATTCCAGCGGATCTACTGCAGGATAAATACCCAGCTCGGTAATCTTCCGGCTCAGTACGGTTGTCGCATCCAGGAAATTGAAAGTCGTTGCCGGTGCGGGATCCGTCAAGTCGTCGGCAGGCACATAAATAGCCTGTACCGAAGTGATAGAACCATATTTAGTAGAAGCGATCCGCTCCTGTAACTTTCCCATCTCAGAAGCCAGTGTCGGCTGATATCCAACAGCCGAAGGCATACGTCCCAACAAGGCCGACACTTCCGAACCCGCCTGAGTAAACCGGAAAATATTATCGATAAAAAACAGGATTTCCTTTCCTCCTTCGTTAGAATCCCGGAAAGACTCGGCTACTGTCAGTCCCGACAAGGCCACCCGTAAACGTGCTCCGGGGGGCTCGTTCATCTGTCCGAACACCAGGGTAGCTTGTGACTGACTCACCTGTTCCATATCCACGCTTTTCACGTCCCATTTCCCTTCATTCATCTCTTCCTGAAAACGTTCACCGTATTTCACGACTCCCGATTCGATCATTTCCCTCAGCAAATCGTTTCCTTCACGAGTCCGTTCACCGACTCCGGCAAACACGGAATATCCATTATGCCCTTTGGCAATGTTATTGATCAATTCCATGATCAGCACCGTTTTCCCGACTCCGGCCCCACCGAACAAACCGATTTTTCCTCCTTTGGAATAGGGAGCCAATAAATCGATCACTTTGATACCGGTCAGCAAAAGCTCCTGAGTCGTCGTTAAATCTTCGAATCTCGGCGGTTCCCGATGAATAGACAACGTACCGGTATAATCCAGTTTTCCCAATTTATCGATGGCATCTCCGGTGACATTCAATAACCGTCCCTTGATTTGTTTTCCCACCGGCATCGTCAGTGTACGTCCCAAATCCCAGGCTTTCATGCCCCTGCGCAACCCATCGGTCGTATCCATCGCAACACAACGGACAGTATCTTCTCCGATATGCTGTTCAACCTCGATAATCAATTTTTCGCCATTATCCCGTTCTATCCGTAAGGCTTCATAAATAGGAGGCAAATCCTCTCCGCCATTTTCAAAAATGACATCCACAACAGGTCCGATCACCTGTGTTACATATCCAAACTTCTCTGCCATAATATTGATTTTCATTAATTATTTAACAATTTCCGAATCAGCCTTACCTCCCCTGTTTATCCACTTGCGTGCATATCCCTTTTTGTCACCGATTCTCAGAACGAACTACACATACTTCACCTTCCCCTGATTTGTGTAGAACCAGGTTTTTCCTCTTTTAACGAGAATGCTAAATGATAAGTTTCCCTAAAAAGTACAAAAGAAAACTCTTGTCGTGCCAGACAGATAACATCCTCATCCATTCGGAGGCATACCACATCTGCAAACGCATAGGCACATGAATTTTCTGGACACCGTGCAGAATTTTATAAGATAAAATATTCCAGCTTTGATCACTCCCGGCCGATAAATCGATTTGAGTAGCCGGATTCAAAACCTTCAGATACAGAAAATACGGAATGTAGTTGGTTTTTAAATCTGAAGACGGAACTTCTACCAGGACAGACTCATTCACAATCCCTTCTTCGACAGTATAGTCTGTCAAGCTTTCTTCCCTGTCGATTGCCGACCCCTTTGTCCACAAAAGAAGAAACAATACCCCATATATCAGTAGAAACTTCATCGCTTTCAAAAATAAACTATTTTTTCATCACTAACAACTAATAACAAAAATAATGCCACAAAAAAAACGGAATGTCCCTTCTTAGTTGCCCAACTTCCATTATCTTTGTATTGGAATTAACTTGGACACAGAATGTTAAAACAGTCCCAGAGATTAAACCATTAATTATTTATAAAAATCGTATCTTTGAAGCGAAATTTGAGTGATATAAATTATGAGATTTGACGAAGTAAATTTAGACGAGAACGTACTGCAGGGAATAGAAGCTATGAACTTTCAGGAGATGACTCCAGTGCAAGAACAGACCATTCCGGTCATATTAGAGGGGAAAGATATCATCGGATGCGCTCAGACCGGAACCGGTAAAACGGCAGCTTACACCTTACCTCTACTCAGCCGTTTAGTCGCAGAGGGTAACCCCGACAATCATATCCGCGCAGTCATCATGGTACCTACCCGGGAATTGGCCCAACAGATCGACATGCAATTCGAAGGTTTTTCTTATTTTCTCCCCATTTCGACGACCGTAGTCTACGGCGGAGGAGACGGAGCCGGCTGGGACCAGCAAAAGAAGGGTTTATTAATGGGAGCGGATGTGGTGATCGCCACTCCGGGACGTTTATTATCACACATCGCCAATAGCGGTATCGATCTTTCACAGGTCAGCTACTTCATTCTGGACGAAGCCGACCGGATGCTGGACATGGGTTTTTTCGACGATATCATGCAAATAGTCAAACAGATGCCGACAAAACGTCAAACAATTCTGTTTTCAGCAACTTTACCACCGAAAATCCGGCAGTTAGCCAAACAGATACTGAAAGATCCGGCAGAGATCAATATCGCCATTTCCAAACCGAACGAAGCGATTATCCAATCGGCTTATATCTGTTATGAGACGCAGAAAATGGCTATCATCCAGGAGCTATTCAGTAAACCCAACCGTAAAAAAACCATTATCTTCTCTTCTTCCAAGCAGAAGGTAAAAGATCTGGCCTATTCTTTAAAGCGCATGAAACTCAATGTTGCAGCCATGCATTCCGATCTGGAACAGGAACAACGGGAAGCGGTAATGCTCGACTTTAAAAACGGGAAGACCGACATTTTAGTCGCAACCGATATTGTTGCCCGGGGCATCGATATCGACGACATCGGTCTGGTCATCAACTACGACGTTCCCCACGATCCGGAAGATTATATCCATCGCATCGGCCGTACAGCCCGGGCGAATGCAGATGGTGTAGCCATTACTTTCGTCTGCGAACCGGAACAGGGTAAATTTCATAAAATCGAAGAATTTATAGAAAAAGACATCTATAAAATTCCGTTACCACCGACTGTAGGTCCTGGCCCTGTCTATAACCCACAGGCATTCGAGCGCCGTCCGAGAGGAAAATTCAAAAACAATCGCCCGGGAAGGAAACGTCCTTATACCCGGAAGAAGAATTTCAATAAACCGGAAAATTAAAGAGAAAAGGAACGCTGATTGGCGCAACTTCGGTTCCGAAAACAAAATATAAATGGTGAACTTCAGCTCCGCCAATCAGTATCAGACAAGCCTCCCGATCATTCCGAATTCATGCCCGAACCTGGAGAAAAATTCCTCTGTCAACGGGCTCCGATAAAGGTAACTTTCATTTTAATCGGATCGGTCCCGGGAGTCAAAGGTGCGGACACATCGATCAGCAAATTGGCTTTTTTATCTTTTACCGTCCCGCTCACTGTTATATCGGCCTGAAGAACGCCATTCATAATCGGCACCTGAGATGCGCTACCGTTCACTTCTCCTTTATCGTTCACAGCAACATTTTTTATCTCCAGATCCCCCACAGGGACCGTGCCGAATTTAAAATCTTTCAGCTCGAGATTTATCCTATCTTTTCCTGCATCGACAATGGTAATCTTTTGTCCGGTCAGTGGTTCACCGATCGGAGTCCCTGCCTCATCCGTCACCGTAATCGTTCCCGTATAGGTTCCTGCCACCGCTTCTTTCTTATCATCGTCGTCATCACTACAAGCTGTCATCCCTAAAAAGAATACAGCCATCATCAAAAAACAGAGTTTCTTTTTCATCGTCTTCTATTTAATTATTAAAAAAATATATACGCCGAAAAAAATAAAATGTTTTAAATCATCGAGCTAATTCCTACAACGTGAAATTTTTGCAAAGCTAATAACTAAAATAGCCGATTCTACCAACAGAACCGGCTAAGTTATATACAAAGAGAAGGGGGTTACCTTGTAATTTTCAAATCGTCGATCATCAAAATACTACCCGGAGCTCCTCTATATCGATCGCCTTCTTTACTTGATGTACAAATCAAAGCCAGTTTATACTGATTAGCTGCGTCGTATTCTTTGTCATTCATTTTTTCAAACGGTATTTCAAAATAAGTCCAATCCTCCTTTGCCGTTTTATCAGTAACTTCAGCTTTTAAAACAATATACTCAGAGGTATTGATATCAGTACCAGTCAAAGTTACCTCTTTACCATCTTTTCCTTTTGCTTCATACAATAAAGCATAAATTGCAAATTCATCAGTCTGTCCTTCCACTACATTTCCATCTTTATCATAGAATTTTGCACCCGGAGTATATTTATACCATCCTGAAAATTTAACCGGTTCTCCTACATAAGGAATACCGAATTGAGTTCCTTTCAAAGGATCTCCCATAGCGCTAGCTAAATCAAAACTTCCAAGGAATAAACTCCCTGCTGTGATATTCGGACACATACCTAAAACATAATCTATAAAGACAGCATCTGAAGAAGATAAAGTTTCTTTATATCTGAGCAGGTCTGCTTTTGAAGGTGTCAAATCTATCGTCTCCAATACAGCAGCTTTACCTGTTTTTCCTTCTTCTGACGATCTAACACACCAGCTGGGAATCACTATATCCTGAAAACCATCAACACTTTTCAAACCCTCTAATATAGAGTATACGATACCACTTCCTTCGTTCGTCGAAGCAAAAGAACCCTCCGGTTTCTCAAATCCATAGGTATTGTCTTTCTTCCATACTTCAAAATCCATATATTTTACCTTTCCAGCCTCACTAACCGTATATTTGTTTACCACAATTCCGTCTTCAGAGGTAACTGTATAAATAACAGGAGAAGAGAAATCCTGTTCAACATCCGCAGCAGGTGTTATTGTAGCTCCTTCAGAAATTGTGATTGTAGGTTTGAACTTATAATTCACTGTATTCTCCAGAGCATAAAACTCAATCGTTTTGTCAGCAATAATAACATCTGAAATACTATCACTATTGAAGATAAATTCTTTAATTAAAGCCTCTGAACTTTTATCAGCAGCCAGGCGATCCCCGGTAAAATCAACCGTTACATTCAAACCGACAAAATTTACCCCCTGTCCTTCAGAAGTAACCTTTACTTCTATAACAATATTACATTTCCCGGCAGCACTCACCGTACCATTCACAGCGATATCACATCCACCTACAATCAATGTCAACTTTCCGGTTCCTTCTATTTTGAAGTCGTCATGAACCTTATCAACTTCAACATTGGTAATTTCAAGCGTACCGATAGGTATATTATTAAATGTAAAATCCTTCAATTGTAAAGTTACCAGATTTTCCCCTGTTTTGGTAATATAAATTTTTTGTTTAATATCATCAGCTCCCAATTGAACACCTCCGAATGGCGCATCGACATCCATTGTACCAAGGTAGACCCCATTCAAATCCGTATCTGTAATGTGATAAACATCATCGTCTTTACATGATGTAAAAACCTGCGTAAGTAACGCTACAAACAAAAATAAAATCAGTTTTTTCATAATTAATTTTTTCATTTTTTAACATTCAGAAACCAACGACCAATAAATACGGACGTTTAAATTTGTAAAAAATGAACTGAAAGAAAAAAGTAATTGGGTACACGGATACGAAAGCTAGTGATAAAATCAGATAATCTGTAATTCTATATCTGAAATTGATATGATTTGAATATCATTTACTTATGCATGCAATTTATTAATTTTATTATTTAACACACATATTTTATTAATTTTGCACGATTTTTGCTATTAACTATACTCATGTAAAAAAAGGGAAAAATAAACGACGATTTAAACGTCCGTTTATCTTCTTCCCTAATTATCAGAAAATAACATTAATAAAAACAGATGATGAAAAAGAATTTAGTATTTCTCTTAATGGCGTTTTTAACGCTGAATTTTGTAGCTTGTAGCGACGATGACGACAACGACCCCGTCACAATCGAAGGGCGAGGATTCAACATCGATCAGACTTTCAATGTAACAAACAAAGACAATACAGCAGAAGTTATAGTAAATATTGCAACAGAGAAAGGAATCGAAAATCTGATCGTTAAAATAGAATCGCCGGTATTGACAGAAGATGTTCTAAATGCAGTAAACCTACCGAAAGAATTCGATTTGGCCAATCCGGCTTCCGAGGAACTAGCCCAAACCTTGATCGGATTTGGTTTGCTATCGAAAGATAAAAAAATAAAAGGCAGTACTGAAACTACTTTCGATGTCTCTCAGTTCATGCCGTTATTAGGAGGATTCGAAAATCCGGGACCTCATAAATTCATATTAACTGTTAAAGACAGCGCCGGGAACAACTTATCGAAGACTTTAACCGTTTATTTTCCTAATCTGAAGAAATAAACACAAACAGTAAATTAAATTGTATGAAAAAATTATTTTTATTCACCCTGATTTGTTCGTTGGGGTTTTTCACAGCTTGCAGTGACGACGATGATAACGACACTCCGACCCCGACTCCTCCAGAGGTCAATCTGGCTAAAGAAATCGAAGGGCTATACAATGCTGACTTATTTTTAACTTATGAATCTGCCCAAGATACCTCCGATCAAACCATTAACTTTTTCCCACAAGGTAAAGATTATGTCAAATTAAAAACCAGTAATATCAATTACAAGATTGGCAAAAATACGATCGGTTCTATTGAAATCGATTCTATTCCTGTAGCCAATAGTTTCAGCAAAGCAGCAGATCATAATATCTACTTTAAAATTACCAATAAAAAGGTTATTTTAAGTAAGTTAGGAGAAATGACCGCCAATGGAAACGGAAGTATCGGAGGAGGAGCCATCCAGTTCCAGTTGAAACTCCAAAATACCGATCTGACCGTCGACCTGAATTTCAAAGGCCGGCAAACGATGAACGATCAGCCGGAAATCCTGAAGATGATCTTCGATAACGATATGGTCTTGTCCCAGCCGGAAATCAAATACGAAAATTATAAATATGAAATCGTATTTTACGTCAAACCGGATGCCGACCTTTCAAAACTACAATTGACTCCTATTATCGAACTCTCTAAAGGCGCTATCGTGAAACCTGTTTCGGGAGAAGTAGTCGATTTTTCGAAAGCCATCGATCAAGGAGACGATACGGAATTTGTCTATTTCAATGTCGTATCGGAAAATTATCAGAAAACCCGTCAATATCGGGCAAGATTTAAAATAGGTCAATCCGTTCCCAAAGCAACGTTTGAAAATTGGGTTTCCGAAGGCAATGATTTTTATAAACCGGAAGGCCAATGGGCCACTTCAAATAAAGGGATATCTTTAATCAAGATATTCCCCGGATTATACGATGGCGGAGCGATTGTTGCCCCGGTAACAGAAGGCCAAAGCGGGAAAGCAGCCAAGATCTCGACTGCCTATACAACAGGTAAAGAAAGTATACTTGGTTTTCCCCCTATTCCGGTAATTACTTCCGGTTCTTTATTCTTAGGTGACTTTGAGGTCGATACCAAAAATACGTTGAATAGTACCCAATTCGGTATTCCTTATTTTCAGAAACCGATCAGGGTTAAAGGATATTATAAATACAAACCCGGAGAAAAGTACTATTATTGTAAAGACCCGAAAAATAATTCCAACAAAGCCGAATTAGACCCGGAAAAAACCGACCAAGGCGCTTTGAGTGCTGTTTTATACGAAGTAGATAATTACACAGAATTCCTCAATGGTGAAACCATTTTCAATTCAGATAAAATAGTCGCTATTGCTCAGCTGATCACCGGCCAGCAAGATAGTTTCAAGGAATTTGATTTAACCCTGGACTACAAACAGCAGTATAATCCTGCCAAAAAATATCGTTTTGCGGTTATTTTCTCCTCGAGTAAAGATGGAGACAAGTTCTGCGGAGCAGGAGGAAGCGAGTTGATCGTCGACGAAGTTGAAATTATCAACGAATAATTTAATGATATTATCCCCAAAAGTTTATTGTAAAACTTTTGGGGATTCGTATTTCTTTCAGTCAAGCCCCCCGGTATTAAAAAATAGAATTATTAATATCCGTCGTAAACCGCTCCAAAGTTTCCATACCGATAAGTGAATTTCCATGCCGGTTCAATTCGGGACTCCACACCGTAATGGCTAAATTACCCGGAATATAGGCAGCCACTCCTCCCCCGACTCCACTTTTCCCAGGTAGTCCTGCCCGAAAAGCAAAATCTCCCGATTCGTCGTAGAAACCACAAGTCAACATTAAGGCCCCCAGACGTTTGGATTGACTGACCGTCAGAATTTTTTCCTGATTAAAAGGATTCACTCCATGGTTTGCTAAAAATAAAAAAGCTCTGGTCAGCTCCTTGCAATTCATAGCAATGGCGCATTGATGACAATATACATCCACCACATCTTCCACATCATTTTCCATATTGCCGAAGCTTTTCATCAGATAGCCCAAAGCCATGTTCCGGTCCGCATGTTCACGTTCCGAGCGGGCAATGTGTTTATCATAGTAGATATCGTCATTGCCACATATACCTCTGACAAATTGGAGAATAGCATCTTTAGGCTGTTCATAAAGACTCATCAGACGATCGGTGACCACCAGAGCCCCGGCATTGATAAAAGGATTACGCGGAATACCATGTTCATATTCCAACTGTACAAGCGAATTAAAAGGGTTCCCCGAAGGCTCACGTCCGACGAACTTCCAGATACGATCACCCAAATGACGGGTTACCATGGCTAATGCGAATACTTTAGAGATACTCTGAATAGAAAAACGAATATCCGCATCTCCTACCTGAAAAGAATGTCCGTCCAATGTCTCGATAGCTATTCCATATCGTTTCGGCTCTACTTCCGCTAAAGCCGGTATATAATCCGCCACCTTTCCTTTTCCCCAATAGGCTTTCAATTCCTGGTGTATTTTTTCAATGACAATCCCGTAATCCATAAGTATTTTTTTTAGGCGCACAAAGATACACCAAAAACATTTAAAACGTTTTCATAAGTAAAAAAATGATTCTTCATATAAAAAATTGTCCTGAAAGTTTCTACCTCGAACTTTCAGGACAATTCTTTGCTTATCGAGCCTATTCGGATAGGACTAAACCAAGGTAGTACTTTCTTTTTGAGGAGCTTCTTCTTTCAGAAATTCACCGGCCTCATTGAAATAAACGGTCAATGTGGAATCTCCTTTTTCTATAATCAGTTTATAACTGTTATCAGAACCTTTTGCTGCCTCTTTGGTCGTATAACCTTCGTATTTTGCCGTTACTGCAGCAGCCACTTTTTCAGGTACTTCAGCTACCTCTATCTTCGTATAAGTCACTTTTTCCTGAGCCAATAGCATCGGAGCTTCTTCTTTCACCACGGTATCCTTTTTCACCACAGTATCCTGTACATTTACAGGAGCGATCACCAGACTTTCAGCAGATGCCGGAATAGCAAATACACATACAACCAATGCTACAAATGCGCTTTTTACTAAATTTTTCATAACATTCAAATTTAATTGTTAATAATTATGTTGTCGAACTCTTATTTCTAACCGCGTTCGTAAAACAATATGAAAAACTTATGCCGAAAATTTCGCAGCAAAAGGGAGTGTAAAACAAATAGCTATTAATCAATTACTTAAAAATCACAAAACAGAATAGTTATATTCTATTTACATTTATTATATGGAAAATTCCCCTATCCGTTCAACAGATTTGGGTAAAATCTCCACACCCAGGAATTTAACCGGATTATCCGATTGTACCCCCTAATTTAAACATAGGTAAATACATAGCAATCAACACCAAGGCGACCAATCCACCTACACCCAAAATCAACACAGGTTCCAGAAAACCACCTAACTGTTTTAGCCGGTATTCGAGTTCCTGGGTAAGCCTATCTCCCTGACGTCCCAACATCTCCCCCAAATGATTCGTTTCTTCGCCCACCCGGAGCAGAGCACAAAGTTTACGGTCGTATATGTGCGGAAACCGAGCCAAGCCGGCAGCAAACAAGCCGCCCCGGCGGAGTACCTCCCCAATCACACCGAAAGACTGACGGTAAGGATAAAAGGTAATGATGTCCCGCAATAATTCCAAAGCATGTAACAAAGGTACACCGGAACCGTAAAGCAACCGGAGCAATTTACAAAACCGGGCTTGCTGATTCTGCCGGACCACCGAACCGATAAACGGCAACTTCAGTATTACGACAGCCAGAAAAGCCTGTACAGCACCGCATTTACGCCAGCGGTAACAACAACAACCGGCAACTGCGGCTATTCCTCCCATTCCCAACAACAGGTTTGGCAGGTAGCGTGAAAAAATGATAATCCGGCGCGTCAGCCAGGGCAGTTCACTTCCCATACGGGCATATACCTGCTCGAACATCGGCACAATAACAGTGACCATAAACACCAAAACCACCAAGGCGGTCACCAAGATGATGACCGGATAACTTACCGCCCCCGAAATCATCCGGCGCTGTTCGATCCGTTTGCGGTAATAATCCGCTAGGAAAGCCAACGCTTCGGCAATACGCCCCGTCTCTTCCCCGATACGCAACACACCACAATCCAATGCACCGAATTGCCTGCTTCGGGCAAAACTTCCGTTCAGTGTGTCCCCGTCAACCACCGAAGCGTAAATTTCTTTCAACAGCAAACGGATTTTCTCCTCTTTTTCTTCCTCGATCAATAAGCGGAAAGAATGACTGAAATCCAACCCGGCTGTCAACAGGACATGCAATCCGGAAAACAACATTTCTTTCTTCGATTCTTTCAAAGGTTTAATATTCCTGTTCATGGCCATACGGTTTTATGAATATTCCAACGATACCGGATTTTTCCCTGGGGGAGGCAGAGTTGTAAAATCAGGGTATCTCCCCGCAGCATCATCTTTTCCACGCAGCACAACAAGGTATCTTTTCTATTCCGGTAATCACAGCATAACAGGCTATCGGATACCTGCAAAACAGCCAAGGAAGTATCCCGACAATAAAGCTGCAAACCGGCATCTTGTACGGCAATGCTATCGGTACGACTTATCAGTTCATCCAGCCGATGGCAGGCAGACAACTCCCCTTCCGTACGCACCCAGCGTTCTGTAAGATAACCGGTAAAGCGACCGACGAGATCGGTTGCCTCTGACAAAGCTAAAAAAATAAGGCCGGACAAAATCATAACAACCAACAGTTCCGGTAATGTCCATGCCGGCATAGATTCAGTATCCATCTGCTTTCCGGATTAAATGGTAACGTTCGATACAACTCCCCCCTTGCACCGGCCAAGCCGTCAGTACTAGTTGCTGTATACGGGCATCGTACAGGGTAAGCGAGGCTTCTACCCGGATCTCCCCATAAATGAAAGTATAATTCCCCTCGGTATGAGCACCGTCATCCAGTTCGTACAATCCCTCCTGCAAAGCAGCCGACAAAGCCACAACGGATTCCTGTTCCCTCACTTTGCCTGCCAGCCGGGCAAGGATCTCTACCGACAACAAGAAGACCGTCATCAGGATCACAGAGGCTACGACACATTCAGGCAAGGAAGAGGCCTTCCAGACAATTTTTTCCGTTCTCATTTTACCTCCCTCCTTTCTACCGGTCCTTTTATCAGAAACGGATACACCGTGCCAGGAGAACGGCAGACCGATACGTTGTAAAACAAATCAGCATAATATCCTTCGGAAGCAAAATGACAAAGTTCTCCGGCATACAGACTTCCCTCGACAACTCCCCGCACATCGGCAATTCCGTCGACATACACCAATCCCCTCACTACGGCAGAAGACGGTTGATGGTAATGCGCGTATGGAGATTGCGGCTGTTCCGTATTCCCCCTCACCACAACATACCCGTCCACCCGACAATTTTCCCCCAACCGAACCGAACGCCAGCGAGTGCCACCGTTCACCCACAATCCCGATCCGGCCTGCAAAACAACCCGTTCTTCAAGCCCAATGGCATCCCGGGCAAAAACTTGCACCGCCCCCTTAAAACCGGTTCCGATGCGTACTTTCCCCGCAACAATGATGACTCCCCTTAACCGGCAATCGCCCCGGATATACAGCGAATCAGCGGCACACAACACATAAGGACCTGTCAATCCCATTGCTTTAATCTCCTGTCCGATCCGACGATATTCTACCGGACCGGCAAAGGTGGCCTGTCCGAAGTTTTCCGCCTCAGGCCATTCCTCAATAGCATATCGGAACAACTCCCCGACATAAGCGGTGATTTCAGGAGCCGGCGACGGAAGCATCTCCCCGCTCCGGCAGATGTCGGAAGGTGCAACAGGCGTACCGTCGAAGAATTCCGATCTTACCTGTGTATAAGCAACCCCTTGCCCGCCGATATACAACTTCCCTTCTATCCGGCTTTTACCCGCTATCGAAAGCGTACGTCCCCGTTCCGGAAGATACAGGGCAGCCCGGCTGTAGCCTTCATCCACTTTTCCCATCAGACAGCATTTTTTCTCATCACCGGCCGTCAACAGCAACATTTCATACAATCCCCAGCGTTTCCGGTAAAACCCGACTTCCGAAGTCGCCAGTCCGGGAAAAAGCATCAGGGAAGTATCCTGTCTGAAACCGATACAGAACGAAGTGTCCTGACAATATTTTACAACAGCAGATGACAAATGTGCCCTTTGTTGTTCCCGGAAAAAATAACGGGCTGCGAGCAAATGCTCACTATCCCATAGAAAGAGTACCCCAAGCATCCCGATGAACATCAGTGTGGAAACGACCAATACGCTCGACATTACCGAAGCCTGTATCCTAAAGACTTTCATGTCTTTTACTTTTATTTTAGATTTTCAATTTACAATCACTCCCGCCTCAGCATAAAACAAACAAGTTTGTCTTCTGCTCCCGGCTCAATCGTTTATTTCATACAAGTTTAGGAGTAATTACCGGAACAACTATAGGCATTCCATTATCTTTTCATTGCTTTTTATTGTCGTTCTGTTAAATTTAGTAAATAAAGGATTCTCTGCGCATATATTTTGCCTCCACATCAGAAATCGGCTTAATAGGGCAAAAATCGGCTCTGCATGAGCCGATAGAAGTTTTTGACATGACTCAAGACATCGAAATCCTCCAGTTCCTTCACTATAATCCGGAGGCATCAAGAGCCGAAATCGGAGAAACATTGACTAATGCACCAAGTCCGGCTACTCTTAAACGACCGATTGCCGAGGGAAAGTCAACCTCTCCTTTCTGCTTATTGCCGTAGTAGAACAATTTTTCGTAATGTGCTTTCAGTTCCTGGGCAACAGCACTTTCATAAACAGAGCCGAGGTTAATACCGGCAATGTCGTTCAGTATTGGCTGGATATTGTAATGATACAACTGGGAACTCAGCATACCTACATCATTCATATATAGGGTAAGAAAACTAAAGTAAACCGTTTCGTGCAAACATCTGAAAAGAAATTTGGGCGCGGTTAAGTGGACAAAACTGCGTCATAAACTGGGATGTCATTGTTCGGACGGTAGCGTTGAAAGACCAATGAAAGACAAGCGAGATATAATCTTGTTCTTGTTAGATCAGACGACACAATAAAAGGCAAATTCTTTCTTCTCCCTCTTGTCGGATACCTACTCGACACGAACAGGTATAGGCTAAATTCCCCGATACGCGCAAAACACCTTGCCTATCCGTTTGCCGCTTTATAATCACCTCAATAGCGGACCATCTCATCGCCGCTGCTTGCAGATTGTATGGCAACCCTCCCAACGACGTAAGGCGATTGGGGTATTAGGCTCCCCTGAAAGGTATTTCGTGGCACACGGGCAAGCCCGAATTAAAAGGGCTGTGGCAAACATCGGGCACCTACCAGTGGCCTCACCATCGAGGATATTCCGGTAAAATGCCACCGTAATGCTAAAATTAACCATTACAAAACAATTCCAATGCCATCAACAGGAGAAGTGTATTAGTTGTAATAATTTTATTAGTAACAAGATTGTTAGTAATAAGATTATTTTATATCTTTGCACTTGGATAAGATTTGAAGATTATGGAGAACAAGCCTTTTATATTCGGTGTTGCCACATCGGGCGATAATTTTACCGACCGGGAAAAAGAAACGGAGCGTCTGTTACTGAATTTTCGGCATGGTGTCAATACCGTACTGATTTCACCTCGTCGTTGGGGCAAGACTTCGTTGGTGCAGAAAGTGTGTCGTTTGGCGCAATCCGACAAGTTGAAAGTCGTATATCTCGATATTTTCTCGTGCCGCAGTGATAAGGATTTCTATGATGCATTTGCGGCTGCTGTACTCAAACAAACATCTTCCAAGTTGGATGAGTGGTTGGAAAATGCCAAGTTGTTCCTTTCTCGTATCAGTCCCAAAATCTCAATGGGCACAGATCCGATAACGGATTTCTCCATTTCACTTGAAATGAATCCCAAGAGCAATGATGTGGATGAGATCTTGCAACTTCCGGAAAAAATAGCACAGAAGAAAGGCTGTAATATTGTTGTGTGTATCGACGAGTTTCAGCAGATTGCCGAGTTCAAGGATTCCAAGACATTCCAAAAACGCTTGCGCACTGTGTGGCAACTGCAAAAATCGGTATCATATTGTCTGTTCGGCAGCAAAAAGCATTTGATGAATGAACTGTTCGAGAAAAAGAGCCTGCCGTTCTATAAATTCGGCGATGCCATTTATCTGCCTAAAATCGGGACTTCGGATTGGGTAGATTATATATGCGGTCGTTTTGAAGCTACAGGCAAGCAGATTTCAATAGAACTGGCCGAAAAAATATGCCAAATAGTAGATAACCACTCGTCTTACGTGCAACAGTTAGCGTGGTTGGTATGGATACACACGGACGGAGTTGCTACGGAGCAGGATTTCGAGGCGGCATATCAGGATATAATCGACCAGAATACCCCATTGTTCGAGAAGCAGACCGAAAGCCTTACTACTTATCAGATGAATTTCCTGCGAGCTATTTTAGATGGGGTTCACAATGAATTTACCACACAGGAGGTTTTACAAAAATACAAACTCGGCTCGTCTGCAAATGTAAGTATCATAAAGAGGGCGTTAGTTAAAAAGGAACTTATAGAGATAGAGAAACGACAAGTTGTCATTCCTGATCCGGTGATGAAAGTGTGGTTAAAAAAGGAATTGGGAGTGTAATACGCGCCAGAGACAGGATGTCGGTAACTCGTACACGATAGCCGATATTTGAACGTGTTCGGGGAGCAAGTATAGGTTTTGTAACCTACAAAACCGCCGACGATGCCGGAAGAGGTAGATAAGGACAAGAAATTATAAACCTTGCACAGTTGGCACTCTCTTGCACAAAAAATCACTCGGCAGCAAGGTATTGCCGAAACTTTTGATTATTTTTGCGTTGGATTGGAGGCAACTCCTGTCCAAGACATATTAGAAAAGAAAGAAGCGTTATGCTTATCTTGTACTTGAAAACGTAGGAAGTCTTAGATAGCAACAAGTCAATCTGTTTATATTCAGCTGTGCTATAACAATAGATTCGCTACATTAGCTTACTGGATTTTTACGCTTGTTTGGATGGGTGGTCCCGCCCCTTGGCACTGGCCGTTCCCCGACCGATGAGTTTAAAAGCGTAAAATAATCTGCGATATATTTTGACTCTCCATGATTTATCGAATAACAGTTTTCTTATTTCGATGTTTAATGAATTTAGGATACTTGTAATTACGTGGAAGAATTTCTTCGTTTGACTCCCAGAATTTTTCACTCACATCGGGCTGGATCGGAACAAGGTGCTTGACAGACTTGAGTTTTTGCATCGGAGTCTTGCCGTTCAGTGAGGAATGTGGTCGTTTCTTATTGTAGAACTCCTGCCATTCCATAGCCATCACATTCAAATCAAGTGTCTTGTCCGACAAATCTATAAGATTCCAAAACTCTGTCTTATCGGTCTGCTGAGACCTTTCAACTTTGCCATTCAGATGCGGAGTCCTTGGTTTGATTGGTCTGAATTTGATAAAATGGTCATGCAGTTCATATTGGAAGTCATAATTGAAAAATTCTGTTCCCCAATCAGTTTGTATCCGCTGAACGGGAAAAGGAAAAGTGTTCAGTATCTCTCCTAAAAAATGAATTGTACTTTCCGCTTTTTTATCGGGATATACACGAATGGTTCTCAAACGGGTACAATCATCTATGGCCGTGAACCGGTATGCTCCGTTTCGTACTTTCATTACATCCAGCTGAACCCTTTCCCCGGGAATTTCTTTACTATATCGGATATAGTCTGACTTTTTACGCCGTTTCACAACAGCTTTGACCTGATGCTTTTTTACATACGCCACACCGTCATGGCTGAGAACTTTATTTTCTTCCTAAGCAGATTGTTGGCAATCCGTTGTGCTCCCCATATTCTCGTCTCACGCAGATTAAGGATAATGGTTTCAATTTCAGGTGTTATCTTCATATTGGCAAGTCTTGATGGACGTTTAGACTTGTCGGACAATTCCGACTTGCCTTCTTCTTTCCCGCGATTTATCCAACGGTATAACGTGGAACGGGCAATCCCGCACAGAAGGGCAGTTTTTGTCACAGAACCCGTTTCGGCGTATAGCTCAAGCCATTTTTGGCGCATCCGTATTTTCCGTATAGCTTCTTTCAGGCTACGAAGATACAGATTTTGGATTTGCCTACGAAAAGAAAAAGTGTAGCGTATCTATTGATACTTTACACATTAAACCCATTTCAAAAGCCTCTTTTTTGTACGCCCGTGTCCCTCTAAATGTCCCCCTAAACGTCCCTCTAAGCACTATTTTAACAAATCTTTACCTAAAATCCACCATCCTGGAAAGCCAAATAATTCATGATTTCCTATCTCTGCATATACCCCTCAAAATATAAAAAAGCCCCTTTTCAGGAGCCATTCCCGGACCGTCCGATCATCCGTCGGTCCTCTGTTAAATCTTCACTTAAACCGCCTGTATCAACGTTTTTTCAGCATAATCAAATTCTCCGTCTTTAAACATTTTCCTATTTTTATCATCCCCTTAAAGCAAAACAAACCTTTTCCTGTCCTCACTGTTAAACTTTATCCCGATCGCATAACCCAAGTTTAAACCAAATTAAACCTGTGTACATTTCGTTTTTCTTTCCCCAATCACTCCTGAACCTCTCAAACTCCTTGTATTTACAGGCTTTCCGCTCACATTCTCTCTCAAGTTTTTTATGTACAATTTGATATCCCCCCCTTATTTGGTCTCGCAAACGTACACCACCACCTAATTTGTTAGTAAACATCTGCTGACATTTCTGATAACTCTTATTGAATAAACGATAAAACTTGCGCCAACTCATAACGGATATTTCTTTACCGGCTTTGCTGGCTTTATCCGATTGTGTTTGTTTATATAGTTCACTCTTGAAATCTTCCCAAGTTTCAATGCCACTAAAACCACCACCGTTTGATATAATGAAATTAATTATTGACTCTATCGTGTCGTTCGGATCGTCAACATTAGCAAACAGCAAGTCAAGACATTCCTTATCTTCATCCGTTTCAAATAAATACTTATACTGCAATGCATTCCCCGCTTCAATCCGAGTCTTTATAATGTCTTCTTTCTCATAAGTGTAAGAAGTAAGGTCTTTTGAGTACGGATAAAAGTATTTTACCTGTTTGAATGGCTCAAACTCTAACTCCAGCAAATCATAGATTGGCTTTATCTGCTTAAGTTCATCCTTGCGAGTGTTCTTTTGGTCTATCTTTAACAAATCTGTCCCTTTCACGTTCATCATAATGAATGCAACAGACTCTTTCTCATCTTTGGCTGCATAATCTTGAATTGCTTTCATTAGGAACATAGCATATGAGGTCTTAGAAGCCAAACCGGATATTCCTGATATATTCAAGTGAGCGCCCTCCGGTCCAATAAGAAAATGTGAATTGAAAAATACGGGAAGCCTCTGCTTATTCACACCTTCATACATCTCGATATATCCAGCCGGCAGTTTATGTTTTACATTATTCAAACCAAGTGCTTCCATTATCTCATCGCGTTCAGCAAGATATACCTTTTTACCTTCCTGAACAGGGATGTAGATATTCCTCGTGTTACCAACTACCTTACACTTCACATAGTTCATACCGATACGCTCTGTGTATGAGGTTGATTCCACCTGTCCGAAATCGCTTGAGATATAGCCTGCTAATGCGCTTGGAGAATCTGTCATATGAGAGATTTCCTCAATCACTCCAAATGTCTTTTTGGCTCACCATTTACATCCTTCACATACTCAACGACAACAACATCAAAAGGTTTTAATTTCAAATCCTTTCGAGTCCAGAAAGTAAACTCTTCTATCGTTGAAGGCTGTTTCTCTGTTGCTATAATTTTACCAATCGCTTCCATTATCTCGCTTAAAATAAATTGATGAAACTTATATCGCTCTTAAATCGACTTTTACAATAACATTCTGTCATATAAACCGGATAGAGATGATTTGCCCATCGAGCATCATTGCCATAACAAACAGGATTACGTTCATTTATGATGTTCGCAGTAATCATATCTATCTCATCGGATTCCAGTCCATTTTCCGCCTCTTTACCAGTCATAAGCATTTTCTCAATTTTTAAGATGCCAGAATACGGCGTTGCAGTGTATTTACGTTCGCGAATCCTGACGTACCAAATAGCAAAATTCACATTACCCCATTCTTCTCCCGGCTTCCACATAAAAGCAGGTGTCCGATGGAATAACGGCAGTTTTGCAATCTGTCCTGCACTACTCTGGTTCTTATTGTCCTTCATCAAATTGGGATTAAATCGTTTTGACACTCCTACAACATGCCGGTAGTTATTACGAATACGTGCCAATTCTTTATAATCCCCTGTCTTCATCGGTTTATATTGTATCGATCCGTCTTTGACGAGATAGTGATCGTGTGTCAGCAAATGTTTGCTCATCATTTCTGCTACAATCCGCTTCTCGCATTCTATCATCTCATCTTGGATGCGAGCGATGCCTTTGTTCTCAAGAGTTTCATTACCTTCAATCTTCGTTAAAAAGTACCTTTCCAAACTTATTTCCGGAACCTTCAATAAAAGGTAATTCGTTTAGTTTGTTGCACAGATTATTAAAATACACTCCGTTATCAACACCTTCATCGTTAGCTGTTATCGGTAAACAGACCACCGGATATGCTTCCTCGAAAACTTTACCGAAACTTTGGAATGTATTATCATCATTCATCTCTCTGCCACAGCAGGAAACGGAAATCTGTCCACTGACAATTGGAAAAACCTTTTTATCATACTGTATATCATCAACCTTATAGACTCGGCGCGAACCATCAAGAAAGAATTTGAATAATGGAGGCACAGACCTCATCTTTTCAGCCAAGGGACACATGTCTCTCATATGAGGGTCATGTATACTCTCTGCAAATTCTTTCATATTGATATATGAGTCTTCTTTCGCCTCGTACTCGATATTCGGGGGCAACATATTGTCATAGCAATACTTGAACGATGCAAAGCATTCGCCTTGCGTTTCCTTAGCTATATAATCTAACAATTTGCCCATAACTCAATACGTTATTGAATATAATGTTTATGACACAACAATTATCCTAATTTATATATTAGCGAGTACAAATCTCCGTTTTGCATATTTGTCGCTTTGCGATCAAGCACTCTTAATTTTGTTAAAATCACAAGAACATTGTCATATACACAGGTATATAGTCAATCCCTTGCTCCCGTTTCAGGTCTTTGGTGTAGATAACATACTTGTTCTGCACGCGATCGGAGAACTTATCACAGAAAACATCCATCGAGGTATGCGATTTATAACCGGATGACTTCACTTCAATCGGCGATATTTTATGTTCGTCTGCTATCAAGAAATCTATTTCATAGTATTTCTTTCCATCCGGGGTCGGTATCGTATGATAAAACAATTGCTTGCCGGCAGACCTCAACATCTGGGCTATAACATTCTCATAGACATAGCCTAAATTAGCGCTGAGTTTGTCGTTCAGCAGTTTTTCATAAATAATGTTGTCCGTAAAGTCCTTGTCCTTGAAAGCCAGTGTTACAAACATTCCGGTATCGGACGCATATATCTTAAAGCGTTCATTATCCATCGTAAGAGCCAATCCAACATTCGGGTCATTGGAATGATATGCAACATTGGCAGACATGAAATTATTCATCATTTTGACTATGCCTGCAACCCGCTCTGCTCTTTCGCCGGGTATAGCCGATGCTATTTGATACCGCGAAGCATTCTTACTCAACTGCGCAGGTATGGCATCGTACAATGCGGTAGCTCTGCCCGAATCATCCAACTTCCAAAAATCTTCTTCGTACAACGAGACAATATCCCGCTTTACTAAATCTACCGCTCCTAGATTATTCGTCTTGATATATTCTGCTACGGCTTTAGGCATACCCCCAACCAGCATATATAAGCGGAAATCGCGCATCATTCTCCGATGAACGGCATCGCCTAACGGTATTCGTTTTTCAAATGCCGTGCGCAGCAACGGTATCGTGGCGGTATCGCCCAACGCCCATCGAAATTCCTCATAGTCCATAGGAAACATATCGATCCGTGTCTCCTCGCTCGGCAGCAGGATATCCTGACTGCTCTTGTGGACGGTAATGAGAGAGCCGGTCTCGATATAGTCGTATCGACGGTCTTTAACCAAATGTTTGATAGCCTGACGAGCCAAAGGAGCCTTTTGTATCTCATCGAATATGATTGCCGACTTGCGCTCAATCAACTGCACCCGATAGATAAGTTGCAGCCGAAGAAAAATATAGTTCAAGTCTGATATATCATTAAAAAGCTCCTGCACTTCTGCCGGTGCAATGGCGAAGTCGATGAGAATGTAGGACTCATACTCATTTCGGGCAAACTCTTCTGCAACTGTGGACTTTCCGATTCGTCTTGCTCCTTGTATGAGAATTGCGGATTCTCCGTTCCGCTCCCTCTTCCATTTGAGCAATCGGTCGTACATCTTACGCTTGAACAATATAGCATCTTTCTCCATAACCGTTGATATATAGCACAAATATAATGCTTATGTCGGTATCCGCCAAATGTTTTGCGCGTATTTTGTCAATTTGCGCCAGATGTTTTATATCTATTCTGACAATTTCCGCCGTTTTTAACTTTGCAATAGCATATTCCATCAAATTGCCGCGTGTTTAGGGTAAAATTATAGTGGCTATTCTTACCCCCCCACAGCTACCTACGTCTTAACAATACATAAATACATTCGAGCTATCGCATAATTCAGTTATCGTCATGCTTGTTTGAGTGTCAGTCGTCAAGTAATCTTTTAGAACGTAACACTCTTAATTTTTTTCTGCTATAATTAGCCGAAATTGTTTAAACATACCGACAGCTTTGCTTAATTTCTCTTACAAATATACACTTTTCCTTAGAAATAAATCTTACAATTCTACACTTTTTCGTCTTTCAGTGTCAACTTTATCCCCGTATTCATGCATCGGATTACACGTCCGAGGTCGTCATAGTACAGCGTGGTGGTCTGCCACGTGTCGCTGCCCAGGATACGCGTTTTGGTCACGGTAAGCTGGCCCGTGACCAAAGGGTGATACGCCGTGGCATAGCCTGGGGTCGCCGCAAAGGCATGCGGCGTTACCGTCGGGGAGGCCGTGTAGCTGTCGTAAAGGCTGTATTGCAAGGCTGGCCGTGTGCCGGAAGAAAGATAGTCCCGGCTGGCTCCGGCCCCCACGACCATATACGTACGGCTGTATCAGGTCGCTGCGCACTATAATCAAACGAATTACCTTTTTATTGGTTTGTTAAGATTAATAAGCATACCGATTACCGGTATTGGATAGGTTTTGCAATGCGTTGTAACGACGAAGATTTTTTACAAATTATCAGAACGTGATGAACCATCTTTAAGGACATACTTCCGACGAAAAATAAAAAGGACGCCCAAGAATACAGTTGGGCATCTTTAGGGTGACACTTGAAAAGTTTCCGGTATTGCTAAATATATATAATTAGCCAGTTATATACATATTTACAACTATAAACGTACATTTGGGGTAAACATGTGTACAAACACCATTTTTAATGTAGTGTGAAAAGAACTTACCCAAGAATTCGAATAATATCGAATCCTTGGGCAAGACCTTAATAATTAAAAACAGATTTAACAATCTCTATTCTCCTAAGAAAAAGTCATACTTCTATTCTTAATTTGAATAATTACCGAATAAAGATATTTTACTTCTTACTCAACCGTAATATTTCATTCTTAACAGCGGAAGGTATAAATATATCTCCATATTCAGGCAATTTGGATAAATCCGAAAGCGAAAGCAATTTAGGAAGTAAAGGAGCTAAGAAATTTTTAAAGAAATATTCCAATCTTTCTTTACGATACTCGTCTTCCATATCTTCTTCAAGATCAAAAATATCATTGTATTCGGACGGTTGCCGTCCAAAACAATTTCCCATATACTTTTTGGCCAAATCCTTACTTTTTACATAATGATTACCGAAAGCACCCTGAACAAAACTCTTTATATTGAGTTCATAATAATTTCCAAAATAGGACTTCTGAAGCTCCAAAACAACGATACACTCCGGACTCTCCAGGAACCAGGCCCCGTATGCCTGTTCAAAATCATAAAGGCGAGCCACATCATTAAATAACTGTTTAAATTTCTTATTATCCATCATTTCAATAAGTTTCTAAAATCATCGTCCATGTATACTCCTTAAATTCGGGCACTAATTTTAGTTCTCGTTTATAATCATGTAATTGCTTTATACCACGTTTTATTGAACGGGGATTAAAAGGTTTCAGTTCATAAATGATTTTATTTTCTATATCTAAAAAATCTATCCGTCTTTTGCTTGGCAAAACATATTCCTTAACTCCATTTGCTCCCAGTTTATAAAGGCTATGCATTTGTCTGCCTTGTTTCAAACTAGACTTTGTAAATGAAAAAACAGCATTTTTTCCTAAACCCGGCGTTGGAGCTACTCCTGCAATCGGTTGCAATCCGGTAATCCTTCCCTCTCTGTTTACCTCCCAGGTTGCAATACCATCAAAATATTTATCACGACCACTTATGCCGGTATAATAGCCCAAATTTCCCCAAAAACCCTGAACAGGCTGAGCGTAAGCAAAACCACCCTCATAACCAAAAGTCTCGATCCGAGGGATTATACGCGCATCGAACGATAAACCGATCCGGACTGCTTCACCATTCACAACATCACCATAAGAAGTATAATATTTCCCAGTGATGTCATTATATGTCAGATCTCCTGTAAAATCTGCATCCGTAGCATGATGCCAGCCATAAAAATTATGACTCTCGAAACCGTATTTCAAGGAGTTCATAAACGCTCCGATCAATGCAGGATCATTTGTACTCCAGTAATCCTTTCCGTCCGGATCCACATTCAGTAAAGGATTGTTCCCACTGAAATGATAAGGACTGCGGGAAAGATTATTTTCCGCTTCGGGGTCTGCACTGAACCAACGCCCCAACCCCGTATCGTACATCCGCGCGCCGTAATCCAGATAGCCCAGTTCCCCCGTCGTCTGCAACTCCTTCCCGTTGTATTTCCAACGGTTCGTGCTTTGCGCGTAGTCGCTCCGTATATGACGGGCCCCGAAAGGATAGTAGTCGTTACACTCCTTTACCGTTCCCGCACCGTCCACAATCACCCGTACGCTACCCAAATGGTCAGTCAGGAAATAATTCACCTCCTGCGTGCCGTTGTCGTTCAAACGGATAACGCCATCGCCGAATAACGCTTCGCTCAATTGTAAGCTACCGCCGCTTTTTCTGTATATCAAAGAACCCACATACTCGAAGCCGTCCGAACCGCTGCCGTTACATACTCCTAACTTCGTACCGTCGGCAAGCCACGTATAAGCAGCTGTCACCGTACTCCCCGTCCGGACTTCACTCACCAAATTTAAAAAATTATAATCAAATAGCAAAGCACGACGACTGTCATTTTGAAGGTTACCGTTCGCATCGTAGCTGTAACTGCCGGATTCGGCGTTTCCCGGGGCGTAGATATCGTTCGAAGGAGCGGTACGCACACTTTCCGACAGGCCGGTCAATTGGTTGCCGGTATAAGTATACGCCAGGTTGTCCACCACGCTACCGCCGGCCGTGCGCTGTAAGGTCAGCAGATTCCCGTTACGGTCGTACGTCAGGCCTTTCTCCACGTAATCGCCGGACAGGGCAGACCATGTATTACCGTTTTTCTGTTTTTGCACGGCACCCGTGAAGCGGTTCAGACCGTCATACGTTAAACCATACATCATGGCGGCGTTCGTCCCATGCTGCCATTCCCATTCGCTAAGGCTGCCGTTCCAACGGGCTCCGCTTCCGCCTTCAGGGGTTGCGTAACGAAGACACATTCGGAAAGGGGTGCTTTCTTTGCCTGTCAGCCAACCACGCACGTTGTAGGTCAGGCTCTCGTCTGTACTGCCGTAACGCTTGCCGGTCAGGCGGCCTAAGGCGTCGTAGTTGTAGGTCAGGGTTGCTGCCGTTCCTCCGTTAAGACTGACGCTCTGCGTCAGCAAACGCCCCTGGGCATCGTAGGTGTTCACACTCTCCAGCACATCGGCGCTGCCGCCTGTCTTGCCGTGGCTTTCACGCTGATGCGTGAGGTTGCCGGTGAAGTCGTACTGCATGTCGGTGCGGCTCAAGCCGCCCAAGCGGTTGTCGCCCACCGTCTGGATTACACGTCCGAGATCGTCATAGTACAGCGTGGTGGTCTGCCAGGTGTCGCTGCCCAAGATTCGCGTTTTCGTTGCAGTCAGACAGCCGGTTACTAAAGGGTGATAAGCCGAAGCGTAGGCCGGGGTCGCCGCAAAGGCATGCGGCGTTACCGTCGGGGAGGCCGTGTAGCTGTCGTAAAGGCAATATTGCAAGGCCGTACGTGTGCCGGAAGGAAGGTAATCCAGGCTGGCTCCGGCTTCGCTGCGTAGTTGGGTGGCTGTCTTTCCGGCAAGTACCACCTCGCCGGTTTCGGTCGCACGGTTCCGGCTGTCGTAGAGGGTGTAGCTCCAGCGGTTGCCGCTCCGCTGGTTGCCGTCCTGGCTAAGCACCGCACGGTCTTTCCCGTCGTAGACGTAGTATACGGGATCCACGCCCGGCAACCGTTTTTCGATCAGAAGGCCGCGGGGGTCGTAGTCGTAGCGGTAGGCATAGCGGTTCAGGACGGTGGTGTCCGTTCCCGCTCCCAAACGGTGGCTCGCCTCGGGCGGCAGGACCCAACGCACCCGGCCCAGGGCATCGTATACGCTGTAGGTTTCCAAACGGTCGGTTCCGTTCAGGCTTACCGTCAGGACGGTTTTCCCCCCGTTGTCCGTAAAGCTTTCTGTCACCAGGCCGTCTTCGTCCGTCACCGTGGTCTTTTCCAAACGGCCCGCCGCATAATAACCGCTGCGTACCAGACCGCCGTCCGACGACACCCGGTAAAGACGCACTTCATCCGCGCCGTTGTAGCCGTAGGCCGTTGTGACTCCTTTGCCGGCAGCATGCCAGGCCGAGCCCGGGCCTGTCTGTTTCGTCACCCGGTTCGACGGGCTCCCGTCGTATTCCGTCACGCTGAAGGCATACGATTGTTCGGACGCTCCGTAGACGCTCCAGTTGGACGCTGCGGAAAAGCCGGCGTCGAAATTCCCCAGGTTGCCCAAGCCCGCATAGGGAAGGAAGGATTTTTCCACCCGGCCCCCCCGGCCGTATACGTACGGCTGTATCAGGTCGCTGCCGCCGTCGGGGCTGCCGCTCACCTGCACGTCCTGCAAGGGACGCCCCAGGCCGTCCGAGTAACGGACGCTTTCGCGCCACGTGTCACCGCTTGCGGTGAGGTAGGTGCGGGCGACCGTATAGCTGTGCGACGGACTGTAACCGACCGTCGTGTTCAGGCAGACTTCAGCACTGCCGCTCATCGCGACGTAGTAGTCCTGCAAACCCGCCTCTATCCGGTAAACGCCGGGCGATGATACGCTGAAACGAAGCGCCGAACCCGTTCCGGAAAGCGTGGACACCACCGTGTTGCCACACAACAAACGGTACGTCAGCCCCGGTTCCGAACCGCTCAGCGTGATTTCCACAGGGCGGCTGTTGGTCTGAACACCACCGCCGCCGGTCGTATAGCGCGTAATCGCTGGCCAGACACCCACGCTGCCGTTCATCCACGCCTCGTGGCCGTCGTACGCAGCCTGTATACGGTAGTGGCCGTATGACGTCAGACCGGTAAAGGTGCCGCCCTTATGTCTGGCTACCAAACTGTCGTTGCAATAAAGACTGTAGGATACCAAGGGCTGTACGGCATCCAGACTGACTGTCGCCGTGCTGCCGGATGCGATCTCGCCGCCGCCACGAACGTCAGCGACACGCAGCATCCCTCCATTCGGCTGAACCAACTCCAGAATGCCGTAAGTGGCCTGTGTGTCGAGAACAAAACGCGATTCCAAATCCGTATCACTCAGATTAGGCCCGGCTACAACTATAAACTTCCCGGTATTCGTCCCGGTCTGGCCGCAAGCAAACAGAAAAGAAGAATTCCAATAGCTGGACTCGCCACTGCAACAGGAAACCGCAACTTCCTGCAACAGGGGAATTATCTCACTCGCGGAACCGGTAAAAGAAAAAGGTATTTCAGCATGCCCGCCATCCGGAGGTATGACAACGGGATTAGGGTTCACAAGAGAAAGACGGCCTCCGAAAACCGGGGATTCGTTGAGCTTAACGCTCCCGTTCATCGATCGGGATACTTCCCCACGGACTGCACGGACCGTGTAAGTACCCGCATTCGTTGCCCGAAAAGTCAACGCACCTCCCGTGCCGGATAGGGTACTCACTTTTATACCTCCACGAAGCAGTTCATAGTCGACCCCTTCTTCCGAACCGTTCAAAGTCAGTTTCACGATACGGCCGGGATAATAACATGAACAGTCTCCGCCAAGGGTGTATTCCCGGGGAATAATGCCCGGCGGATATTGATGGATTTCCAAATAACCGTTGCTCAACAAGGAAGGAAAAACGCAACGGCGCATGTCACTACCCTGATTCGGTTGTACCTCGAAAACAAAAAATCCTTCCAGGTCCGAAGACGATTTCATCTCAAAATCAACCGCAAACAGCCACATGTAAGAACGGGCTTCCAACCAATCATTTATCTGAAATATTGCCTCCCTGGCATCGAAGGTACGGTCCACACGGGCACGCATTAAAAAATAGTATTCATCACCGTCCAGCTCGATCACATGACCGTTGTCCGAAAGGTCCAGGCGCGGAAAATTCTGCCCCTGCGAGGTCAGGGTAAGCACCACGAAACAGAGAAATAAAAATACGGATTTCATAACAGTTACTATTTAAGGGTTTACGACATGATGTTCATAGGACTCCAATAACCGGTCATGCTGATCCCGGACACGGAGCAAACGGCCGGCCGCATCGTATTCGTTCACCTCCATCCGTCCGGTCTGATCGAAAGTACAGAAAACCGTACCGTCGGCATTGTAGGAAGTAGCCTGAAAAGATGCGCCGGCAGGCACGAGTGCCAAATAGTGCAACCCACTATCCAAAGAAGACAGAGATACCCGGACACAACTTACCCCCCCGAAGGAAGAAAGGTCGATGTCAAACCGCTGTAATGAATAACCGGAAGTGGATACAATTTGCCCGCTACCCGCAGTCACGCCACCGCTATGATATACGTTCCACGAAAGATCTGTATTCTTCGACTTGCATATGGCATACAGGCACAGACGGTCCGTACCGGCTGCGGGATACACAGCCAATGCCGAATCTGAATCCTCATAGTCCGATACAATTTCTCCTAAGGCCAGAAAAAAAGGATCAGAAAGAAGGTCTCTATAAACGGTCAGTACAATCCCATTCACAGCCGTATAAAGGGGGAAATCTTCATCCTTAGGAGCCCACTGTTCAAGTATATCGGCGCAGATAGACAGAAACTGAGTAAAATCATTTTCATGCGCCTTCACACTATCGCACAGGGCAGGCAGTTCCCCGTAAGCATCGGTACGGTTGCAGCCGACAATTTCGATCAACCGGCAGAACAGATCCTGAGGCGAAGAAGAGAGATACTGCCGGAAAGAAACAGCGTCCTCCGGTACCGCAAGCAGCGCTGCGTGAAATCTTTTATAGCCAACATGACAGTGTAACAGAAGGTTGAGCGGAAACTCTCTCTCACTGAAATGCCCTGAATAAGAATGCAAATCCATGGCCGTAATCTCCGTACTACCGACCGATGCCACCTCCAGGAGCGCGGCGTCGGCATACCGGTCATGGCAAAAGGCGGTTTCCGATGTTCGGTTGCGACAGTCCGACGGCAGACAAAGATCCCCGGTCCAGCGGTAATCGTTCTCCTCTTCCAAGGTATAATTCGACCGACCGTAGGTGAAAAGCGTGGGGGCCTGTATATTCATCTGATAGGCGGGAGGCTGCTGAGGCGCGTAACTGTAGCGGGCTTTCACCCCTACCCCCTGGCGCATATTCCCGGCAACCGTCGCATAAACGTTTACCGTCTCCGTTAGCAGGCTATCGTTTTTCAAGTAAGCCTGTTTTACCGGCAGCGATAACATGTTGGCCGCCACCAGACGGGCTATGGAGGTATCGGCCGCAACATTCATTTCCGTCACCCGCGTTGTCGCCTCCGTATAGCGCTCCCCGCACGCATCCGTCCGAACCACACGGGTAGGACGAACACTTCCCGCAGGATTGTCGTAAAAATATTCTGTTGTACAAAACAATTCGCCATCCGAATCCGGAGAAGCATAACGGTATTCCTTTTGGGATTTCAGCAGCGTCTTGCCACCGTAATAAAGCGTATAAGCTACATTCGAAGGCTGCCGGGTAGTACGGGGCTGAATATTGGGGAGATACACGTCATAATAAGGACTCAGGGAATAACCGACGGAACCGTCCCGATAAATCAGTACCGTTTGCTGGCTACGGTAATAATTCTCCAAATATTCGGCATCCATGTAATTTTCGTCAGCCTTCAATTGAGGGCATACCCCCGTATAGCCGAAACCGGCCGGGCAGGCGGAAAAATAACTTGCATTGAGATTCAGGTCAAAATCGGAAAAAAACATTGAAAAATCCGTTTCATAGTGATTATGCACGGAGCGCAGCAAATGTCCTTCCTCGTCGTATTCCGACACGGATAACGGCAGACCTGCCAACCAGAAAGGATAGTATTGCGCATAAACGGGAACCAGAAAACAGAAAGGCACATGAAACGCATACGACTTTTTACCCCGACCGGGACGTATTTCTTCCACCTGCCGGTAGTAAAGCCCGTTATTGCCGGTATTCAGAAAAGCAAGTCCTTTGAATTTCATCCTCGAATGCTCCAAACGATCGGAAAAACCGCTGTATTGCAAAACTTCCACATTCGTGATTTCCGGATACATCGGTATGCCGGGAAGAGGATAACGGTACAGGACCGTATCGCCCGAAGCGGAAACACCATCGTGATAAACCAGCGATTTAAGCCGGAGTCCGCCGTAGGACATCGAATCCGTCAGGGAACCGGAACCCGGATACAGATAGGGAATACTTCTGTTCGGTTCATAATCTAGCTGTATTTTACCACCATCGGATAAAGTTATCGACTTTAACGATGAAATCCGGATATATTCGGCGTCACCTAAAACCCAATACGGAACATCGGAATCACTACTGTTCCCATAATAGCCCCATACATCCGTAGTGGCATAACTGCCGGAAGGAGTGGCATAATATTCGAAATTCAGCGTACGTACCCTCGTGCTGTCGCACCCCGTAAAAGAAAGACGGTTCAAATGGTCATAATTTTCCAGCTCCACACCGGAAAAACGCGTTCCCGAAACCGAACCCGATTGCAATGATGTCAAACGGCAATTATAACCGTATGACTTGTAACCGAAACGCAAAACGTTGTTTCCGCAGACAATCCGTTCCAATAAGGGACTGCGGACGGTAAGCGCCATACCGTTACCTACTTCCCGCTCCGACACTTCCTCCACCTGCCGGAGACTCTCTGTAAGATAACCTTTAGCTGTCCGGAACCACGATGCGGCCATCTGAGCATTATGAGAGGATTCAGCGGAATAAGTGTTGTACAACTGATTCAATATATTGATCAATTCGTTGGAGGCCGAAGAGATGTTCCGGAAATCCGCCAATTGTCCCATCACACGGAAATTATTGCTGATGGCCTGAGCCCCCTGTTCGAAATTCGGATTTCTCACCCACTGACCCGCCCGGTCAAATTCGTAAAGCGAATTATTCACCTGCATTTCTATAGAGTAATTATTCAAATACCCCAGGGCTTGGGAGATGGCCGTATTAAAATCTGCCCGGTAAGGTCCGAAGTCGAAAGTATGTTCCAGCAGTTTCCGGCCATAAACATAGCGGGTCGTATAACCGGAGTAAAAATGGCTGAGCAGGATATCGTCCTGTTGCCCGCTTTGCCAGACATCCGCTAAATAATGATAAACTAAAGGCGAACCATTCACCGGTTCGATCCGGCTCAGATACCACGATGAGACATAGCTCTTATCGCGCAAGCCGTTAAAGCTGACGGCCTCCTCTTTTACAATGTCCGCGCTCCACTCTTTCTGCCGGTATATGTAACGGTTACCCTCTTCGTCGGTCACCGTCCAGCCGTCGATGGTATAGAGTCCGTTTTGTTCGCATTCGATCCGCACATTCGTCCGTTCCAAAGGAAGGGCGCAAATCCGGTTAGCGGCATCCAGGCCGAGCATAAAATGAACCGACTGGCCATTGAAGACAGCAGTAAAAATGTCCGATTCCCCGTCACGCTGATGACGGTTGACACGTTTTGCATCCTCAGTCAAAGGGACTGCATCCGACTGTCGCAGGTAATACAGGTAACCGTAAAAACTCGTTTCGTCGGCAATTCCCCCGCGGATAGTACGGGTCACCACTCCGCCTGTATTCAGCGTCCAGTTATAGCCGATTAATCCGGGTCTGTCTTCCGTCTTTACCCCCTTGGCCGTATAGTCCAAACTCACAGGCAGGGAGAAACCTCCGTCGCCCAAGGTATACAGGGGTACCTTGTAATGGAAAATCCCCGTAGCATAATCCACTGTAGTGTTCTTGTCGTCCAGGTAGCCCTGGGCCTGCTGGCCGGGCGCAATGTCCTGGGCCGAGGTGATTGTCACGAAGCCCATAAAGAACCATAAAAAACACATCTTTTTCATAAGCGCACATTTTTTAGTTTAACATAAGTGTATAATTCCGGCCGGCTTTACACACCACCACGGAGTCCGCATAGATCTTACCGACCGTATATCCGTCTACCGTTCCTTTGTCCCAGACCGGCACGCTCCCGTCGGGATATTCGAACAGCAGAAACTCTTTTTTCCCTTTCCGGATGATCCCGGACAAACGGAAAGCAGGAGGCTCTTCCGGAGAGGGAGAGGTTTGCACAGGCCGGGAAACCGGTACCGACTTTATTGCCGGACACTCCGGTTCCGGCAGGACTTCGACGAAAGGGTCGCGATAATTCAACCGTAACGTGTCCTTTCCTACCGGATCAACCGGGGAAGGCGGCGAATATGCGGGAGCGACCGCTTTCCCCTCGCCGGTATAGCGTACCAACCGCCAGAGAATCCCTCCCCAAAGCCCTGCCGCCAATACGATAAGCACGGCCACGGTTTTCCGGTTTTGCAAGCCGTTCATGGTTCCTCCGCCAAAGGTGAAACAATCAGCAGGCGAACGGCATATTCCCCTGCCCAGGCTGAGTTTTCGGCCCGTATTCCCCAAGTGTATACTCCCGGCTGAAAAGCATACTCATAACGGCACCCCGCCACCAACGTATCCAACAGGCAGGCTTCGGGCCGGCAGAAATCCGGAGTCGCTATCCGCAGGCGGTAAGCCGTCGCCCCTTCCAACGGTTCCCACAAAAACAACTGCCGCGCCACCACGGTAGTCACACTGTCACCGGGAGCGAGCAGCCGGACCGGACAGCCCGTCAGGTCGGTCTCGAAAACATCGTCACACCCTGACAGGAGCAACACTCCTCCCGCCAGGATTCCCATCCAGGTTTTCATTCGTTTCATTTTCATTCCTCCGTAATTTGTTGTATCCATAAAGTCAATTGCAATTGCTTTTCCCGACGGCGGACATCGGTATGCAACCGGAAGCGGGCAGCCACCGGCCTCATCGCTTCCCCTTCCCGTTCCAAAGCGGCCAACACCTCCAACATCGGCAGGAAACCGCCGGCCAAGGTGAATTCGGCCGTGTAAAGTTTCCACCCCCGCTCCTCTCCGCTCAGCCAAGGCGTATAACCGAGCACCGTCACACCACGCCCCTCACCCCATTGCCGTACCCGCTCCAACAAACGGCCGTCACGCAACAAAGCTTCCTTTTTCAAGCGGACAGCCAAGGTGTCGCCCGATGTTTCACGACACTGCCGCAGCTCCCGCAACACCGCTTCGTTCTGCCTGTAAGACCGCCACAGGGCGACAGGCTTCCTCCAACCGCCGAACCAGACCGCTAAAGGCAGACCGAAAAGCAAGGCTGCCAAACCGATTTTCCCATACCGATAATTATTCCGTTCCATGTCCCTGTTCTTTATCTGCCCGCCATACGATACTGATGCGGAAGGTGAAATCCGCCTTTTCCGTCCTACGGTCCAATCTTTCGAGCGTCACCCGCCATGAACGGCCTGCCCCGGACAGTTTTTCCGTAAACAAAGCCACATCGGCCGGCTCCCGGGTATACCCCTCCACCATCACACACCCTTCTTTTAAAACCAAAGGCTTACCCGCCTCCACCCGCCGTTCGGGAGGATTTGCCTCCAACCGGACAAGGGTGACACCCCGAGGCACTGCGGCGGCAATCCGGTCGAACAGCGGAGCCAAACGCCCGCCTCCGGTCAGCATCCGCGACATTCTCCCGGCCCTCTCCTCGTCGTCCCGACGCAACTGGATCTTCCGTTGCCATAACGACAGTTCCTCCTCCTGCTGCAAAACCTGCCGCCGTAAAGCGGTCTGCAAAGGATAAGCGATTCCCGACAGGACCAAGGCCGCCAAGAGTACAGGCCACTTCAAGCGTTTCAGCAAAAGGGCCGCTATCACCTGCTGCTCTTTCTTGCCCTTGCGCCAATATTTCCATGTCTGCCAATGCCGGTAAGTTTGCTCTACCCACGCTTCCAAATCCAGCACACCGGCAACTGCCGACAAGGAAATTCCGGCCATCGCCCATCCCTCCTGTTCCCACTTTTCCAACCACGATACAACTTCCACCCTACGCACAAACACCAACAGACGCTTTTCCCCTACCTCTTTCCATTCCCACAGGAATTCATCTCCTGCCGTCACCCTTCCGGCCCAATCCGTCTTCCCGGTACAATCCTTCGCAATCACCCCGTACCCGGTGAACAATACCAATACCGGCCATCGCCCCGGTTGTATGCCGTCGGCCCGCTCGAGGCATACCTTTTTCCTCTTCCAGTATCCCCGGTAATACACGACATCCGGGTCGGCCTCCTTTTTCAAAGTGACGACCACCACCGCAAAACGGTTCAACAGGCTCCGTAATCCATTGCTCGGTTTCATCAGAATATCACGGTCGGTTTGATAAATATGCTCAACTTCTCATCCACCTTATTGTCTGTGGATACACCGAACAACCATTTCAACACCGGAATCCGGGCAATCAGCGGCAAACCGCTGGAACCTTTCTCGCGGGTATTGCGGTCGATGCCGCCCAACAGCACCATATCCTCGTTGTCCACCCGGATCCGGGATTTAAAACTGCGGGTAGCCGTCCCCGGCGGGGCGTCCTTCTCTTCACGGGCGGTAAATTCGCTCTGTTCGATTTCGATCGTCAGGGTGATTTTTCCGTCACTGCTGACATAAGGGACGATTTTCAGGCTTAAATCGGCCTCCGTACTCTTCCAGGTATAGGATTCGGACTGAATGGGATTCTGCGTGCCCATGATGTTATTCTGCACCTCTTTGTAATAACGGGTTTCCCCGCTCTTTAAGCTCGCCTCATGACCGTTCAGGGTAGACAATTTGGGAGTGGAGCGCAATTCCAATGTCCCCGCCTCTTCCAATGCCTTCAAGGTGAGATAAAAGTTGGGCGTCACTTTTCCCAGATTCACACTGCCGAAACCGTTAAAACTGTGAATCAACCGGTTGACCGACGCCGCGGATAAAGTAAAATCCACCCCGGGACTAAGCCTTCCGGCCGTCTTTACCGGTTTTTCTCCCAAACCGGCCGTTATCCCTGCTTCCCGAAGGCTGCTTTTCTTCGAATCGACAATCAGCACTTCAATGGTAATCAGTGGCACCGTCCGGTCAATCGCTCCGACAAACTGCCGGAGCGAGGCAATCTGCCGGCTGGTGCCCGAAACGATAAGGCTGTTCTGTTCGGCAAAAGCACCGATTTGCATATCGGCCTTCAAGGCTTCGGGTATAAGCTCGGGAACATTCTCCACCGTCCGGTAGCGCAACGGAATGACAGCCGTGGTACGCAAGATTTTCTGCTGTTCCTGAGCCCCGAAAAGATAAACGCCGTTCTCTTCCCGGAAAAGAAAAGGCGTCCCCGCAAACAGCACATGGAAAAGCGAAGGAATATCGACATCGCGGACATACAAGGAAACCTGCCGGTTAAGCGGCGCAAGGAACATCCGGTCGAGATTCGCCTGCCGGCATACTTCGGTGACAATATCCTGAATACTTCCCCGTTGAATCGAAACGGTAGCTTTGCCCGTACTGTCCACCCGGACCTGGTCGGCAGTAAAAAAGTGCCGGGGCTGGAAAGATACCGTCTTGTCCTGTGCCCCTGCCTCTCCTGCCAGCAAATGCCAGTATTTTCCATCCCGGCGCTCCGCCGTCAGACCGTTCGACACCGCCAACGCCTCTATCGCCTCACTGACCGGTAATCCGTTGATAAATCCCGACACCTGCCGGCCATACAAGTTTTGGGGAATGACAATCTTTTCACCGGTAAGCCGGGCAATCTCACGCACCGCTTCCACCAATCCCTCCCCCTGCAAATCATACGACAATTCCCGCTTCAGGCTATCGTATCCGACTTTTATCACAGGAGGCGGGGAAGGCAAAGGCAGCGGGTCGCTCACAGAAACAATATTTCCGACCACCTCGATTTCCAACCGATATTCCCGGCAGAGATACGCAAGCAAATCCACGACCCGGACCCGGTTAAAATGGCAGGTCACCAACGGATGTTCAGCGGTTTTTACACACAAGTTCACCCCGTTGGTTTTGGCCACATTCCGCAACAATTCCCCCAAGGGCAACCTACCCGCGGAAAGGTCTATCTCCGTCCCATACGCCGGGTCGGCCAGGAGCAACGAATCCAATCGCCGGCCGATTGTTTCCAATCTCAGCGAATCCTGCGGAGGCCGGGCATTTACGGTTGTCGCCGTCATCCAGACAAGCAACAACGCAGCAAACCATTTTTTTCTGTTCATAAGCATTCGTTTAATAAAGGCAACACTTCTTCGTAGGAGGTCAGGCCTTGTTCCACCAATTCAAGAGCCGACGCACGCAACGTACGGATTCCCAATCGTTCCGGATCGACCGCAACCTCCTCTGTCCGCCGGATAGCGGAAGCCAACCGGTCATCTACGGGCAACACCTCATATATGGCTTTCCGTCCGGCATATCCCGTATCGTAACAAGCCTCACAGCCTACAGCCCGAAAGCCGTGCCGGTCATCCCGGGGAACTTTGCAATGCGGACACAACAGCCGCACCAACCGTTGGGCTACACACAAAACAAGGGTATCGGCAAGCAGATAAGGATGTACCCCCATATCCGTCAACCGCGACACACATCCCCAGGCGCTGTTGGTATGGATAGTCGAAAAGATCAGATGTCCTGTCAAGGCACTGCGAATCGCCATCTGTGCCGTATCGGCGTCCCGGATTTCTCCCAACATGACGATATCGGGATCCTGCCGCAGGAATGTCCGCAAAGCCGCCGAAAAAGTCAGTCCGATATCTTCCCTCAACTGCACCTGATTTACCCCTTCCAAAGTATATTCCACCGGGTCTTCTATAGTGAGGATATTCCGGGTCGTCTCATTCAGCAAGCGGAGGGTGGCATATAAGGTGGTGCTCTTCCCCGATCCCGTAGGCCCGCAAATCAACACCAATCCATGCGGCTTACGGACCGCCCCTAAGTAATCCCTCAACTGACGCGTATCGAACCCTAAGTTGTCCAATTCCAGCAATTCGGCATGGCGGGTCAGCAGACGCAACACCACCTTTTCTCCGTGGATAACCGGCAACACGGAAACCCGCACATCGAAACGGGCTTCGTCGTGGTGATAAAAAATACGGCCATCCTGCGGCAGACGCTTTTCGGAAATATCCAGGTTCGCCAGAATCTTAATCTGATTGACCACCGATGCGTAGTTTCCTTTCTCGATGACATGCCGCTCGATGAGCTGCCCGTCGATACGGAAACGCACCCGGCAAATATGCTCGTAGGGTTCGAAATGAATGTCGCTGGCATAATTCCGGTAAGCATCATCGATCAAATCGTACAGGAAACCGGAATGTCCTGCGACAAACTGTTTCGTTGCCTCTCTCCCGGTTTTCCGATAGCAGCGATGAATCAACCGGCGGAACTCTTCCGGTGCCATCGGCTCGACAACAAGGGTGTTTCCGGTCAATACTTCCAGTTCCTCCATCACCTGCGTATAATCACGGCCTTCTTCTCCGTAACAAACCAATACCTTGCCGCGAAAAGCACAGGGTATCACCCGGTATTCCCAGGCCTCAGCCGCCGAAAGCCGGTCCAGGACCTCCGTCGCAATACATCGTTCAGTATCCATACATCCGAAAAAATAAAACAGGTAAATAACAAATTCCTATCATGCTGACCAACGGAATGGTAGCAGAATGATTTTTCCCCGATATCAACCAATATATCAGCGATATGCCGAACGACACCAACAGAAAAACCAAAAACAGCCGCAAAGCAAAAACCGGCAGGAAACACACCAAAAAAGCCACATCCCCTTTTCCAATCCACCCTGTCCGGACACCCTTCCTACCCGGCCGAAGCCACCGGAACCAAATGCCGGTACCCACTCCCCAAACAGCCAACAGCAGGAAATTTTCCAATACTCTTTCCGCAAAAACCGCCGTACCCGACTCCGCTATACAGATGCCCCATTGAATGCCGCCGAATGCCAATAGGGCCGGCACCCCCACCTGCCGTTCCCGGAAATCCGACCGGATCAGTACCAACAGAGGCCACAATAAAAGCACTTCCATCGCCGTCAGTCTTTGGTGATTTCCTTTAACTCCTTGTCCTGGTCGATTTCCCAGACATTGTATACTCCATCGCCGTCAAAGTCTACGACAGCCGTGGCCGTAGCCCGGAATCCCCGTTCGTCGGCCGATACAATTTCAATGCGGTAATTGGCATTTCCTCCTTCCGTCACCAAGCGGGCATGCTCGAAACCGACTTCTTCCAACGAAGCGGAATAACGCGACCGGATATAGAAATAACTCTTTTCCAGCGTATGCAGGAAAACCAGCTGCTGTTGCGCTTCCATACTTTTGGCCTTGGAAATCAACGGCATCAGATTAGGCAAAGCAATCAGCACCAGAATGCCGATGATCACCAACACGACTAATAATTCAGGCAAGGAAAAGGCCTGCCATTTCCGTTTCAGAACCGTATTCATATCATTCAGTTTTTATCTTTCACAATGTAAATACAATCCTTCGGATAAGTATTGGCATTCCAATGGCATTCCAATGGCATTCCGATGGCAATCTATTGCCCTATTGTTAAAAAACATCCAGGTCTTCAAGCATATACCCGCGCTTGTATACATTCGTAATCGTCAAACCCGAATCTTCTCCCAATATATGGCGCAACCGTCCTATACATTTACACAAATAAGTCTTCGTATCGGCATTGTATTCAAACCAATAGATTCCGATCAACTCCTCGTAAGCAACCACTTTCCCTTTATTCCGGGCTAAAAGTTCGAGTACCCGGAATTCACATTCACTCAGGAGCAATGACCCGTTAGGCAGAAACAGCCGCTGTGAGGCAACGGCCAAATGTACCTGCCTGTTCAATACATATTCTTTTTCTACCTGCCAGCCGGCATAGCGAAACCAAGCCTGTAAATAAGCTTTCAGTTCACGGGAAGTAAAATGAGTGATGTAATTGTCGGCTCCTTCGCCGAGAGCCATTTCAATCTCCTCATCCGCCATGGGGTGTCCTTTTACAAAAATGACCGTTTTCCGGTCCTCCAGGCGGATCCGCCGTAAAATCCGGTACAAACCGTCATAATTATTCTCCAATACGATGGCTTTTGTCTGCCCGGAATCATAATACAGGAAAGCATCGGCATTGGTTTTCACTACTTCTACCTTGTAGTTCCCTATTTTCACGACTTTCAGAATCTCTTCCGCGATTACCGCTCTTTTCTCGACAATGATAATTTTTTCCATACAGTTCATTGTTAATAATTAGTTTTTTATTACAACTATTAACATTAACTATGATAAATGAGTTTTACAAATTTCAAAGCGAAATAAATCAGGTAACTATACACCATTTTACTGTCATATTCTTTCACAATATCATCTCTGCTGAAACAAAATATTCGGAAGAGCAATTCAAAAACTAAAAAAAAGCCGGAGAACTTTTTCATCTCCGGCTTGGGGGCTTTCGGCTTTAAAATAAAATCCCAGGTTTATGAGGAGTTCCGCCGGTTGAAGGAAAGCCTTAACGGACCGGTCTAACGGTATAAAAACCGGAATCGGAATAGAAAGAAAAATAAACCTACTTTACAGACTTCAACGGACTGAGGAGATAATCGATATATTCCTTCATTTGTGTACCTACAGTAGTATTGGGTTGGGCATCTTTGGCGATACGGGCTGCTGCGCGGGCTTTTGCTTCGTCACCGACCACGACGTAAGCGAGTACGCGCATCTCGGCAGCATTCCAGGGATTACTCTCACTGATGAAACGCTCTGTCCATTCCGTCAGGACAGGACGACGCCCCTCAGCAGAGAGCTGTCCTTCCTGCAATTGGTCGAACAGAGTATAGAGCACGGGGACCACAAACCACAGGTCATGCCCCCTATAGCGGCTCATCATTTCTCCGGCCCGACGAAAACCGTCGGCATAATCTCTAACGCTCAAACTGCGAACTTAGATGAAACACTATGTTCTATTGCTTTTTTATCAAAACTGTCTTTCCCGATATTTCAAAAGCCACACCTGTTGTCTTTGCAATCATACCGAGAATTTCATCCAGCGTCTGATCGCGGCGGGCAATACCGGTAAAAGGATGATCATGAAACTCTGCGGCTTCGAAAATGAATCCGATATCATACCAACGCGCCAGTTGCCGCATGATATCTGCCAAAGGCATCCGTTCATATTCAAATATGCCGTTTACCCAAGAAGTATAAAGCGAAACATCTACTTGCCGCGTATCCAACTGTTGCGTCCTGACATCGAGCACCGCTTGCTGGCCCGGTTTTAAACGGACACTTGCATTCCCATGCCTGAATTCTACAGCTCCCCGCACCAAGGTTGTCAGTACCTGCTGTTCTTCCGGATAGGTATTCAGATTGAAAGCCGTACCTAAAACCGTCACCCGGCTATCTCCGGCTTCTACGACAAAAGGATGCTCTGCATCGGCCTGCACATCGAAATACAATTCACCGCTGGCATATACAACCCGCTCACGGCCAGTAAACCGGGTAGGAAAACGCAGTTCGGAAGCGGAATTAATCCACACCTGCGAGCCATCGGGAAGACGGAAGCGATACTCTCCGCCACGGGGCACCCGTATGGTATGGTAATGTACTACCGTATCCTCCTCCTGTTGCCTGTATTGCAATCCCGACAAGGTATCGTGTACAATCACTGTTCCATCGGAAACAGTAATGCTGTCGGTCAACAATCCGTCCAAAGCGATCGCCTCCCCGTCTGCCAATAATAAGGTAGCTTTTGTAGTACCCGGCGTTATCTCCCCAGTAGCGACAACCGGTGGCAGGCCGATCGGTCTCCACAAAATTACCCCTACTCCTAAAAATAAAACAATAGCAGCCGCTATACCGGCAGCAATCGTCCGCCTTATTCTCCTGCGCCTGTTCCGCATTCCCGACAGAGCCTTCTGTAAACGTTCCCAGGCCTCCGCAGATGTCTCCACTTCGAGCATTTTCAATACCGTCTCCATCTGCCGGACATCTGTAAATAACCGTTTCACCTCCCCGTCATTTTCCAGACGGTCACGAAAAACCTTTGCCTCCGGTTCGGTCAAAGTCCCTGCACTATAATCCGCTATCCATTCGTATATGGTTTTCATTTTTTCTAATTTTTTATTATATTCCAAAAAATTTAAAATAGGTGACAAAAAACAGAAAAAAAATTCACCAAACAGGAAGAAGATAGGGTGAAGACAGGCAATACAAACGTTACACCTCCTATTCATAGCCTATTTACTCCTTATTCCCGACGTATGTATATAGGGTGTGAATAGGAGATGAATAAGGGTTAATCCCTAACCTGATGCTTTTTACACCGGCCAATCACCTGCAATAGGTGGCATTGACGGTGCCGACCCGGCAAGCCGAATAGTCGGAAAAGACAGCAAAAAACAAGAAATAAAATTTTTGTGCTCCCAAAGTTTGCCGTAATTTTTGTAAAGCACGAATATAATGGGTCTTCACAGTATTGACGGAGATATTCATTTCGGCGGCAACGGTTTTGTAAGACTTTCCATTAAAAATAATATCGGTAATCACCCGACGGGGATGCTTAGGAAGCTGTCCGATCGCAATATGCAGCTCGGCACGGATGCGTTCCTGCCGTTCCGCCGTTTCTCCCAACACTTCATCCAAAAAACTTTCACAGGATATTTCTATATCTTCAAAATAGCGTTTTCCGGCCTCCCTCATGGTTTTAAGTGCCGCTTTATTCACCGCCCCGAAAAGATAGGCTTCCAAAGACCCCGAAAACTTCCGTCCCCTCCAATTCTGCCACAAAGAAATAAACACCGCCTGCACGATGTCTTCGGCATCTTCGCGGCTGACCAAATAACGCATACAATAAGCACAAAGAAGCCGATGATAACTACGGAATAAAATGCCCGTCGCTTCTTCGTCGCCTTTCGCCAATAAACGGATAATATTTTTTTCCTGTTCTTCTGCCATCGGTCCGTTTATTCTACCTCCAACCGTCTGTCTTTCGGATATTTCACCTTATAGCGCAGGATAAGATCGCGCTGTTCGCCGGGTTGCAAGATCAGCGGCCAGGTAACGATACCGGTATCGCCGTCCACTTTGCCACCGCTCACCTCTTCGGCAGTCACGGTAATACTGCTGTTGGCGGAGACGGGCAACTGATCGTAAAGAGTCAGATCAACCGCCTGCGGACGATTATTCCGAACGGATATTTTCCAACCTATCGTCTGTGTCTGCATAGCTCCCATCAGTTTCCGCGAGGTATATTCATGCTCTTTCGTGCGCTGTACGGCAATCTGCCGGTCGCGTCCGAGAGAAAACGAAAGCGTATCCCCGGCCGTATTCACATCGAGCACCGATTTACCGATGAACGTGCCTTCGAAATAAATGTTGGCTTCTCCCTCCAACAGGTTAAGCTTGCTCCAATCGGTAACCTGTGCCATCAAAAAGGCATCTTTATCGATTTTCGGAGTACACCGGTAGACATAAGAGACCGGCAGTTCATAGCGGCCTATCTCTGCCACAATAGGCTTATTGTCCGATAAAACCGTATAGGGCATCTTAATCCCGAACTCATAACCTGTCGGTTGCCGGGTTTGTTCTACTTCAATCGGTATGCTCCCCGCCTCCTCTTCGGCAACTACCTCTTCCACAGGCGCGGTAGACATAAGAGCCAAAGTGTTTTTCCGGGCTTTCCGGGGAGAGCCATGACCGGCAACCACCACTTCCTCCAAACTTTGCGTATCGGGATCCAAGACAACATGCAACGTATTGCTACGCACATCAACCGTCCGCGAAGTATAGCCGATATACGCAAATTCCAACCGGTGTTGTCCCCCGGGCATCGTCAACGAATAACGGCCGTCGACATCCGTAGCGCAACCGATAGTAGTACCCGGAATTTTAACCGTAGCTCCGATCAAGGGTTCATGGGTAATGGCATCCGAAACAATACCCGATACGTTATTTCCATTCATTTCATCGCGATAGACCGGTGCCGCCCATCCATAATTCAGCCGATAAGGCAACAGCCGGGGAGCCACATTCCCCGTTGAGGGACTGGAGGAAGAGAGCGACAAAGCGACATTTTTCCATGCTTCGCCCGTATGTTGAAAGATATTCGCTTTATAAGTAATGGAAAGTGGTTCGGTCAGACTCTCCGAACGAATGTCGTAGGAAGGAAACCAACCGGCATTTTTAACATAATAGCTCAAGGTAAAGGTTACGGTACAGGCAGCCGGAGCATGAATACCCACCAGGATTTCCCCGGTACGTTTCAAGTCCTTCCCTTTCACCTGGGCCAATTCCCGGGACACCTGCCGATGCCGCCCGGACAGTTCTTCCAGCTGCCCGCCAATAGTCAATTCTTCGGCAGTGAGCGCTTTCATCCGTTCGGTGAAATAAGCGGTCGCTTCCCGGACAGTCGCCATAGTCAACGCATTGCTTTTACCACCTATCGTACAATTGTTTTTCAATACCTCCTGCCCCGCCTTCACGACAGCAAGAGCCGCTTTCCGTTCTTCCTGTTGTTTTTCTATTTTTTTCAAAGTCTGCTGCAACTGCTCCTGCTTACGCCCTACCGCCACACTGTCCAGGAAATTATATTGCAGATTCACATTCGTGATCGTCAGTTTTCCCTTCGCACTCACCTGCATACTCCGGGCATCGAGATAAGGTGAAAGACCGGTAAACAGTAAAGCCGAATTGCCAGCCGGGATGTCCACCCGTTTAGTACGGGTTACCTGTGCTCCGTCGATAAACAGCATGACTTTCTCTGCCACCGTTTCCACTTTGCGCTGAGCCGTCGACACCGTGGTCACTATACACAGACAAAGAACCAGCCCTACATAATTCCTGAACTTTTCCATAATCCCAATTAAAATAAGGTATCTATAATTCCTCTGACCTTTGTTTCAGTATACAAATATAGTGAAAGGTGAGAGCAAAAACAACAAACTGGTTTGATTGATTTTACCGAACCGAAAACAACAGGAGCCATGATAATACAAAACGGCCGCCGGAACCCCGGCAGCCGTTTCTTTATCATCGGATAATATTTTTACTTCCTGGCCAGTTGAAGCAAAATTTCCATGACCTGGATAGCGCTCTTCGATACTTTCGTACCGGGTCCGAATACGGCAATTGCACCGGCATCGAACAGGAATTGATAATCCTGGTGAGGAATTACACCACCCACATATACGAGGATGTCTTCCCGGCCTAATTTTTTCAATTCGGCGATAACGGCGGGTACCAGCGTTTTGTGTCCGGCAGCCAGAGAAGAAACACCAACGACATGCACGTCGTTTTCAACAGCTTGTTTAGCCGTTTCTTCCGGTGTCTGGAACAAAGGTCCCATATCGACATCGAAGCCCATATCGGCATAACCGGTGGCAACCACTTTGGCTCCCCGGTCGTGACCGTCCTGGCCCATTTTAGCGATCATGATACGTGGACGACGTCCGGTCAGTTCGGCAAACTCATCGGTCATTGCCTTTGCTTTCTCGAAGTCGGCATCTTCGCCGGCAACACTTGAATATACTCCACTCACAGTTCTGATAACAGCTTTATAACGTCCGACAACTTTTTCACATGCATAGGAGATTTCTCCCAGAGAAGCGCGTTTCTTAGCAGCATCTACAGCCAATTCCAGCAAATTACCTTCGCCGGTTTCGACACATTTGGTGATGGCATCCAGAGCTGCGTCTACTTCGGCCTGATTACGTTCGGCTTTCAGTTTTTTCAGACGGGCGATCTGAGCTTCACGAACTGCAGTATTATCAATTTCAAGAATATCGATCGGATCCTCTTTGTCTAAACGGTATTTATTCACTCCTACAATTGTCTGTTCGCCACTATCGATACGGGCCTGTGTACGGGCAGCAGCTTCTTCGATACGGAGTTTTGGCAAACCGGATTCTATAGCCGCAGCCATACCTCCCAGTTTCTCAATTTCCTGAATATGTTCCCAAGCCTTATGTACCAATTCGTTGGTCAGGTTTTCTACATAGTAAGAACCGGCCCATGGGTCGACTGCCTTACAAATGGTAGATTCTTCCTGGATATAAATCTGAGTATTACGGGCAATACGGGCGGAAAAGTCGGTCGGCAATGCAATAGCCTCATCCAATGCATTGGTATGCAATGACTGTGTATGTCCCAGAGCAGCCCCCATAGCCTCGATACAGGTACGTCCTACGTTATTGAACGGATCCTGTTCGGTCAGTGACCAACCGGAAGTCTGGGAGTGTGTACGCAGAGCCAGGGATTTCGGATTTTTCGGATTGAATTGTTTGACAATCTTAGCCCACAACAGACGACCGGCACGCATTTTAGCGATTTCCATAAAATGGTTGGTTCCGATAGCCCAGAAGAAGGACAGACGCGGAGCGAAAGCATCGATATCCATTCCGGCGTTTACTCCGGCACGCAGATATTCCAAACCGTCGGCCAGGGTATATGCCAACTCGATATCGGCGGTAGCACCTGCTTCCTGCATGTGATAACCGGAAATAGAGATAGAGTTGAACTTCGGCATATTCTTGGACGTATATTCGAAGATATCGGCGATGATCTTCATCGAGAATTTCGGCGGGTAAATATAGGTATTACGCACCATAAATTCTTTCAGGATATCGTTCTGAATGGTTCCGGACAGCTGCTCCAGGGTAGCCCCTTGTTCCAATCCGGCAACAATATAGAAAGCCAGCACCGGAAGCACGGCACCGTTCATGGTCATAGATACGGACATCTTATCCAAAGGGATCTGATCGAACAGGATCTTCATGTCCAGGATAGAGTCGACAGCCACACCGGCTTTACCGACATCCCCGATTACACGCGGGTGGTCGGAGTCGTATCCACGGTGGGTAGCCAGGTCGAATGCCACAGACAAACCTTTCTGTCCGGCAGCCAGATTGCGGCGATAGAAAGCATTCGACTCTTCAGCGGTAGAGAATCCGGCATACTGACGGATCGTCCAGGGACGCAAAGGGTACATGGCAGAATACGGTCCACGGAGATAAGGCGGAATACCGGCAACATAATCCAGATGTTCCATACCTTTCAAATCATCGGCAGTATATACCGGTTTCACCGGAATCAACTCAGGGGTCGTCCAGTTTTTAGCGATGTGGTTGGCTTTTTCCCATTCAGCGGCGCTCATGGAAGCCTTTTCAGACGCTTTAATATTTATATCTTTAAAATTCGGTTTCATGTTTCAATAGTTAAAAAGTTACAGAGTTACCCGTTACTTTATTTAATACCTAATTTTACCTGGTAGCCTTTCAGTTCTTCCAGTACATTGTTCTTCACGTGGATATAGTTCAGCAATCCTTTTGCTTCCAGTTCGGGACGGCTTTCTGGATTACCCGCAACTACAACGATAGCTTTATCTTTCAGTTTTTCGAAAGCTTCGGGTGCAAATCCGGCATATTCATCGTCGGAGCTACACAGCACAACGATAGCGGCTTTATTGTCCAGACACGCCTGAACCCCTTCATCGACCGTCTTGAAGCCATTGTTGTCTTTTACTTCAAATCCGGCACAAGCGAAGAAGTTACATGCAAACTGAGCCCGTGCTTTACGCATAGCCAGATTACCCATCGGAAACATATAGACAACCGGACGACCGTTTTTAGCCGAGAAAGCATCGGTTTGCAGGCGCATCGCCTCGAATGCAGCCGGTCCGCGGTAAGGTTTCAGGGTTTCGATTTCAGCGCCTTCGGCAGTTTCGTCTTCGGGTTCGAAGATGCAGGCACACAGCTGACGATCGATCTTTTCGTTGAAGTTAGGGAACTGGTTAACACCCACAAAGTTTTCTTTACGCTGAGCGATAGCCAGGTTACGAGCCTGGGCGGTAGCTTTCACAGCAGCCTGAACAAATCCTTTCTTCAATGCTTCGATATACCCTCCCTGCTCCTGAGTTTCCAGGAATAATTTCCAGGCAGCTTCAGCAATATTCTGGGTCAGTTCCTCGATATAATATGAACCGCCGGCAACATCGACGATCTTGGCAAAGTGCGACTCTTCTTTCAGCAACAACTGCTGGTTGCGGGCAACACGTTCCGCCACGTCGGAGGGATGACATTCGAAGGTATCGTCGAACGGATGAACGGTGAACGAATCGACACCGCCCAATACGGCCGACATCGTTTCGGTCTGAGTACGCAGCATATTTACGTTCGGATCGTATACGGTTTTATTCCATTCAGAAGTTTCTGCATGGATATTCATCTTACATTTGCAATCGCAAGACGGATTGTAGGCTTTCACGATGTGAGCCCACAAGTAACGGGCAGCCCGCAATTTAGCGATCTCCATGAAATACTTGGAACCGGTAGCGAAGTGGAAACGGATTTTCGGAGCCACTTCATCGATCTTCATTCCTGCATCCGTCAGTTTGTCCAGATATTCAACACCGGCAGCCAGTGAGAATCCCAACTCCTGAACGATAGAAGATCCTGAGTTATTGAAAACATATCCACCTACTTCAATGGTCTTGAAGTTTTTGTAGGCAGCCATTTTTTCAAGATTTACTTTTACGTTTTCGAAAGGTTTGTCGCAACAGTTCTTTCCTTTCCGGGTGAGAGCGGTCAACGGATCGACATTGATTCCCCCCTGTATTTTTTCAGGTGCAATACCTCTTTCTTCCACAACAGCCTTAAATGCATCCAGGATACTTCCTTTTTTACATCCGGCGACAAAGTTGATTTCCACACATTCCAGGCAGATGTCTTTCAGGAGGACTTCCATATCTGCTTTGGTAAATTCCTGGCATCCATTCAGTACAAAACCCAGTGAGTTGACACCGCGATTCAATACATCCAATGCTTTTTTATTTGCTTCAGCCAGATCTTCCACAACGATATCCTGACGTACATACCAATCGTTGTTATCTTTTTTGTTACCTCTCACAAACGGGAATTCGCCGGGTAGACAATCCAGATTTTTCAGATCCTGCATATTCTCCAACCGGTACATCGGCTGAACATTAAAACCCTCATTGGTTCTCCATACAAGCTTTTTATTGAAATCGGCCCCTTTCAGGTCGACAGTGACTTTGTCGATCCACTCTTGCATTGTGTTCGGCGCAAACTCACTGAAAAGCTTACAATTTTCTTTTTCTGCCATAATTTATATATTTAACTGTAACTGTTTGTTTGAAAAAACGAACAAATTTAACCCTTTCAAAGGATTAAAAAAATTATTTAGTGCCTTTTTTCCGTATTTAGAACGTTTGTACCCCCGTCACTTTTATCCTTCCTCATTCAGGCGCCGATAAATACGTACGGTTCCGGCTTCTTCCGGATTACCGTTATCCCATATCTTTATCCGCAATTCATTTGGATCTACCGATTGCCATTCCCCGATCCCCAATTCATTTTGCCGGGTATCCAACTCTTCGCAAATCAGCTTATCGCCTTCTTTTTTCATCCGGAAACGTGTAACTCCACACCACAACTCATTTCCAAGCGTATCTTTCACGGAATAAAAACACAGGTTATAAATTCCGGCAGTCACCTCCATCTCATAATACAACTGATTCGCTTCGTATCTCCACCGACCGACGAAAGGAGCCGCCACCCCGGGGAAATCACTGCAGATAGAAAACCATTATCCAACTGGCTTTGGATAATGGTTTTATTGAAAATCCAGAAAGTAAACTAAAACCGTCCGGTCTAACCGGATGCTCTATGCTGTAGAAGAACGACGATAGCTTTCGGGGGAACTACCCGAAACACGACTGAAATATTTGGAAAAAAGTGATTGTTCATTAAACCCTAATTCGTAGGCTATTTCCTTAATGGCCATTGGTGAATTACGCAACAGAATCTGTGCTTCGAGCACAATGTATTCCTCTATCCACCGTGCGGCACTGCGTCCGCTCACCAGTCGGATTACAGTAGTAAGATGGCGGGGTGTCAGTGAAAGTTCGCCGGCATAAAATGATACGCGCCGTTGCTTACGGTAATGGGTGTGTAGCAAATCGAGGAAATCATAAAAGATCTTCTCACTGTGCGACGCGGGAGTGGCAGTGTCTTCCAGCCGCCGACAGATATTACGTACTTGACAGAACATACCCAGGATGAGCGGATAAAGAGTATCTGCGGAATCTCTCAAACCAGGAGCATCGGCGCAAAGACATAGGAGCTCGTAGAAGCGAGTCAACCGCCCGTGCTCATCATCATTGACGGCAATGAAAGCATCACGTATCGCAATCTTTCCCAAGGTACGTTCTGCTAAAACAAGCTGCCTCCAAAAAGATTTGGAAAGCAACAGCCCCACACATCGGAAGCCGGGGCTACGACTTACAATACGACAGGCACAGGGGGCGATGAAACACAACAGGTGTTCACGGTTGAAGCGATAGGACTGTAAGTTGATATCCAATTGCATTTCTCCATCCAGACACAAAAAAAGACAGGGTATGTCTATCTTTACCGGATTATCGTGTGTGCCGAAAAGGTCATTTTCGCGCCAAATCACGAAAGGAGTCACCTCTTTACCCAACTGCAAACGTTGAAGTAATTTATCGAATGTAAATATAGGCTGAATCATACAAATAAACATGCAAATAGGGTCAATAAACTATTTAATCCTCAATAATCGTACGAATATACAAATGAAATACAGAAAAGCACATTTACAAGCGTGAAAAATCTCCGTTACTTTGTATCGAAATCAAATCAGATGACAATGAACAAAAAGTTATTGACTATGGCGCTCTCACTGACGGTTATTCCGTCAGTTCTTTTGGCGCAGAAATCGGCTACGGAACACACTATCCGTGCCAACGAAGCTGTAAAGACGGAACTGAATTTCAACGACCGTCAGGATTATGAAGATGCCAACCGGGGCTTTATCGCAAGTATCGATGGAAACGCTGTACTGGACAAAGAAGGCAAAGTTTCTTATTCTGTGGAAGAATGGGATTTTCTGAAGAGCAATACTCCTCAGACAGCCAACCCGAGTCTGTGGAGACAGTCGCAACTCAACCGCATAAACGGACTGTTTGAAGTGATACCCGACAAACTTTACCAGGTGAGAGGATTCGACATAGCCAACATGACTTTCATCCGTTCTGACAATGGTTGGATTATCATTGACGTGACGACTACAGATGCCGCTGCCAAGGCGGGCTATGACCTCATTAAGAAGCATGTGGCAGACCTACCTGTACAAGGCGTAATTTTCACCCACCCTCATGGCGACCATTACGGAGGTATCGCTGCGGTGAAGGAGGCTTCATCTAAAAAGGATTTCGACATCATCGCTCCCAAAGGCTTCATGGCCTCGGCACAAAACGAAAACGTGCTGGCCGGAGTGGCTATGACCCGCCGTGCCACTTATATGTATGGTTTGCAATTGCAACCGGGTGAAAAAGGTACATTGGGTTGTGGTCTGGGACAGCGTATGTCAACGGGTAGCAAAGGTATCGCCCGCCCTACCATTGAAATAGCAAACACCGGAGAGAAACATACCATTGACGGCGTGGAGATGGAGTTTGTCTATGTACTTGACACAGAAGCTCCCGTGGAAATCATGATTTGGCTTCCGCAATTGAAAGCCTTCTGTACGGCAGAAGATATGACGCACAACATGCATAATCTGCAAACGTTGCGTGGTGCGAAAGTGCGCAACGGACTGCTGTGGAGTAAGGCGGTGGATACGGCTATCGAACGTTACGGAGACCAGGTGGAGGTGTCATTCTCCACCCATCACTGGCCCACTTGGGGCAATGAACGCATCGTGAACTACTGGGAAGCTCAACGTGATATGTATCGCTATCTGCACGACCAGACCCTGCATTTGGCTAACCGTGGGCTGACTCCTGATGAAATTGCCGAAGAGATGAAACTCCCCGCTTCGCTGGCATCGCAGTTCAACTGCCGTGGCTACTACGGTACGCTGAGCCACAACGTCAAGGCGCAGTATGACCTTTACTTCGGCTGGTTCGATGGCAATCCGGCACATCTTAACCCGCTGCCCCCTTCGGAATTGGGTGCCAAGTATGTAGAAGCTATAGGTGGTGCAGATAAAGTGCTCGAAGTGGCCAAGGCCTCGTATGCCAAAGGTGAATACCGCTGGGTAGCTACGCTACTGGATAATCTCGTTTTTGCCGAACCCGAAAACAAAGAAGCACGCCAGTTGTTGGCCGACACATATTCCCAATTAGGCTATCAGGCGGAAAGCGGTCCGTGGCGTAACTTCTACTTGACTGGGGCTCAAGATTTATTCAAGAAGAATGTGCCTTACACATCAAAACTCATCAATGACGGTGTATTGTCCCAGATGGATATGGGCACTTTGCTCGACTACTGCGCCATCCAGTTGAACGGGGAGAAAGCTGGCGGAAAGGAAGCTGTTATCAACATTAACTTCACAGATACGAAAGAGAAGGTGATGCTGATGCTCAATAATGGGGTGTTGAATCACCGCCTTGGCAGCCAGGATAAAAAAGCTGACCTGACCATGGAGATTGCGAAAATGGATTTCGTCAAACTGTTCTTCGGCAGAACGGATTTACAAACTTTGCATAAGACGAACAAGGTGAAAACTACCGGAGACACCAAAGCTATAGATATTATCCGTAGTGCCTGCGAACCGGCAGATCCTAACTTCAACATTGTGTTGCCGTAAACAGGAACAATATATTGATTTTTAACATGGCGGGTACATAGATGTGTATCCGCCTTTTTCGTATCATCGCATGTGACTAAGTTTGCATCAGCAGACATAGCAAATTTGTTCTCCTGTCTCCTCCCTCAAAATGATCAAAAGCCACTAATAGAAGGATCTGGTACAAAACTATGTACTTCTTTCGATTTCAAACACTTTGCATTATTTTCTCCAAAGCCATCTGTATGTGAGCGAGTTTTCGTATATTTGTTCTCTAATTGATGATTATAACTGAAGATAAAGTTCCTGCCGTCGATTGAATTTATTATTGGGTCGGTGAGAATGGGGAATACGATTTTATTTATACTAAGCTAAACGAACAAATTCGTTTGTTTTTCGTTTTGCTATCGAACTGTGTTTTATTATGGTCGAGATAAAAAAAGGGCATCTGTTGAAAGCTGTACTCTTCGATATGGACGGCGTATTATTCGATTCGATGAAGAATCATACGTTAGCTTGGTATAGAGCTTTGTCTTCCCGGAAGATCCCTTGTGAAAGAGATGAATTTTATCAATATGAGGGAGCTACAGCCGAATGGACAATTAATTTGATTTTTGAGCGGACCTATCATCGGCAAGCGACTAAACAGGAGATTGAAGAACTATATACCTTAAAAAGTAAATATTTTAATGAGTTGCCTGAGGCCAGGCCTATGCCAGGGGCCAAAGAGGTTTTGAAGATCGTCCGGGAGCACGGTTTATTGCCCGTTGTCGTTACCGGTTCCGGTCAACAATCGTTGTTAAAACGGTTGACCGAAGAATATGCCGGTTTTGTCGATGCTTCGACTTTGGTGACTGCTTTCGATGTCGAGCATGGTAAACCCCATCCGGAACCTTACCTGAAAGGCCTGAAAAAAGCACATGCTATGCCCGACGAAGCTTTCATTATAGAAAATGCACCTTTGGGGGTAAAAGCCGGTGTAGCGGCTGGAGTTTTCACTATCGCCGTGAATACAGGGCCTATTCCTGAAAAACAATTGCAAGAGGCCGGAGCTGACTTGATCTATCCGGATATGTCGGCTTTACAAAAGTATTTGCCGCAACTATTGGCCGGACATCATAACCGGGCCTGAATTTTCCGGATTGCTAATCTATCGTATATCCAGAGAAATAGGTTTGAACAAAACCCATTGCCAATATAACCACCCATATCCCGGAAGGATTGCATTTCTCCCAGAATAAATGAGTTAATTCTTGACCCGATAGCTGGAATTGCCGGGCTACTTCTTCAAAATAAGCATTGTTCGAAAGCTGATCCGATAGTTGTAAGCCCTTCTCTGCTACTAGTTTCCGCGCCATAACTACTTTATCCGACATTTGCTGATAGACGCCTCCGGAAATAATACCGGCAAACACCTTTCCTAGAAACACTGGTATAAAAGAAGGTGTTTATATACATGTTTACCTTAAACGCAGATATATTTTTTCTTTCTATTCCGATTTCGGGTTTTATACCGTCAGACCGGGTCGTCTGGAACGGTCCGCTAAGGCTTTCTTTCTCTGACCGGCGGAACTCCTCACTCCGTTCGTCAGTGATAGAAAAAGCCAGTGTAAAGGCATGGGGACTGAACGTTACTTACGGCTTCAAGAAACCAAAGAAAAATCGGGCTTTGTCCATGCCTTTTCAAAGTTATAAATTATCGAATTATTAATTAATGTACAAATGTACGACTGAATAATTCTACTATAAATCGGGACATTGCTGCAAAATGGATTGCATAATGACAGCTGCAGCCTCGGCATCGGCCAGGGCATGATGATGATTTTTCAGGTCATATCCGCAAAAGGAAGAAACGGTATGCAACTGATAATTTTCCAGTCCTTTAAATAATTTCCGGGAAAGGCGGTAGGTACAGTAAAAGGAGTAACCGGGATAATCCATTTCGTAAAGCCGAAAGACAGCTTTCAGGCATCCCTCGTCGAACATGCTATTGTGAGCCACCAAAGGTATCCCTTCAATCATCGGAGCAATTTCCCGCCATACCGTAGGAAAAGCCAGAGCTTCCTCGGTATCCTCCCGACTCAAACCGTGAATAGCTGTATTACGCCGGGAATAAAAATTCGGTGCAGGATGAATCAGACTGTAAAACCGGTCTTCGATCACCCCCCGGTTCATCACGACGATCCCCACCGAACAAACACTGGTCTGCTGCCAATTGGCTGTCTCGAAATCTATTGCAGCAAATTTCTCCATTTTTACTTCAGCATTTATTTAGACAAAAATACATCATTAAAGCTTAAGATTTTCAAAACCCAGGCAACTGCATGACTACTGTGGGTATCAGTAACAGAAAACCCAGGACGACAAACAACAGGAGGATTTTGGCAAACCATTTTACCCACACCTCATAGGGAATGCGGGCGATTCCCAAAGCACCGATCAATACGGCGGAGGTGGGCGTGATCATATTGGTAAAGCCATCACCGAACTGGAAAGCCATCACTGTAGCCTGCCGGGAAATACCGATGACATCCGAGAAGGGAGCCATAATCGGCATCGTCAAAGCAGCTTTGGCCGATCCCGAAGGGATGATGATATTGATCAGCGTCTGAATTACATACATCGCACCAACCGAAGCCACTCTTCCGGCCTCGTTCATCAGAGAAGCCAAGGCATGTAATATAGGATCGATAATACGCCCGTCCTGCAAAATCTGGATGATTCCTCCGGCCAGTCCGACCACAATAGCCGCCGATAAGATATCTTTAGCTCCTTCGAGAAACAATTTGATGATGCTGTCGGTATCTTTGCCCGCAGCATACCCCGTCAACACTCCCATCGCCAGAAAAATCGCCGAAATTTCGGGCAGATACCAACCATGCCCCATCACTCCGATCACCAGAAAAATGACCGTAAAAGCCAGGATAGAAAGGATAAAAAAATGGAAAGATTTCCGTAGCCCCAACCATCCGAACAAAGCGAACAAAACCGTACCGACCGGTACAGCATAAAAAGTGACCGAAGCATTCCCCAAACTAAAAGTAGTAACCGGATAAACGACAGCAAAAATAATCAGAGACACGAGAATCAATCCATACACGATATAAGAAGCCACCGGGATCGTATAAGCAACCTCTTCGCCACTTTCGGTACGGCGATTCCGCCAATATTCGTCGGCCCGATACATCGGGGAAAGGGTCGGATTGCGTTTCACCCGGGCCGCATAGATCAACACACAGGCAACTAAAATCACGGTGAGCAAAAACCAGCAAAACAAGCGGTATTCAAAACCGGAAAACAAAGGTAAACCGGAAAGTCCCTGAGCGATACCGATGGTAAACGGATTCAGGATCGCTCCGGCAAATCCCACGTGGGCCGCAACATAGACCATACACAATCCGGTAATCGAATCATACCCCATCGAAATAGCCAAAGGTACAATGATAATCACAAAAGCCAGCGTTTCTTCGCTCATACCGAAAACAGCCCCGAACATACTGAACAAGAAGATAATCATAGCGATCACCAGATTGTTCACCCCGATCCGCTTCATAAAACGATGCCGTTCCAATCCCTGCGTAAAACGCAAAAAAGAAAAAATCCCGACATCGATCGCCCGGCTATTGTTCATAATCTGAAAAGCCCCGCCGATAATCAGTAAAAAGGCTATGATTCCGGCCTGCTTCTCAAATCCTTGCAACAAAGCGGAAAATACCTGCCAGGTCTGTGGAACCGATTCCACCGCATGATAAGAATTATCGACAATCACCGACCGGGTCGTTCCGTTGACCTCGACGGTATGGCGACTATACTCTCCCGCCGGAATAATCCAGGACAAGACGGCACAAAGCAGAATAATCGAAAAAATAATCGTATAAGTATGAGGAATCTTTTTCAGCATAGCACATTAAATAATTAAACTTTTACGACACGCATACGGTGAGGGAACAAAGGTATATATATTTTTTTATTGATCTATGTTTTATTCTACACATCGCGGGAAAAATCGGTTAGACGATTAACAATCCGGGGAACAGTTTTTGTCGTACAACAAATTATTGCGAAATTTGCAATTCCAGAGACATCCTGGGCATAGGCACTTTCGTCCGACAAAAAACGAGTTAGAAATGTATACAGCAATCAGAAAAATCATTGAAGCAGCCTGGGAGAACCGGGAATTATTGAAGAAAGAAGAGACCCGGTCGGCTATCGATCAGGTAATCGGGTTACTGGACAAAGGGAAATTGCGCACGGCTACTCCAACCGACGAAGGTTGGCAAGTGAACGAATGGGTAAAAAAAGCGGTTATCTTATATTTTCCAACCCAACCCATGTCGACCATGACCACGGGACCATTCGAGTATCACGATAAGATCCGGCTCAAACAAGATTATGCAGAATTAGGAGTACGGGTAGTTCCTCCGGCTGCCGCCCGCTATGGAGCCTATGTCGCCCCGGGAGTGGTGATGATGCCTTCCTATGTCAATATCGGTGCTTATGTCGATTCGGGAACGATGGTAGACACCTGGGCGACTGTCGGTTCGTGTGCCCAGATCGGGAAAAATGTACATCTCAGCGGAGGAGTCGGAATCGGAGGAGTATTGGAACCGGTACAAGCTGCACCGGTCATTATCGAGGACAACTGCTTCATCGGTTCGCGTTGTATTATTGTGGAAGGTGCCCATCTGGAAGAAGAAGTCGTGCTGGGTGCGAATACGGTAATCACCGCCTCGACCAGGATCATCGACGTCACGGGAAATGAACCGATAGAATACCAGGGTTATGTGCCGGCCCGGTCCGTCGTGATCCCCGGTTCCCGAAAAAAACAATTTCCTGCCGGCGAATACGAAGTGCCTTGTGCGCTGATCATCGGAAAAAGAAAAGCATCTACCGACCTGAAAACCTCGTTGAACAGTGCATTACGGGAATTCGACGTGCCGGTATAAGAGATATAAAACAGATTCAGATTATTAAGATTAGAAATATATGGAGAAAATTAAAGCAGCCGTTATCGGATACGGCAATATCGGGAGATATGTAATAGAAGCTCTTCAAGTTGCTCCCGATTTCGAGATCGTGGGTGTTGTGCGCCGGAATGCCGCCGATGTACCGGCAGAATTGGACAAATACAAAGTAGTAAGCCATCTGCAGGATTTGGAAGGGGTTCAGGTAGCTATTTTATGTAACCCGACCCGCAGCGTGGAACACTATGCAACCGAAGCCCTCCGGCTAGGTATCAATACGGTAGACAGTTTCGACATACACACTCAAACCGTCGATTTACACCGCACTTTGGGAGAAGTGGCCCGCAAACACCATGCAGTGTCCATTATGTCGGCCGGCTGGGACCCGGGGACGGATTCCGTAATACGCGCATTATTGGAAGCCTGTGCACCCAAGGGGTTGACTTATACCAACTTCGGTCCGGGCATGAGTATGGGACATACAGTAGCCGTTAAAGCAATCGAAGGAGTAAAGGCCGCCCTGTCTATGACTATCCCCACGGGAACCGGGATTCATCGCAGAATGGTATATATCGAACTTCAGGAAGGATATCCCTTCGGTGAAGTTGCACAAAAGATCAAAAACGATCCCTATTTCGCCCATGACGAAACCCACGTGATGCAGGTGGAAAACGTAGACACATTGCTCGACATGGGGCACGGCGTGAACCTCACCCGGAAAGGGGTATCCGGTAAAACGCAAAACCAGTTGTTTGAATTCAACATGCACATCAACAACCCGGCCCTGACGGCACAAATCATGGTATCGGCCGCCCGTGCCACCATACGCCAGCAACCGGGCTGCTACTCTCTCATCGAAATTCCAATGATCGATATGCTTTACGGCGACCGGGAAGAACTTATCAGGCATCTAGTATAAAAAGATGCCTGATACCTTTCCCCGGAATATTTGGCAATGAATCGGAATCTAAATCCGCAAAGACAATCAAGGCAGATGCTCGAGTCTGCTTTTCAGCAGGTCACCCGATGAAGGACGGGCTGTTTTATAATCCAGCAATGTCCCGTCTTTTCCATAGAGCAGGAAATGGGGAATGCCTTTGACATTCATCATATCGGCGAAAGCCTCGTCGCGGACGAGCCATTGATTTCCGTGCATATGGAGCTGTTCCATTTGCTTTTCCCAGTTTTCGCGTTTGGTATCCAAAGAAATGCTGACAAATACAATGTCCCGACGGTTCAAATCCTTTTCCAATTTCTGGAGGTGGGGGACTTCCGCCACACAGGGAGCGCACCACGATGCCCAAAGATCAATGTAGATATATTTGCCGGCAAATTCAGTGAGACGATGCTCCTGACCGTTCTTATCTTCAAATACAGCGTCGGGCAAGGGAGCACCGGGAGAGGCATAACGTTTGTCGCGAAATTTCCGGATAAGTTGTTCCTTATCGGGTCGGTCACTGCAAAGTTTGTCGAGGCGTGCCAGATGCTCCCCGGAATAAGGATGCCGGCGGATGTAGTCTTCGATGATTCTCCGGGTGATGTTTTCCCGGATGGAAGAAATGCGGAACCGCTCTTGCAGGAGACGGATTTGGTCTTCGGGTTCCGGGGCGTTTTGTTGCAAGTATTCGCTGATATAGAGGTCACTGCCGTATAACAGTTTCCAATAAGGCACATCCAGGGCCTGGGAGATGACAGGCAAAGCGGAGGCGAGCGCTGCAGGTATGCTGTCGCGGAACAATCCGTGGGCAAGATTCAGACATTCGATGTTTGCCCAGGCGGAAAGGTAACCGGCAGTCGTTGAATCGAGCCGCTCCCGTTCGGTAATACGTTGGACTTCGCATGGAAACCGGGCGAGGCGGGAAGCGAGTTCCGTTCCGGCAGGCGGATTGCTCCAAAGGGTTCGGCTTTGGTTGAGCGACCATTCCCGGAAGGCCTGCAATGCCCGGTTGTCCGGATCTGTAGCACCGATGGACGTCTGGCCGCCGGTAAGATGGAAATCAAGGTCTACGGAGGCATTGGCTTGCAGGGCGACAGGAGTCACGAATTGCCAGCGCTCTTCCCCGGTGACAGCTACGCCGAAGAGATTACAAAAAACCACCTCCCGAAAAGGAATAGTTGTGGAAAAATACCCGGCACTATCCACCTTAACATAGAGTAGTGTGTCCTCCATCTGAATACCGAGCATATCGACAACGGTATTGCTGTCCATATAGAGAGTGCCGCAAAGAGTATACTCCTGTTTGTTCCGACAAGCAAAACAAAGCAGGATGAAGAGATAAATGAATGTCTTTTTCATGGATATTGTTTCAAAAAGAGGAGAACGCGCCGAAAGACTTTTCCTCTCAAGGCACATTCTCCAGTTCGCAATAAGAAAATAATTACCGGGGTTTATAAACTACTTTCAAGGGCTTGTATGCCACGTTCAAATAGGGAGAATCTCCTTCGTTTTTACCGGTGTTGCAATTCAACAGATAAAACGAACCGTTCAAACCACTTGCCTGAGGTTGATAGACGCCAACATAAAGCTGCTGGTTATCCGGACTGACGGCAAGACTGGTAATTTCAGCCCCTTCCAAGTCATCCAACGTGCGCCAAGGTTCGGTCGGGAACGAAGTGGCGGTATTGTAATACCAACGATAGATTTTATTGCCGGAAGCATAAAACAAACATTGGTAGGTCGTGTTGGAAACATAAGGGCTTTCCGAAGTGAGTGCCGGAGTACCGTTAATGACCACTTGATTATCGGATAGTCCGAAACTTTGTTGGGTGTAATCGCTATTCCATATTGTCCAGGTATATGCAATAGAGGTTTTCATAAAGACACCGTCTTTGCAAGTAATCATGGTAAAATAATTTCCATCCCGCTCATAAAGCGCTATCGGAGAATGACCTCTGAAATCCAATCCTTGGTCGGCAGCCGAATATTCATAGTAATAATTGTAGAAATCGACAATAGTCTCTTTTTCCATATCCCAAAAGATAATCGCATCCTGATAACCTAACCCTTTTGCCAAAACCACATTTTTATCGTAGGTAGACGCCATTTGCCGGCCATAATTTACAATCAATCCTTCCAATGTGGCCATTTTATATATTTTACGGCTTTCCGATATAACAGGCGACGCCGCACCCGTTCCATCCACGACAAGCAATCGCTCCGGAATGAAATCCGGATTGCCGTCGGTAATGATATTCTCCACGTTCAGCATTTTACTGTTCAAGGCATATACGGAAGGCTTATCCTTAAAACTGATAAAAAGTTGTTTGTCCCGTTGTCTGAAGTCGGTGGGCTGGCGTGGAAATTCCACGCCCGGATTATTCACCGCCAAGCAATTGGTCGTGAAAAAACGCTTTTTCCCTTCGGCAATTTCCCTGTCGCTCAATTCCCGCATAATGGAAAGCAAAGGTTCACCTTCGGAGTTGTCACTCAGGATAGCGATACCTTTTTCGTAGGCGGAATTGATGTTCAGGGTAAATTCGTAAAAACTGCTGCCGTGCTCGTTGCTGATTTTCAACCGTGCCGGGAACGCCCCCAATTCATTACCCGTAAAACGAAGTGCGGAGGAGTCGGAATAAAATTTGTAATTCACCTCCCATTCATACGTAAGGGGCAATTGCCGTTCGCTTTGGCTGACCAACCCTTCAGTAGGAATAAGCAATTCCTCGTTTTGGTCGATGTTGTAGACTTTCTGCATTTTCAGCGTGTCGATACTGATTTCTGAAATGCGCACCGTATCCACAGTCGTTTCATCTTCGAAACAGCCGGCAAACAACGGCAAGCAAAGGATAAAGAACAGATATTTCAATGTTTTCATGATATTTTTCTTTTTCGGTTATTATACATTGGGCTTCGGAAAGGTGGTCACACCCAATTCCGGATGTGCCTGAAAGTATTCATACATAGGGCCGCATACGTATTTCTGAAGAGCATAGTTAAAATCCCAGTCCCAACCTCCGAAATCCTGTTCTCCCCAACCGGTATTGTATTTTTGATCCAAATTCTCTCCGTATCTTTCCACCAGCGCTCTATAGGTTGCCGGCAACGTCTCTTCCAACCGGTGGAAAAAATCCATGAAAGTGACATACACCACCGGATTCCAGGGCCCCATATTACTTTCCGACCAGCCAAAACTTCCGTTCCACGTCGTCCAGTTCGGTTTGCTGACAACATTATTGAAAGTGATGATGGCTTCGCAACTGATTTCTTTCTCGGTTTGTGCCGTGGGATTGAAATAATCGTTCGGCAACAGGCGGAACGCTACCGTCCATTCGGTGTCTCCGAGGGCAGAGCGTTTGAGGGTAACAGGCACTACGGCATTAACGGAATCTTTCTCCAGGGTGAGTTGTTCCGGCACCGTATAATGCAAAGGCGATTCGGCATTGGTGCGTTTATCTACTACCTCGATTTTAAAGTTACGGGCCACCTCTTTCACAGATGCCCCGATAATGCGTACCGGAAGCTCAACCACATGCTCTGTGGTACTCAACGGAGTCACACCGAAAGAGTAGTTAACGGAGTCCTGGGTGAAATAGATGTCGATAACCGAGTCATCGAAAGTCGGATAATCCGTTTCATGGCAAGAGGCTATACACAAGCCGATGAATAGAAATAATATCGTATGTTTCATGGTTTTCTGTTTTATTGTTTAACATCATAGACTTCGTTTCGATAGTTGAATTCCTCCTCGGGGACAGGTACCGTATAGATACTATTGGCGGCCGGGAGAATCTCGCCCGTGATAGCCTGAATGTCGAGGTTAAGACGCTTCATATTGAAAAAAGTCTGTCCTTCACCGACAAATTCCTTGTAGCGTTCTTGTGTGATTTTTTCTATGGTCAGCGATTCGGCGGGTATGCGGTCATCCAATGCCACAAGCCCGCGGCTTTCCAATACGGCATTAAAATAATCGGCGGCTTTCGGATCATTTTTGCGCAAGAGACATTCGGCAGCGATGTAATACATCTCCGGCAACCGGATCAGGTTAACACCCGGAATCTGTCCAGCCGGACGATTATTGCCGGTACTCAGTTGATAAGGGTCTGTCAGTTTGACAAACCGGAGGTTATTGCTGATGGTCTGGAACCAGGCCGCCCAACGATAATCGTTTTCTCCGCCTCCCTGCTGATACACGGTGGCGATACCGTTCCACGGGTTGAGACTTTTGAAAGAAACAGCGTCATACAAATCTTCTTTCGTACGGGTGTAAAAACTCTCTTTGGCATACAACCCGAAAATGGTTTCTTTTTGCGAAAGGGCACCGATAACATCCCCTGCGATTTCAGTTTTTTCCACTAATTCCAAACCGCCTTCACGGATGACTTTATCGGCATAATAGAAAGCACTGTCGATATTCCCCTGAGTGAGGTATACACGGGCCAGCGTGGCACGCGCTGCCTGAAGATTAAAGTGGATGGACTGGTCCAGAAAGAAACCGTCTTCCGGGGAAGCCGCCTCATAAAGTTTTTCGTTGTCCAACAATTTCTCAGCCGCACGCAGGTCTGCAATAATGCGCTCGTACACTTTTGTTTTGGGCAGTATATCCGACGGTTTCAGAGAGAATGCCGTATTATAAACGATACCGCGGGTCTTGGCGTCGGTTGCCTGGTCGGCATAGAGACGCAGAAGGTCGAAATGCATATAGGCACGAAGTCCTAAGGCCTCCCCTTTATAGATGTCGTAAAATTCAAGGGTCTCGGGAGATTGGTTTTCCAGATTAACCAAAATATTGTTGGCATACGAGATATTCTGATACATGGTGCTCCAAATATCGGAAAACACCTTGGTAACTTCCGGATTCTCCTTGTATTTGAAGGCAGACAGGTCCGTAATGTCACTGTTGCCCGGACAATTGAAATACTGTGCCAGCACATCCATGACATAATAAGTCATATAAGCGCCATAAGCTTTGTCATTGCGCATGGAAGCATAAACCCCGTAAAGGGCGTTTTCAAAACCTTTGCGTTCAGAGAGGAGGTCTTTGCCGACTATCTCTCCTTTGGGGTGTACATCGAGAAAATTGTCGCACGAGGTAGCCAACACCATGAGGCCAAGCCCGCAAATCATATTTTTTATATTGAGTTTCATGATTCTGAAATTAGAAAGTGGTACTTAAGGTAAATTCAAATCCGTTGCCGTAGAGATAATCGAGCCCCCGTTCGACTTTCACGTTCGAAAAGCGCAGGATATCCGACAGATTAACGCCCAAGCGCAGATTTCGGAGCATCATCTTCTGACAGATACGTTGCGGAAATTCGTATCCAAGATTCACGGAAGTGATGGTGAGCACGTTTTCTTTTTCCACAAAACGGTCGGTCTGCTGTGGAACGCTGTGTTCGGTGATATTGCGATACAGGGCAATATCGCCGACCTCCTTCCAACGGCTGTCAAATGCACGGCGATCCACATTAGTCCGCCCTGTAGTCCCTTCCACACGGCTGGCCCGGGTCACATTATAAAGATAACCGCCGCATTTGAAAGAGCCCATAATATAAAGACTGAAACCTTTATAGAAAACATTGGTATAGACATTGCCGTAAAAACGGGGGTCGGTATCGCCGACAACCACTTTATCGTCCGCCGAGTAGGTGAAAGTGCGGGTACCGTCCAATTTGATGAACACCTCGCGTCCGGTAGCCGGGTCGATACCTGCCGACCGCACGACTTTCAGGGCGGAAGTCGATTCGCCCTCTTCATACTGTGCCAGCGGAGCAGGAGTCTGACGGGTTGGAGCCACGTCATTGTTCAGTTCATTCTGACGTTTCAAGGCATTACTGATTTTCAGGATACGGTTTTTATTGGTGGAACCGTTCATCCCCAATTGCCACCATACGTCATTCCGCTGAATGATAAACCCGTCGACAGAAAATTCGAAGCCTTTGTTTTCCATCTCCCCGATGTTTTGTTTACCACTGACCACCCCGGTAGACGGAGCGATACTGGCATCCAGCACTAAGTCTTTCGTCCTTTTGAGATAAAAATCGAGGGTGGCGTTCAACCTGCGATCGAAAAGGCTGATATCTGCACCGATATTGTAGGAAAATTCCCGCTCCCATTTCAAATCATCGTTACCGATGGTTTGCGGAATGGCGCCGATACCATGCAAATATTCCAAGGTGTTTTCGTATTTGTACATGGTGATAGACTGGAAAGGCTCGAAATTGACTTTACCCGTATACCCCACGCTACCACGTATTTTCAACAAATTCAACTTCTCGAATTTCAGGAAATTTTCATTGTGCAGGTTCCAACCGAGCCCCCCAGACCAAAATTGCCCATACCGTTGGTTGCTTCCAAATTTAGAGGAACCGGAAAGACGGTATACAAAATCGGCATAGTAGCGATTGTTATACATATAGTTAGCATTGGCAAAGAAGCCGACTTCCGTACTGAGGTCCTGATTCCCGGAAGGTTTGTTCTTGCTGTCTGTCGGATACCCGGTGGCATGACCTATGAAGTTCAAAGCATCGTCATAGAATCCAGCGGCTTTCAGAGAGGAGTTCTCACTTCTGTTCTTGCGGATTTCCGCTCCGATAATCATACTGATTAAACTGTTGTTTTCCGTCAGCTTATTGAAAGCGCCGTTGATATTCCCCGCCCAGTCCACCGAGCGGCTGTTGCTGATTTCCAAGCGTCCTTTTTTGGTGATATCCGTCTCATCTTTGAATGCTTTGGAATCGGGCGATATGTATTTTTCTCCGTTGCCTTCAGAAACGGCGATATTGAAGTTACCGGTAATGCGGAACAAATCATTGATATCCCAGCGTATGTCTGTTGTATTGGTAATGCTTTTGTTGCTATTCAATGTGAAATTACCCAATTTGGCGTCTATCATCGGATTCCAGTTGTCCCACGAGAGGTTTCTGTTGGGATTGCCGTATTCATCGTATATCCGGTCATAAGGATTTTGGTCGATCCAGTTGCGGAAGCTGCCATAGGGGGTATCTTTCGTGTCCGTTTCGTTGTAGTTGGTACGATTGGAGAAAGTCAGTTGGTTGGGCAAGTGGTATTCCAATTTGAACCCGAGAGCATACCGGCGGCGATAGTCGTCTTTCATGACTCCTTGCGTATTGTTGAAACGTCCGGACAGTTCGTAACGGATGTTGGACGCTCCTCCGTAGATGCGCAAGGAATGGTCATGGGAGAATGCCGTGCGGGCAGGCTGTGAAAGCCAGTCGCTGTCTACTCCACGGGCTACTTCTTTGTATCGTTCGTTGTATAGCTGATCGAGACGATATTGTTCTTTATCCATATTCACACTGCCCCAACGGTCCTGTTCTGGGGTATAAAGTCCGGAAAGTTTTTCATATTCCAGTTTTTCCCGGGCATTCAAGAGATCGTAATCTTTCAGGTAAGGGAATTGGACGTTACCGGTAAGGTTGTAATTGACCCGGATATTTCCCTCTGCCAGTTTTTTACGCTCGATGACGATGACACCATTGGCGGCGCGGCTTCCGTATAAAGCAGTTGCGGAGGCATCTTTAAGTACGGTGATGTTCTCGATTTCGTTCATGTCGAGGTCATATAATTCTTCCATACTGATTTCCACCCCGTCCAGCATAATGGTGGGTTGGTTCACAACACGCGTGCCGGAAGAGAAAGAACTCATACCACGTAATAAAAGTTCAGGCACGCGATTGGGATTAGAACCGAGATCACTACGCTCCACTAAGTTCAATCCCGGAGTCAGAGCGCTGATAGCTGCAATGATATTGGTATTTGAAACCGATTTCAATTGGTCGTTGGTGATGGTTTTTACTGCACCGGTGTAACTGTTTTTGGATTTGGTGAAATAGCCGTTCACCACAACTTCGTCCATCTCAGCGACTTCCTCTTCCAGGCGTACGGTCATCTCTTTATCGGTCTGGACGGGAAGCGTGACGGACTTATAACCGACGAAAGTGAAGGTCAGTTCCCGAATATCTTCCGGCAAATTCACAGTGAACAACCCATCGGCATCGGTAGCAGCACCCGTTACGGCACCGCCTCCGTCCATGGCAACAACAGTAACCCCCGGCATAGGTTGTCCGGTTTTGGCGTCGATAACATGCCCCCGTACTTTCACTACTTGCGGCACCTGAGGTGCGGCTGCAAGTGCTTTGATAATGATGGTGTTGTTTTGAATTTCATAGTCCAGCGCGTTCCCTTGCAGACAAGCCCGCATAACTTCGTGAATATCGTCACTATCAATACGAAGACTTACCATACGATTGTTTTTCACCAGCTCATTACTGTAAAGAATGTTGAAACCGCTTTGCTGTTGTATCAGCTTTAATACTTCGGTCAACTGTTTGTCCTTCAGGTTCAGCGACACTTTCGTCTGCTGTGCCTTACTCGGGATAGCCGAAGTGTTCAACACCAAGGCCAAGCTAAAGAATAACAATAGCTTCATGGTTAATCGGATTTTTTTCATAATTCAAAATGTTTAGTATTAATTCGCACACTATTTTTTAGACACTATCACCGTGTCATCGCTAATAGTAAAGGAAATATCGTAGGCTTTCTCTATCATGCGGAGAAGGGTAGAGATCTGGTCGAAACGTCCTACATTTCCGGTAAAGCGATAGCCGGCAACCTGAGGATCCCGGAAGAATATTTTCACATCATACCAACGTCCGAGTTGTTTTAATATTTCTTCCAATGTCTCGTTTTCAAAGACAAAACGCCCGTGTATCCATCCTAAAGAAACTTGCGGGTCGACCGTATGAATCCGCATCCGGCCATCGTGGGTAGTATAAATACATTGTTCATCGGGACGCAACAGCGCAGTATGCGCCGATTCACGCTCCTTTATTTGTACAGAACCGGAAACAAGAGTAGTGAATATAGCCTGATCATCGGTGTATGCTTTGATATTGAATTTAGTGCCTAATACCTGGACTTCCATTCCCCCGGTCATTACGATAAAAGGTTTCAGAGAATCGAAAGCTACTTCAAAATAGGCTTCTCCTTCTAAATGAACAACTCTCTTTTCGCCCGCAAAGACCAACGGAAAATGCAACTTTGTGTTGGAATTCAGATAAACGCGACTTCCGTCTTCAAGAACGAGCTTGTATTCCCCACCCCTCGGCACGACAAGGGTCTGATACTCTTCCGTGGCAACCGAAGCCGGTTGACCGGATTTGATGGTCAGGGTGTTGTCTTTGTTATCCAATCTGACGTCAGAATCTTGTTGTGGAGAGAAGTTCCGTTCATCTTCCAGATTTACCGTTTCTCCGGATGCAAAAACCAAAAATGCCCTGGCTGAACCCGGAAGCGGTTCCGTCTGCCAAACCATGGGGATAGAAACAGAAGGAGACTGTTTCCAATACAGGTAAACGGCAGTGCTGATCATAGCTAATAACAAAACAGCAGCAGCATAACGGATTATGTTCCGGAAATAAGATCTCTTTCTTAAATACAGCCGTTTTTCCAGGCGTTCCCAAGTCCGCTCCGGATGTAACTGTCCATACAGATTTTTCTTGTCATCCAAATTTCTTCGGGATAACGAAAGATACAACACGCGATTTGCCTCTATTGTTAACCAACGGTCCAACTCCTCTTGCTCGGCTTCCGTCAATTGCCCTTTCAGGCTTTTTATTATCAGTTGTGAGATGTAAAATGGGTATTTCGAATATTTCATTTTCTTTCCGCTTTTTATGTAATACAACTAAGCGGATATGGTGGGTGAAAAAATGAAAAAAAATTGTTTAGAAAACTTCATTTCTGAAGCAAAAAGAGCAGGCAGGTGATTTCGTAAATGTAGTCTTTGAGCGTTCTGTAGGCTATTTTTTTCTGAGTTTTTACGGTATTGACAGAAATATTCAGTTCTTTGGCAATCTCATCATTGTTTTTGCCTTGTATGGCAAGAATGAAAATTCGTTTACATTTGGGCGGAAGATTTTCCTGGGTTTTAAGCAATATCCGCTCCACTTCTTCCTCTATAATGAAATATTCGAATAAAGTTTTGTCTTCTAAATCGTGCAAACTCTGCTCGTAACGTAACCTGATTTTTTGATGTTTTATATAATTCAAGACAGTATTGCGGGTCACGGAATAAAGGAAAGATTTAATGTGTATAACTGATTCCATTTCTTCCCGATGATTCCAAAGTGCACAAAAGGCTTCCTGCACAATATCTTCTGAAGCATCCAGATTATTTAAAAACCGGTTGGTAAAAAGGCACAACGAATGATACAGACCATCGAAAACGGTCTTGAAAATCAAGCTATCTCCTTGCCTGAAACGTTCCATATCCAATGTCACACCTTCCACCGAACAACTTTTTAAGAAAAACAGTGTAAATATATATTTTCCTCCGGATACCCACCAACTATTCCACAACTAAACTGAAAAATAATCCCTTCATAGCCGAAAAACAAACGAAAAACTTCGTATTTTCGCCCTTTGAAATCTATATCATATGAACGATAAACTCAAAGAGGAAATCCGGAAAACGCTGGGAATCCTGAAAAACGGAGGTGTAATTCTTTATCCGACCGATACGATCTGGGGATTGGGTTGTGACGCCACTAATCCGGAAGCTGTCAAACGGATTTATGACATCAAAAAACGGGCCGACAACAAATCGATGCTTGTATTGTTGGACGATGCAGGGAAAATAGCTTCCTATGCCGACGTCCCGGATATAGCCCTCGATTTGATCGAAGTGGCCGACAAACCGACAACTATCATCTATCCGGGTGCTAAACGTCTGGCACCCAATCTGATCGCAGAAGACGGTACGATCGGTATCCGGATTACGCGGGAAGAATTTACCCGATCTTTAATTTTCCGTTATAATAAACCCATCGTTTCGACTTCGGCCAATATCAGCGGCGAACCCTCCCCTCATTTTTTCGGGGAAATCAGTGAGGAGATCAAAAATGCAGTAGACTATATCGTAGATTACCGCCGCAACGATCATAAACCGGCAGCTCCCTCGAGTATTATCAAACTGGGAATGGGCGGGGAGATTCAAATTATCCGGAAATAATCTTTAGCTCTTGACTTTAAACATTCGACTTTAATTATGGCTTTGATTTTAAATATAGATACCTCTACTTCTGTCTGCTCGGTAGCCTTAGCCCGGGACGGAAAAATGATTGCCTTGAAAGAAAATAACGAGGGATTGAACCACTCGGTTTTATTAGGCACTTACATCGACGAAATCCTAAAAGACAATCACATGGATGCCCATTGTCTGGATGCCGTTGCGATCAGTATGGGCCCGGGATCGTATACCGGATTACGCATCGGAGTATCTATGGCGAAAGGAGTATGTTTCGGAGCAGGTAAACCTCTGATCGCCGTACCGACCTTACAAGCACTGGCCTTATCGGTATCGGAACGGATACGGGAAGAAGCGCTGTATTGCCCGATGATCGACGCCCGCCGGATGGAAGTCTATACCGCTTTTTTCGACCGTAACAACCAACAGGTCATCGATACCAAAGCAGAAATCGTCGACGAAAATTCGTTTGCCGATTTATTGGCCGGACATAAAATTTATTTTTTCGGAAATGGCAGCGACAAAGTCAGGATGCTCCTTACCGCTCCTAATGCTCATTTTATGGGGCAAGTAGAAACCTCTGCCCGGCACATGATCCCCCTTGCAGAGGAGCTGTTCGGCCGGCAAGAATTTGTCGATGTCGCCTACTTCGAACCGTTTTATCTCAAAGATTTTATTGCCACGACTCCGAAGAAAAAAGTGATTTGATCCAATTTTCGCCGGCATATCGGGTTTTGAATTTTTCGATTATATTTTTTATAAAAATATAGGAAATCATCTGTTAAAAGTTAACTTTGCAAATTCGATTTACGATATACCGTAAATTGCAATTTTAATTTTCAAAAAACAGAATGATGAAAACAAAACTTTTTACCCTGGTATTTGCAGTCCTTGTTTTAGGGGCTTGTAAAAAAGAGATTAAGCTGGATGTTAAACAAATCCATCTGACCGACACGACCGGACAATGGGACATCAAAATCGACCGTCCTGCCTTCTCGACTACAGATGCTGAAACTGAAAAAAGCTGTGTCAAATTCAACGACGAGGTCAACGGGCTGATCAACGGTATTCATGCAGCCTTTATCGAACAAGCTAAAGAGAACATTGCCTGTTTAAATTCTGCAGGTTTCAAGCAAGCAGCTCCCTACGAACTGATCATTGAAGATTCGGTGTTCCTGGCAGACCAAAATTACATCAGTGTCCGGGTATTATCGTACGAAATGCTGGGAGGAGCCCATGGGATGACCGATTTTTATGCTATAAATTACGATGTGAAGACACAGAAATTCTTAACCAATAAAGATATCCTCAACCTGGACAAAGCAGCAGATATCAATGCCCTTTTAAAGGCTAATCTGAAAGATCCGGACAAATGCTTCACTTTCGAAGCTCCGACAGTGGATAATGTCACCTGCATCAACCTTACCCTCCACACGGTCGATTTTACTTATGCCCAATATATCCTCGGTCCTTACTCTTGTGGCCACACCATCATTTCCATTCCCAAAGAAAAGATGAAGGATATGCTGGTGATCAAATAATGGTCCGACCGGTTGAAACGGATAAAACGGTAATAACAATAATAACCGTTTTATCCGTTATTATCTAAAGTTGATTATCTTCTTCCAGCACCTTAATGTCAGTTTTTCGCCGATAACAATTTTTTCAACAATAATTCTGTTCTGGGATCGGACGGACGCCAGCAGTTGTGTGCCATCATCTTACCGTCAGGGCCGATCAACATGAAACGGGGGATTCCGGTTACGCCATATTTCCGGATGAACGAACTCTTAAATCCCTCCGGAGCAATCAAAGTTACTCCCTGAATCCGATGTTCTGCCAGGTATAGTTTCCACTTCTCTTTCTCCGTCCACCGATCCATGGAGAGAGAAACAAAAACGATCTTTTCACCCCTGTATTGTTGCTCCAATTTCTGCATATAGGGCATCTCTTGTTTACAGGGTCCACACCAGGTCGCCCAGATATCCAGATATATATACTTTCCCCGGAAAGTTTCCGAACTCACTTTTACCCCGTCCTGGTCCTCGAAAATAAAGGCACATCCTTCACCATTCAAGGTGTCGTTCTTTATTTGTTCGCCGGCTTTGCTGCAAATTTCCTGAAAGAGGATTTTTCCTTTCCTGCTTTTTATCCAGGGAGCACAACACTCCAATGTCTCCGACAGACAGAGCAATTCCCGGTTATCTACCCGCCTGCTCAACTCCCTCAATAGATACTCCTCACCAATAGAACGGTTGGGAATACATTTCGCTTTTTTCAGTAAATAGTCCGAAAGAGTAAACCGAAAACGTCCTTCTTCCTCCTGTGCCAACAGATAATTATAAATCCACACCCGCCCTTCAGAAGTTTTAAAAAAAGCCGTATCCCGGAAGGGCATCCTTCCGATAGCCCGCAATAACGTACGGGGACGCTGCCAATGCTCATAACGCATTACATTATAAGTCGCCACAATGGCTTCCCAATACATTCGGCGAAGCCGACTTTTCCATTCCCGGATAAAATCAGGTTCCTCTCCTCCCCATTGTTCCACATCCCGGATACCTTGCCGGAAAATTTCCTTCAACTTACCGATATTAGCCGGCAATCCGAATTTTCCACTATTATCCGACATGTTGAAAATAGAATACACTTTTCCATCGTTGAGGAAATAACTACACATCATCGTCTCGAACATCATCTGAGGTCGAGGGTGTTCGGGGACTTCATAGAATATATTTTCGTAGGTCCGGTTTATCCCGGCCCTGGAAATATCTATTCCCAGTAAATCCCGATCGGTCAGGGCAAATAAAGTTTTTTGTGCGGTATACTTATTCTGTTCTTCATCAAACACCTGATGACTGGCGATAAAAGACAACTTCTGTGCTTTCCCTTTCAGATTTTGCCCATTCACAGCAAAAAGAATATTACTCAGTTTTCCCTGTTCGCTATACAAATCGATATCGGTCTGTTGTCCATCGTCCTTCAAGACATACCCCCCCCGGGAATAAGGAGTACCTACGATCAATTCAGCCTCCTGGTAAACAGTATATCCGCTATTCATATTCGTAACTGCCAATACCAGCGTATAATTCTGATTGGGTTCCCAATTTACGAGAGTATCCAATACCTTATCCAGAGTGAGTGTATCCCCTAACCTTCTCTGAGCAGAAATCGTCCACAGATACTCGAAACGGGCGTCCGGATCGGTAGAACAGACTTCAGGGCGAACAACCAGCCGATCGTTCATAAAATAACGCAAGTACTCCTTTTCTACTCCGGAAACCGTAATCTGTTCTCCGACTGTATAACTATAATTGCCCTTATCTTCAAAACAAGACATCAACAGCAACCCCACGATTGCCAATAAAATATATTTTTTCATAGTGTTACTTTTTATTCCGGGAATCCCGTAATTTCACGATTATCATCATCCAATAAAATATTTCCTTGCCGGTTGTATTCCAAAAGGTATTCATTCAATTTGTCCCTCCAATACATATCCGATCCCGGCTCGTCATTTAAAGCAGTAAGAAACTCGTCATCCCATTTTTTACCGGTCTGTTCAATCATCCACATGTGTTTATTGATGCTATAAGGTCCCAGAACAACACTTTCCAGATATCCTCCCCATCCGGCAGGTTTTAGTAAATCTTTTGAAAAAACCACCGTCCGGTGCAATTCAGTTTTCACCCCGGTCTTAAAGAAGTCATTTTCTACAATTTCCAATCGTAAATAATAAGTAGTCCGTTCAGCCAGTTTATTCCGGAAAATGACTACCGGTACTCTGGCTTTAACGCTGCCAGCCTCAACCGAATAATTCATCTCGTCAAAAACTTATACTGTTCGCCGGCCACAGCATTATTTTGCCCTTCGATCTGTCCTTGTACCACTTTAAAACTACGCGGGTCGGAAGAAGTATATCCTGTCGTGATCACTTCAAACCAGACTGTGTCTTCCGTCACCTGTTCCGGCTGAAAATAAAACGAATAACGTTGCAGTGTATCTTTTGTTTCCGAGAATTGTATATAAGCTTCACCGGAATACATTTTATAATCGTTCGAATTACATGCAGCCCAACATCCTGCCAGTAATCCCGATATCAGAAACCTTTTCATTTTTTTCATCTTCATTGCTTACTTTTTATTTTTCACTCAATTCCGTTTCAGGTAAAGGCAAAACATAATTTACCTCCAAGTCAGAAGGAGCCCAAAGCCATTGATTTTTAGGCAAATTCAGACGTTTATGCAGAAAAAAAGTAACGCCTTCCCCATAAAATTCTTTCCGGTATTCTGCAATAATAGCCGCTTTCCGCAGCGCAGCATCCGAAGGTAAATCTGCAGTAACCAGATTCCGGGCAGACAAAAACTCCTTCCACAAACGCTGCGCCTCGGTTTCCGGTCCCGCCTCTATGGCTATTAAATACATTTCACTCAATCGCAAAAGCGGAATAACCTTATCCTCTTCTTTCTCCGAAGTAGCCTCCGTCACCTGGTATTTATTGCATACATAATAACTCGCTTTATTCGCCATCACCAACAAATTCCAAAGATTCATTTCCCGGATATCCGAACCGGTATTTCCATACAATTCTTTCTTTACCGTTGTTTCCTTGGTTCCTTTATAGAGGCCATCTCCACTGAACAATTCGGTATATTTATCTTGTAAATCAAACCGATAAAGTGAAAACACCTGTTCACAAGGTAGGGTAAAACGGCCTTCACTAAAATCACCGGCTGTCCCCAAACGGAATCTTGGATTCCCGTCTTCATCCTTAGCCGTAATCACCGCCTGTGCAGCTTCATAAGCCTTCTGAGTATCGCCGAACCACAGATAAGCGCGGGCTTGAAGGGCTTTTACCGCATAATAGTTCATCCGGATCGTCCGGTATTTAAAATAATCTTCCTCAATTTCGGATTGTTTCTCCAAATGTTGTTTCAATAACCCTTCCGCATTTTCCAAATCGGCTATTAACCGGGCTTTATAGCCGTCGAAATTCACATGCCGGTGTAATTCTTTAGTCACTGTTTCCACATAGGGAAGTATCGGAACTGAAGTCGCCTCTGCCGGTACCGGTCCGAAAAGCCGTAGAATATCCAGATGGCACATCGCGCGTAAAGCCAGGCATTCTCCCTTTACGGCTTCATACGCTCCCGGATCAAAGATCGCTTGCCGAAGATCGACATACTCCAAAATGGCATTTACAGCCAAGATCACCTTATATTGTTGTTCGTACAAGGCATCGATCATCGTCACTGCCTGAGCGTCGGAATAACGGTGGAGGGTCAATGCTTCCTCACCGCTACCCTTTTCAGGATCCCAAAAATCAACCAGATATTCGATCTTACTCATCGTAAGATATTCACCATAACTTTTATCGCTCATCATTTCGATATAAGCACCGGTCAGGGCATCCCGGAAGCCATTCTGAGTTTCAAACAGCTGCTCTGTCGGCTTTTCTGTCCGAGGAGATACAGACAACCAATCGCTACATCCGGATACAATCAGGAGTAGTACCCATCCTATCGCATATATAATCTTATTTTTCATCATATCTCATTTTAAAAAGTTGCACTCAATGAAAAGGAAAATTGCCGTGAAAAAGGATAAGCTGTTCCCCTTTCCCTCTTTACCGACGAAATATAAAAAAGATCGGAGGTACTGACATTCAGTGTCAGATTCTCCATACCCACTATTTTTTTCAAACGGGGGGAATCGAAAAGATATTGTAAGGTCACACTCTGGCAGTTAAACACCCGCTCATTTTCGACAAAACGGGAAGTTTTAGAAGTTTTATCTTTGAGGTGCAAACCTTTAAAAGCGGCAATATCTCCGGCTTTCTGCCAACGTCCCTTATATACCCGGGCATCTACATTCTCCCGGAAATCGGTATTTTCAACTTTCTCGATCAAGGTCGAATTATAAAGCTGGCCGCCGAAACGATAGCCGAAAGAAAGATTCGCAGAGAATCCCTTATAGCGGAACATCGTACTCAGATTTCCCTGATATTTCGGTTCAGCTACTCCGCAAGCAGTCAGATCCCTGGAATCCCAGGTAAAGGTCGGTTCACCGAAACGATCCAGATACAACTCCCTACCGGTACTCGGATCAATACCCAAGGAGCGTACCACCCAAATCGTATTAGTAGAATATCCTGTTTTATACAACATATTGGGATTAGCCCCCTGATCGGCTTCCAAATCCTTTTGTGCATCCTGCAACGCTTCGGAAACTTCCAATATTTTATTTTCGTTGTGTATCAAACCACCGGTCACCGACCAGCTCAGTTCCCGGTCTGAATTACGGACCACAAACACCGTCGCTTTCAGTTCGTAACCCCGGTTCCGCATTTTACCGATATTTTCGATATAAGAAGTAAATCCGTTCGCCATCGGGATATCTACCGAGGATACCAAATCTTTCGTCGTCTCTATATAAAAATCGCCTGCCAAAGAAATACGGTTGTCTATTAATTTCATTTCGCCACCTACATTATAATTCATCTTTTGCTGCCATTGCAAATCTTCATTTCCCAGTCCTATCATCGTCGCCCCCATCCAATTATAATAGCGTCGGTCAGTGATATAGCGATAGGTCGACAAAGCCTGGTAGGAATCAAAATTCTGAGAACCGGTAATTCCGACCGAAGCCCTTAATTTCAAAAAATTCACAATCGGATTTCCCTGTAAGAACTTCTCCTGATGCAGGTTCCAACCGATACCCGTCGACCAGAAAGGAGCGAAACGCCGGGAAGTACCGAATTGCGAAGCCCCGTCAGTACGCCCCGAAAGATCGATATAATACCGGTTATCGTAGGTATAATTCATTGCTCCCGTCATACCGATTGCCCGGGTCAGGCTTTCAGAACCAGCTGGTTTTACTCCCGAGGCATATTGCAAACCCATCGGCAAAAAATCGAAATCTTCATTATTGAAACCCTCTACCAGAATATCGTATCCTGTGATCTTATTTTGACGAATATTATAATCCAATCCGGCATACAACATATGTCGTTCTTTAAAAGTAACCGAATAACTCAGATTCAAACCAGCATCGTAAGAAAATTCCTTACCCGGAATATAGCGGTAGCTTCCTTTCCGGAATACATCGGCAGAAGAATAATCGGCAAAATCAGTATGATCGGCAGGTTTAAAAACATTCCGCTCCGTATGTTTCTGTTCTATGCCTATTCGGCCCCGTAACAACAGATCCGGAATGATCTGCCATTCGATAGAAAAATTATTGACAACATCGGTATATTCACTTCGGTCGTAGGTATTCAGCAAAGCATTATACAACGGATTCTGATGCTGGCGGATATAACTTTTGATCAGTTTACCCGAGTCATCGTATATCCGGTAGTAGGGATTCATTTTTACATAATCGTTAAAACTACCATAAGGCGATTCTTCGCTTTTATTAAACCCCAACATCAGGCTATTGGTAAATTTCAGGGTTTTATAATAATAGCTCAGATTCAAAGTGCCGTTCAACGTACGGCGGGACGATTTTTTCATTACCCCCTGGACATCATTATACTGGATCGAAGCAGCATAACGAAAGGTTTTGTCTCCTCCCTCCAAACGCAAGTTATGCCGATGACCGACACCTACCCGTAAAGGCTGGGACAGCCAATCCGTATTTACCCCGGAATTGATATCATTCAGAATTTTATTATAGGTCGCCAAATCTGTCAGGTTCGTCTCGCTCCACAAACCGGCTTTTTTCTCTATCTCTAATTTCTGACAGGCATTTAACACATCATAAGAATTCAGGTCGGGCACTTCCAGATTTAAATCTCCCCGATAGGTAACGCGCAATTTTCCCATCGCCGGAGCTTTTGTCGTAATGACAATCACCCCATTGGCTCCCCTCGACCCATAAATCGCTGTAGCCGAAGCATCTTTGAGCAATGTGATCGCCTCAACCTCGTTTTCATTGATATCCAACAACTTTTCCAGGCTCGTCTCAAACCCATCCAATACCACCAACGGCGTATTCATACTCACCCTTGTTTCGTCTTTCAACTGGTCAACGTTCGGTAAACTCGAATTCCCACGGATCTGTATTTCCGGTAACCGATTGGGATTAGAACCGAATTCATTGTTTTCGACAATATTAAACGAAGGGTCGATATTCCGTAAGGAAGTCAACAAGTTACGATTACCGAACTGCTTAAGTTCTTCTCCCGTCACTACGGTTGCCGCACCGGTATAACTCGACTTCGCTTTCCGAAAAATACCGGTAACGACCACTTCGTCCATTTCCACCTTTTCTTCTTCGAGTTTCACCCGTAAGAATTCCTGATTCCCGAGGACGACCTCCAAAGGTTTCATACCCACAAAAGAAAACTGTAAAACTGCTTCTCCCTCAGGAAGACTGAGCTGAAAGGCACCTTCGGTATCGGTTATCCCGCCCAAGGTCGTCCCTTTGATCCGGACAGTCACCCCCGGCAAGGTGTTTCCCTGTACATCCGTCACCACTCCTTTTATCTCCCGAATAGCCGACTGAAGCGGTGAAACCGTTTTTTCCCGGTCTTTAATAACCACCACATCGTCCATTACCGTAAAAGTAAGGACAGTATTTTTCAACAACCGGTCCAAAATCGTTTTAAAATCTTCTTGTTTAGCTTGTAACGATAAACCGGTAATCTTTTCGATTTTATCCTGACTATAAAAAAATTGTAATCCGGTCTGTTTTTCCAATTCTTTAATCACCTGTTCCAAAGAGGTTTCTTTCACATTCAGAGTGACCCGGTGTGTCTGGGCTTGTACCCCAAAAAACAGGAAGACATTCAGTAGAAATACCAACAAAAATTTTTTTCGTCGTTCCCAGGAAAGCCCCGGTTTGTAATACCATTTTTTTTTCATAACTTTGATTTGTTTAATTATCCAATAATTTTTCAGTGTGATACGGCAATTGCTGCTACAATTGTCGTATCGTTTTATTTCGGATTTACAGTAATAGTTCTGTCTTTCACAATAAAGGTAACATCCCCGCCGGTTTCTATAAATTGCAGGAATTCTTCTACCCGTTCATATTTTTTCAGTTGACCTGAAAAGCGTAATTTTTTTAAAGCTTCTCCATTGAAAAAAACTTCCACATCATAGTTACGTCCGACCGTCTTCATCATTTCTTCCAGGGATTCTTTGTTAAAGAAGTAAATGCCGTCCTTCCAGCTTATAAATTCTTTAGGATTCACTTGCAATAATTCCGGTTTCTCCCCCCGACGTCCGGCCCTGACCTGTTCTCCGGGTTTCATAACTATTTCCCCCTGTTTCAAATTCTTGCCGGTATAGCTGACAGCTCCTTTCACCAAGGTAGTCACAACCCGTTCTTCATCTTCATAATCCCGGATATTGAACTCTGTACCCAAGACCCGGATCTCCCCGGATGAACCGGAAACAATGAAAGGATGTGCTGTATCTCTTTCAACAGCGAAATAAGCCTCTCCCGATAAAAACACCCGCCGTTGCGAACCGTTGAAACGAACCGGATATTTCAGCTTCGAACCGGCATTCAGCCAAACCCGGGTACCGTCGCCCAAGACCAGCGAATACTCACCTCCACGCGGGACGGTCAATTCATTGTACAGGACTTGTGGTTTTGCTGTCTGTGATTGGGAAGAATAAACCAATTGTCCGTCGTGGTACTGAATCCGGGTACCGTCTTTTTCAGCTATAGGAGCCACTTCTTCTCCCAAATTTATTTTTTCTCCATTGGCCAGGGTCACCACCGCTTTCGGTTTTACAATTCCGATCTCTTCCGACAAGGGTATCGAAGCGGGTTGCCACCAAACGAATAGTCCGACCCCTCCACCGACCAACAACGGAATCAGCAACGAGGCCACCCATCTCCAGCGAAGGCGGCCGATAGACCGTTTTCCGGCCGTCATGCTCCAAAATCGCCGGTAAGCTTTATCCGTCTCAAAAATATCCGGTTCTTCCAATGCATTCTTTATCCACTCCCGGTCCTCAAATTCCCGGGCATACTTGTCCAACCCTGTCGTTTCTTTCATATGCCTGTATTCCTCGAGCTCCGAATCTTTCATCCGCCCCAACCAATATTCGAATATCAGATCGACAACCCTACCGATATCATATCCACGACGCTTCATGCTTTTTCAGATTTTTGTTATTTTTATATATTAAATCCGAAAAAGAAAAAAAGTATAACAGAAAAATGATTTTTTTTTGAAAAAATAGCTTGTACTCCCCACGCTGCTCTCTTTCGGCTATTGTTCAGAGAGCCATGCCTCGATTTTTTCTGCCGAGGCATCCTTGAGTATTACCCGTTTCCCGCTATCGAGCAGGTAGAGGGTGGGCATTGCCTTGAGATCATATACCTGTTCACGGGTAAGCCGTTTTCCCTCGTCATAACCATCGATCCAACGGGCGGGAAAGATCGCTTTTTCCCAGGCCGGCGTTTTACCCTCCACACACACGGATAGCAGGCATAACCGTCCGGCCTTCATAAATTCATTCATAACCGGTAAGGAGAGAAGCGCCTCCTTCACACGTTGACAGTCCGTGCAATCGGGATCATTGAAATAAAGCACAACATAATCGGCTTTTATACCCGAAAGCCGGTTCATGGCACCGTCGCGGGTCCGGTAGGTAAAATCGGCAGCCACATCACCCGGACGATTTTTCAGGGCCATTTCCAAGAGGTAACGGGGACGTTCTTTATCCCAATCATCCAAGCCGGGATTCCCGAGCAGTGAACGCAGTACCAGGATATGCAGCTCCTCGTTGTACATAGGCGAGTTGGGTTCGTAAAGATACTTGTCCGCCAAGGATATGAAATGGTACAACATCTCTTTTTTCACCATAGCACGCCGGAAAAGCGTGTCGACGGCAACCTGTACTTTTGCCGTGTAGGGAAGAATACTGATAAAATCGACAAATGCCTGTTCCGTGATTTCAGGCCGGGAAATTAAGGTGGTGTCAGCAAAATTGAAATAATCCCAGTAATGCACGGCCAGATAAGCAGCCCGTTCTGCGGGATCCGTCAGAAGAACAGGTACCTCGGGTAACCGAAACTCCTCCGTCGTTCGTTGCGCCTGAGCGAAGGACATAAGCCCGATACAGAAGATACACGCCCAAAGGGTTAGATTCAGAATTTTCATGTCGCTTGGTATTATGATTTATGAAAAACTCCGGACGCTTCCACGTTCGGAGTTTCCGATTGTATCATTCAAAATATCAGTTACCGGTAGCCGCTTGAAGTTCAATATCCGGCTTTGCGAACAGCTCAGCCAAATTATCGTAGATTTTGTGATAAACGTTTCCGGCAGTATCCTCGTAATGCAACTCGATTTTGTCGGAATACCAGTTGAACTCGTACTCCCTACGCAGGCGCAATTCATATCGGCCGTCAGCCGTAACGGTAACCGAACCGATACGACTGTTGTTGCCGACACGCTCGAAAGAGACGAACGCACCGACAGGCACATCCTTTACACCGTCAGCGGCTGCATAACGGAGCGTTCCCGTAATCGACCGGTTGGTTACCCGGAAAGTCTTACTATAATACACTACTTGTTTCTCGTTGGAGGAAATCGTGATGTCGCCCGCACTTACAATGCTATTTGTGATAAACGGCAAGGTTTTACGCTCTCCGTTTTGGTTTACTGAAATAGTCGTTGTATTGTCTATGTTTTCGATTGCATTTGTACCATAGTTACGTTCGGCCTCCCTGTCAGCCTCCACTGTATAAATGAAACGTCCCGGAACCGCAGGATCGGCCTTTAGTTTCGTTCCATTCAATTTGTTTGCCGCCAAGCGGTTTTCATCAATCTTCAGCATGGGCGCATCGATATAAATTTCGAACTCATTGCCGAACGGATCTACCGAGTTTCCGTCCGATCCGCAAAAACTGGTCACGTCAATGGCAATATCCACCTCCTGTTCGGGTTGATAAGTCCATACCAAAGGGGTTACCACTTCAGGAATATCTGCCGCTGAAGCGGACCTATCCGGTTCGTCATCTTTCCCTTTCCAATCCTCACCGGCATATTTTACACGTGCCCCGAAACGGAACGGATTGTAATTGGCCAGCTCAAACGTAACGCTTCGGTATGAATTACCGGCATATATACCCATATCACCGGCATCTGCCGCCAGTACCGCCTCATTACCGGGTTGGTTCGAGGCAATCCTGACCACTTCCGCGCTTTTTGCCCGGTTCGTGTACATATAAATCGAATATTTGCCGGTTTCCGTCGGACTGCCGGGCTTTATCGGTTTGAACATCAACATACGACCGCCTGCCGGATTGTTCTTTCTCCACCACGTATCTGCCTCGTCAGTATAGAAATTACAGTCAAACGACACAATATCGGCTTCCGACGGATCTTTATAATCCGACAAATACTGTGAATATAGCAAGAACTCATCTTTCTCTCCGGCATTGAACGGTGTTCCTCTTTGGTCATCTTCCACTTCATCGCCTTGTTTCTGCATGAGTTGCAGATCAAACTGCACCTTAGCATTGACCTTCTGCGGCACCAGGCGGTATAACACATACTCGTCATCTGCATATCCATCCGGATTTTGGGTAGGATCGGCGCTATACGCTTTCAGTCCCGTTACCGTGATGGACTTACGGGTGTCAGAGAACGTAAATTCCCGAGTCATGGTTTCGAAGTGTTCGGCCTCAATATAGAGCGTCCCTTTATATCCGGCAGCCTGTGACAGGATATTCTCGAAATAAACCCGTTGCACACCGGCCTGTTCGACCGTATATAGAAATTTATAGTCCGGTTCCGTTTTGATGTCTCCACTACTGTACCACTCCTTGTCGCCATTACGGACCACGGGCAATGCCATACCTGCCTCGTAACGTATATCCAATTCGTTGGCCGATAGGTACACTTTCATCGGGAACAGCTCGTCAGGACATGTTTCGGGAATGGTAAACATCACCGTTACGTGCGAACGGTCTTCGGTTGGATTATTCTCGTTTATTTTTCCGTACACCTGCGTGCCTACCCATGAAGGAGTGAACGCCTGTCTCTTCACTGTGATCACTTTAATTTTGCGTTGCAGACGTCCTTTCTTTACAAGCAATGTACCTTCCAGCTTCTCGTTATTTCCCAAAGGAAGCAGAGAGATGACGATACTGCCCTTACCAATCCCGTCTTCAATCTCAAAACTATTGTCTATATTTTGTCTAGCCACGAGGTTATCTATCCACGAGACATCTGCCTTATCGTCTTTTGTTATCGTCGTTCCGTTTTTACCTTTAACAGTATAAGAAAGTGTGTAGTTTCCGGTTCCGCCCGTAGCGTCTCCATCTATCACATAGCCGGTCTTTTCAACCGTGAGAATGTAATTCTGATCCTCTACCTCGTTCACCTCGTCGGAAATGGAGATCCAGACGTTGTTCGTGGCCGCTGCTGTCAATGCAGCGGCGAAGTTTTCCTGTCCAAAAGAAAGGGCTCCCTTGATATTCAACTTGTAATGATGGTTACGGCGTATGAGAATCTGATCGCCTTTTTCGTCAATCAGCATCACCCGATAATATTTTTCCGTGGACTCACCCGGAACATGTCCGCGAATGATGATACTGACAGGATCATCTGCGCTGTTTTCACTTTCGAAGATATACTGTTTCGTGGCCGTGGTCACATCCGTGATGTCGCTCATCCTGGCATCATTCTGCGGAAGTGTGACAAACGGATCGTCTTCGCCCGGCCACTCGAAATCGAATCCCTTTTCCGGGTGATAGGGAGCTACCGTACCAAAGGCATTCGTGTTATAGGCTACAAAACCCGTCACCTCTATCCACCCGTTGATCGGATTGTCGATGGAAACCTGCGCATGGTTGCGGATCATCTTTATCGTATTTCCCTTGTCGGCCATTTGAGCATCGATCTTACTATCGTTATCCGGATCGCAGGTAAAACGTGCCCAATAGATCATACGCCCCGACGAGCCCTCCAGCAGAGCCATAACCTCGGCCTCCGATTTGTTACGAAATTTATCCTCCTTGAATTCCGACATATTCTGATTGGCGAGAAAATGTACGGTTCGGGTATTTTCAGGCACTTCGGCCTCGAAATTTCCTGTTAAGCCGGCTCCATTCCCGGTAGGGGTAACTTTGGCCTCGACGGTCGTGGTAAAAAGACCGTAACTGTCGAAACAGAACAGTGTCATGTCCTGTACACCACCTCCGTCGGGATCGACCGAACGGGTTACCACCTCCTGCATAGCCGGAATATCGGCACTGAACCGAAGGGCCACGTAACCTTCATGTGCCGTGGGCATCGAGTCCGGCAGATCATCTTGCCGGCAAGAGACCAGTAGCACAGCCAAAGTTATTGCCGTATGTATTACTCTTTTTATCATAGTCTTATCCTTTATCTGTTCTTCGTACTAATTACCGGTCTATTTGCCATTGTAAACGTCGCGGACACAACGAACACCGGTTCCATTCATATTGTTTTTAGAATTGGATACCCTGCCGCTTGCACTATAATAATATGCAGCATTTAACAGATAATCTATAGCATCTGCATCTGCATTTTCTGTTCCTTGAAAATCCATGATAATCTTCAATTCGGCCTCGGTTGGCAAACGCCAATCGTCATACACCGTTCCATCCTCTGCAACCTCCACATAATTAGCGCAATGCTCCCGTGCAACCCTCAAACTTTTGTCGCTGTCATCCAATGTCAAATTTCCAGCCCCCAACATAAAGCCACCTAATGAAGATGCAATCATAAAAGATGGGGAGACCAGTTGAGCATTATCTTTTCCGGGATCTGTAACCATCAGTCCGGGATTACTTTCGTCTTCAATCAATCGAGGACGTCCCACTGTATATTTATTCGATGTTGCTGTTAATCGAATATGGTACAAACGTCCATTGTATTCTCCTGTGCTGCTTGTCTCTCTCTGCTCCCTACTATTCCAATAATAGTGCAGAATGGTTGATTTTCCGTTCGTTACACTGGAAACAAACTTAGATCGGAAAAAACCGCTGGATGTATTAGTTTCACCCCACCAACCACTTCTTTCTGATGCTTCGTAATCATATTGTCCGTTCCAGCTGGATATATTTCCCGTGGCAAGGCTGATTCCGTATATACGGTCTCCCATATACTCATACGTGGTAGGCCGGGTGTTATTTGTTTTAAAATCGTCACGATAAGAATACCTACTCTGTATGTTTATGATGTACTCCAACGGGTACTGGATAATTTCGACCTCACGTTCTACCTGATCATCATTAAAGACTTTCACTTTGATATAGCGGATCGTGTTGTTGGTCGGTACCGGGCTATGAATGCCGATATTTCCTGTTACATCAGGCTCGGGGGTTATGGTGATTTGCCTGAGAGTCTGAGCATCTACAGAACGTTGCACTCCGAACTTGTCGTAATAATAAGCGCTTACAACTTCAGCATGTACTTCCGATGACGATGCAAATCGCAGTGTAGTATTGTCATCCGCCATATTATGCATCTCTATCTCGTTTTCATTCAGCGTCAGGTAGACCGGACGATCATCCTCACCGCCAACCAGAATCGTTTGTTCATTCCAGTCCTGCACGGAATAAGTCATATCAGTCAATTCAACCGGTTTTGACGGGTCGTTGGCTCCGGGAGCATTCACACTGACTACCACCTCGTAGCAGGTATTACGTTCCAGTGCTTTCTTTTCGCTGACAGGGATCTGGTACCAGTTGCTCTCACGAAGCTGTGCATCGTCTCCATCCCCCTCATACTTCATGGGAATATTCACAACCAGACGTACTTCCTTTTCAAGCGCACTTTCGTTTATCCACGTATGAGCATAGGTATAGGCGGTCACGGTAATTAAATCCGCAGTCCAGTTGAAATAGCTGCCGGAGGACTTATCGGTATCTGTCAGATCAGCCGTACCGTTTACATCCGCTATTACCGATGTTGTATAAGGCATGTTGCGCAAGTAATATCCTGCATTATGGGCTTCCTTACTGTCATCGAACGTTACTCTGTCACCCTTCTGTATCCTGACGACAATCTTGGCTGCCGCACGGCGTAAGGTAACCTGCAGTTCCGTATTGTCCGTAGCCGTTCCGTAGTTTAGAGTTACCGTTTCGGGGGCATTGGGTTCATCGGTTCCAGCATAAGCCACACCGTCCATCAGAAAAGTCCGCGGGGCACCGCTCACCTGCGATAATCCTGTCATGTGGATATTCCGGTCGCTCTGCGTCATGGCCTTGAGTCTATTCAGATCGAAATCTTTGGCATCGAATATTTCCGCCAGAGCTGTGCTGTTGGCAATCAGGTATACCCAATACTTTGTGTCTTTATTGAAACTGCTCCTCTTAGCTGTTAAGGTGATCTTACCGTTACCGGTTTCACTGCCCTCCACCCGCTCGTGCCATTTCCAATCTCCGTTCTCTTCGAAAATCACAACGTCGATATGGTTGACGGCCATTTCCACTCCGGGTTCATTGCCGGCACGGCTCACAGGCAATGTCTCCGACGATAGATTAAGAATGATGCTATTACCGTTCTTTTCCATGCTTCTGCCCGAAATATCGTCGTCTTTTTCACAGGCGGTAAGAAACAGTACCGCCATGCCACAAACAATAATATGATATACTAGCTGTTTCATCGCTCGTTAGTTATTTATGGGTACTTCGATCTGTTTTATCACAATTGCCTCGGGAATGTTACTCCCCTGCCATTTCAAGGAAGCGCTCTGCCCGTTAATTAATAACAATGAACTACCTGTCTGATCCCACGCCGGCGTGTAAGAGATAGCCAGACTTACCGTTTTGTCCACATTTGTGGACTTCAATGCCTTGATCTTGATTTGGTAGGGGTCAGAGGAAGCCACATAATTTCCCGGATCGACAAGCACTCCTTTTTGATAAACCGTTATCTCAAAATCTCCAGCTGTGGCATCAAGCAATGTGGGAACCCATATCTGTTTATCAGGCCCGAATATCGAGAATGTGAAAGAGTAACTGCCCTCCTCAGAAGTAGCATCGTTATTGTACCAAATAGTCGGTTGGCTGTATTGTCCATCTTCCGGTACCGAGCTTCCGTCAGCAGGTGTTATCGGATTGTCGTAACTCGGATAATCAAAAGTGATATTGTAATTCTCCTTATTCCAGTCGGCCACCTTATATTCGACGGTTATCTTACCATCGTTGTGCATCAGGCAACAGACCGTATAATATTTATTCCTTTCGATAGGAGGCATATATACAAAACCGCTTCGGGCGTTTCCATCGAATTCATAGTCTACCCGAAGAACATTACCGTCGTTATCCCCCTTAACGTCCCATGAGGTACTACCCCAAGGGTTTTCGAAAAGATAGAAAGATTCGTTCAGAACAGGTGTATAGTTCGCCGGGTTTTCCTTATCGGTTTGCGAGGCATTCTCAGCTAAAGTTTTCGTTACCTCTTCTTCGACAACTTCGAGGCTGATATCACCTGTAATACCTGTTATCGCTTTCAGTGTTTCATCAGTTTGCGGCATCAGGTAATTGCGTGTCCTTGTTCCGGATGCCAGTACGGTCAATCCGGTAACACGCAGACTGCTATTCTCTCCGACAGGCTTGGCTGCGAATACGCCGAGCTTACCTATCGGGCGTTTCAGTTCAAACGTAAGGTCCTGCCGAAGCAACGTGTGCCCTGCATGTCCGGGATCGGCCGGGGTCTTATCCGACAACTGCGTCAAGTCGATTGTTTCCGTCTGTTTGCAAAACATCGGCAAACCTTTCGACGTATTCAGCTTCGTGAATGTAAAATGGTTCAACTGGGTTTCCGTTGTGTTTTCCGTCAATAAGACAGAAGAACCCGGTGTTTCCATGGCCGCTTCGTTGGCCACGACATAGAAGTCCACCTTCTGTGTCATGGTGGAATACATGGTCAGGTGCATCAGGAACGAGGGATTGTTCACGTCCAGTCCGTCTTTCGTGTAGAAGTGTCCGGCCGGTTGTCCATCAACAAAAGCGTATACGCGCAACGAGTGCAGAACAGTCTCGTTGTTTGTGGGAATACCGTCGGTCTCCTCTACGGCCCGGGTGCCTATGTTCAGTTGCACCAACGCATCACCCTTTTCAGAGGGGACTGTATATTTTTCTTTGATACAGCCGGAGAGCAGAGAAGCACAACAGCCGAATAAGAACACCGCATAAAGTATCTTTCTCATGTTTCACATATTTTAAGGGTCTTAAAATTCAGGTTTCACTTGCTCAACATACCATTCGGGAACGGTGACCTTTATCGCGCCCGCCTTGAATTCGATCCGGATCGGAATCAGCACCTCTTGTTTAGAACAATCGATCATAGGGTTAGCAGCCAAAAAATCAGCCAGGTTGATCTCCGCCAGCAGCTCTTCCCCGGAAGCCTGACGCAGACAGACGTTCACGTCCCTGTGATTCATGTGCCGCATTATGTTGGCACGAGCCGTCAGCAATTTTTTGCCGGACTCATATGTAGTTTCAAGCAAATAATCCGTAGCCTCTCCGCATGCCCGGTTCTCGAAATCGGTACAAGGCGAGACACCACATATCTCAAGTACAGGCAATGAACCTGCACGTTTTCCCACAGCGGGAATCCCAACCACTTCTACGAACAAATCGTAGTGGGAGCTGGCAAATTCTATCGTTTTGGTCTGATCATCCTCTTCCCTGCCGGTAAAAGGCAGCACGGTATAGGACGTTGAAGCGTGATAAAGAGAGTCGTTGCCGGAAACCTGTTTACCGGCAAAATAATCCCCGTCAGCAAATACTATTTTGTTAAAGTCACAAGTGGTGAGGCCCTCCACTCTCGTGTGATGGGTGTTTCCCACGCAGACGATCCTGTAATCCCCGGCTTTGAGCGGGGGAAGCAAAGCCGTACGGCTTGCTAACTCATCGTCGGATAAAGTATGCGAATTGACGCATTTATTCTCTGCATCGAAAACATACATTTCCACCCGGCAGATCTTGTCGGGGAATATCTCCGTCGTACCATCTCCCTTATAGCTGAGTGTCAATCTGTTGATGCTAAAACAGTCATCTATGTCTTCATCGATACAAGAAGTTAACGCACCTCCTAACAACGCCAGACAGAAAACAATACTCGTCAATTTCATAAATCTTATTTTTATTTCATCAAGGAGAAAAAAGAGGGGGAAGACGGGATACACCCGCCATTCCGCACCCTTTAATAATTATTAGAATTCAGGAGAAACAGGAACGACAGTCCAGTCTGCCACATCCACATTTAACTCCACGCAACGCTCAGGTTCGTCGAAATCACCATCCGTGAACGAGTAGAGCACCCGGTAGATCTTTCCTGATGTAAAGGCAGAAGCATTGGTAAACTGTCCGCGTAAATAGAGAGGCACCTCTGAATTACTGTTCACACCGCGCAGGGCGAGCAACAACTCAGGATTCTTAGCAGCATCCGTCACGTGTGCTAAACCGTAAGTGATGATTCCGGCGGCATCTTCTCCATCTTCAGCAGGATCGGTAATATCCGTACCATCTACGAATTTTTTCCCGCCGACAGCCAATTCTAAATTCAATTCATCGGCCCACGGTGCGGAACGATCTTCGATCCAACCCCATACTTCCGTATGATCGATAGTTTCAAATACTTTAGTATCCTCCACAGGAAGTTTAGACACGAAATCAGACTGTGTATAGTAATTGTTCAATGCTATTTTCTGTAACTTGACAGAGGTATACTTGGGAACATCTCCCTCTTGGGTATACTGGAATCCATAGATTTCGAAACGCGATACACGTGGCTCCAGGGTTACGTTCGCCGTGTAAACATTGTCATGAATTTCGCTCCCGTCAAGTTTTTTTTCTTCAAGCTCATCTTCACCATAAAGAGGATAGGTCGGGTGACCGCTTCCATTGTCATTCGGTATATGATCAACACGGGTTGCAATTGTAGAGTACTCCACGTCACCGATATTCCCCACGACAACGACTTTCGAGGTGGCAGCGGGCAGAAAATGATAGGTAATATCTTTTCCGTTCTCACCTATTTCAGCCCACTCAGAATCTGTTTTACTGAAATAGACCTGTTGATCCTGATTCTCATACTGAGGAACGGTTTGCAGGTTGCCGGCAGCATCCACAAAGAACACCTTGAAATTTTCCAACGCAACCTGGGAACCACCTTTCATTGCATCACCCGTAGCACGTGACTTCACAGTCTTTTGGATATTAGGCAGTTTGATCGTCACACTTTTGGGCATAGTATCCGTTTTCACACCACCCTCATGCTCGTCCTTACTGCAAGAAACAAGTCCCATTGTAGCCACTAAGGCCATCAATACTAAATTTTTCACTTTCATAAATACAAAAATTAATGGTTTTATTGAAAATTATAATTGTTCTATTACTCCTTGTACTTGTGTCAGGTTATGCCGGGCCTCTTCCACCCCTGCTTCGGCGGCACGACGGAAAGCGTCTTCCGCTTTATAAGGCTTTCCGGCCCCGGCATAGGCAACTCCCAGGGTGTTGAGAAGCGTGGAATCTCTGAAGGTAACCTTCGAATATTCTAACAATTGCACAGCCTTGTCATACTCCTTCTTTGCCATAGCCTCCAATGCCAGGTCGTTCAAGACGGCCGGTGCATCGGGGAAATAGCGGGCAGCCACCTGCATAACTTTCCCGTATCCGGGTGATCCCTTCTCATAAGAAGCGGCCACTTTATACATCTCCGTCAAGCTCAGCAAATCGGGACGTTCGTCCACCATGCGCCGGGCCTCGTCGAGATTGAAGTTGCGAACATTGTATTCTATTTTATATTCATTACGCCGTAAAAGAGGATATATCTCGTTGAGCAGGCGATGATAGATGTCGGCAGGTACTAATTCCTGCAACTGTTTTTCACAGACATCACGGTCTCCTGTACATTCATCGATAATGCGCACGACCTCTCCACGTTTCAGAAGCCCTGGAAACTTGTCCAGCACGAGACGGAAACCTTCCCAATCCTCACCTTTCCAATCGACGTGTATCATGGCAGGGTCGAACTTGTCATGGCGGCAAATATAGTCGGCCAACGCTTTGGCACGATTCTCCGACAGTTTGAGGTTGTGAGCCACAGTACCCTCCGGAGAAGCGTAACCGGTAATAAAAATACCCGTGATGGAAACATCCTCGTTATCCTCGACTAGCTGAATCGAATGGGACACGGTATCCAATTCAGAACGATTATCCTTATATCCGGGAAGGATCCTGTAACTATCCTGACGAAACTGGAGACGCGCCGTACGGGTTTCAGCCCGGACTTTCACCGGTTCCGGTTCGGGCACAATCGTACAAATTCTGTAATCAGGGATGAAAGCGGGAAGAATATTCCCGGGCAGGACCTGTTCCGCTTTACCTTCCGAACAGTTTACACACCCATACACCTGCTCACGCAGTTCGATCCGCCCATCGAGCATCCAGTGTTCGTAAGGGACTGTCGCCAGATACTCGTACCCCTGATCTTTACCGTTACGGCGACGGATGACAACCTGTGCATTCTCGTCGTGATAAGGGGGAATATCTACACTTTCCAGACGCTGAGCCCGAAGATACATTTTGTTGCGGGCTTTACCGTCTATGACGATCGGTGGGAAAGCCGCTTCACGGTTTCCATCCTTGGATAGCAATATGGGAGTCAAGGCTATCGTATGCTGTGTCTTGATTTTAAGTTCACTCAAATCAACCAGCATGGTCAGTTGTACTTCTCTGCCTTTCTTGACAACTCCCCGGTTCTGTATCCCGATTTCGGCAAGGTAACTGATCTCGTTTTCAGCATGTATCACCTCCGGACAACATGCCAGTAACGCTAAGAATATGATATATAAATGTTTCATCTTTTTCCGGTATTACTTAATAATGTAGATAAGAGATATTCCCGCTTTCGTCGGGCCGAAATAATGCTTCTTCTGGTTACCCTTGAAACGACCGCAGGTCTTGCACTCGTACTTGTCGTACTTCGTGTAAATGTATCCGGCACCGATATTCGCTTCCAGATTCCAGCGTTTACCTAAAATCCACGTATAACCATAAGAAATACCGATCCCGGTGGCCCACCCCTCATAACGATGCTCTTGGGTAGACTTATTTTGGAAGGGAATCCGCACACCGCTGATATTGTATTCTGCAAACCCGGTATGAATACCGAAAAAATGTCCGTTGAAACGTTCGCACAACCAGTACCGGAATTCCGGCATCACCATCCAATGCTTGATCTTCTTATTATCGTCTTTATTAAGGGTCCACGGATTATACCCCCCCACCAGATCGAGGGTTGTACGCTTGCCCAGCCCGAATTCAAACCCGATGTTGGGTGTTGAAGTGGCCCAATAAAGAAGATTGGTTTTAACCGCAATATCCTGCGCGCAGACAAGGTTTCCACACCACCACACGACAAGAAAAATTCCGAGGATTAATCTTTTCATATTTTCATTTTATCGTTATACCATTCGTTACCGGCCAAGCCGGTATGTATATTCACTCCACTTTATTTTCTTTAATATCGGTAAAACACAAAATGTAATGTTGCCCCTGGCTGTATGTGTGTGTATGTATGTGTATGTATTTCTCTGTTTAAATACAGAAGAATAGAAAAGGTAATTCAGGGGCAAACATTACATATTTTATCTGATATTTATACAATAGGACCAATAAAAAGGAACATTTTTATTGGTTGAAATTCGAAAAAAAGGAGGTCTTTATGATGAAGAGTTGACTTACTGAATATCAAATAATTGAACTAAAAATAAAAAAGCCGATCTTATAAATAAGATGGCTTTATGTATCAAAAAAAATAAGGTTCGTTTTCTATAGATAAAACTATAACTTTCTTTTCATTAATATTATAATTACATTACAAATATAAATACTTTTTGGAATATGCAAAAATATAAATACAATTAATTTCATAATAGGTTCGTAAATCTGTTATAAATTACTATGTTTTAATATATTATTTCATATAAAAAATATATGTTGTAATTGTAATTTTATCAGAAATTGATTTTAGTCTTTTTCATTATTTCGGTTGTAAAAACTTTTGAATTCGTATCTCATAACGGTTGAAAAATACGTTGACCACTGACCGGCAGAAGTGACCGGGTCCCCACACACGAATACCGGAGACGGACAAGTACTAAAAAATTCTACTCTTCCCGGCGCTAATCAGCCGATAGACCACATAAACCGATAGGATTTATCCCCCCTGAAGCAGAACCCTCCGGCAATAAAATCTCTACCCTTCGTTCCTTTGAATTTTCCTGTATTTTTTATCGGAAAAAGAAAATAAACAACAAAGAAGTATATTGTCCCAATTGCTCCCGAAGAAATTTATAAGCCCTGTATTTTTGTTGTTTGACCGTATGTATCGTTATATTCAGGTCACAGGCAATCTCTTCTCCACTCTTCCCTTCAAGGCTCATCAGCATAATTTTTTTTCTTTCTTCGGGCAAGCGGTCGATCAATTCCCTCAATTTCCGGAATAACTCTTCCCGCACCACACTATAAAAATTTTCTTCCGACATTTCCCCTTCTTCTTCAAACCAGTGTTTTAGCCTTTCTTCTTCCACATTACGGTCACGCAAATATTTTAAAGCATTATTCCACACTGCACGGTATAAATAAACCGTCAAAGCTTTCCCATTCTCAAAGCGAACCGAACTATTCTACAAATTCACCAGGGTATTCTGAACAATATCGGGAACAACTTGTTCATCTGCCAAAATCCGGGAACTATAATGACAAAGGGGAGCATAAAACGACTTGAAAAGTACTTTCCAGGCCTTTTCATCTTTTTGGTTTATTCCTTGAATCAATTCTTTCGTTTCTGGCAACATGATCCCAAGCTTTCGACAGCCGAAAATAGAAAATATATTTAAGAACAAAAAATAAGAAAGAAAAAACGCTGACCGGCAAAATTTCAATTCCGCCAATCAGCATACTGTTAATCGTAAAAAGTCAAAAGTCGGCCCCCATCGGTCATCGATAGGAGAACAAGCCTTCATTGCTTTCATCTTCGGCATTCGCGGCTATCCAGACTTTAAAATCACCGGGTTCCGGTCCGTATTCCATTTTTAAATTATACATAGAAATTGTTTCGGGGGTAATCAAAAACTCAACGTTCCGGGTCTCCCCGGCCTTTAATGCCAACTTCTGATAAGTAGAATAGACATAAAATTCATACCTAAAAATCCATTCCCGCCGATTCAGTAAATCGATACCGAAACTGATACGGAAACTCAAATCTTCGATTACCTCCCAAGTGAGATGTGCATTTCCCGTCACCCGGTCATCCCGGATATTCTTATTCAGGTAAGCGATCGTAGCCAACGGATTCCCGGTAGAAGAATTCTGAGAATCCGAGAAATCTCCTTCTTTATCGTAAGATTTAATAGTAAAGCTCAAACGGTAAGCCTGTCCGACTACCACCGGGGTTGCCATTACTTTTTTATCTAAAAGCAGCTGACATATTATGTCCGATCGTTATTTTTTCTCAGAGGTGATATTCATTATGCGCCCGCAACGTGAGCCGACGATATCCATTCTGTTTGATCACTTCTTTTTACTGGAAGAAACCGACACTCAAATTATAACTTACATTTTCAGCACCTCCACTCAAGCCAATCTGGTAATTCCTGACGGAATCAAGCCTGAAAATCTCGTCAAACCAATCAGTGCCTTTTTCTAGTAATTCGAGATGTGGATACGCAGGTTCTTCTCCCATAGCACCTTTGGCCAGAACCATGACTTCCGATAATGGCACCGATAGTTTCTTCCTTAACAACCACCGCAGCTCCGATAACGGATTCCCGGTCTTTTTTCTGTCACTTATCCCGTCACCGAAATTCTGTCCTGTCCGAAGAGTACTTCCGATAATAACAAAAGTGTACCGATCAAAAACAAGCCTCTTCCCTTCATATGTCTTAAATTTATCAGTAGTAATATAAATGAGTTACTCTCCCCCTTATTTCATCCGATTGCGATTTTCTTCAGCCTGTCGTTTGTTAGGGTTACAACTTTCCTTATATTTGCATATTTACATCCAATTTACGGTTTTATGCGTTTATGGAAATGGTTAAAATTGGGGTTTGACCAGACTTTTTCGGGAGCCTGGTGGAAACAATTACTCTGGCTTACCAGTGTGATCGTATTTTTCTTCGCGGGGATGTATATCCTGCGTCCCCAGGTCGGTATCTCCCCCCAGACGGAAAATGTCTTCACTTCTCCGGCAGAACAAGAAACCCAAAAACTGAATTTTTGGGATTTGGTAGAACTTTTTATCGATCCGGGAGGATTCGCCAATCAAAAAGAGGTCAACCGTCCTTATGCCTTATTGGTCGTACTGGCAGGCATGTTGTTACTTACGGGTATTTTAATTTCGGTATTTTCGAATATGCTGGAACGCCGGGTGGAACGTTTCCGCAAAGGCGACAGCCATTATGCTTTTTCCAATCACATCATTATATTGGGTATCGACGATATGGTGCCTTATCTGATCCAGCAACTCCGACGAAATGCCGAGTATAAAAAATGCGATATCGTCGTATTGACCGTCGAAGATACCGAACAGGTGCGACTGAAATTCCATGCCGAACTGAACCGGAAAGAAGAAAGGAGACTGGTCATCCTGCACGGACGGCGGGACTCGAAAGAAGAATTAAAAAAAGCCAGGGTTCATAAAGCGGAAAAATTGTTTATCTTAGGAGAAGCGAATGAATACGACCGGGATTCTTTAAATATCGACTGTGTCAAACGTGTGGCAGAAATCTGTGAACAAACCAAACGTAAAAAACCACTCTGTTGTCATGTTTTATTCGAATATCAGGGTACTTTTTCGGTATTTCAGGTTTCGGATATCAGTCAGCAAATCAAACAATACATCGAATTTACTCCTTTCAATTTCTATGAGATCTGGGCTAGACGGGTTTTGGTAAAATGCAGTGCGGAAAGTAACGGCACGATTCATTATTTCCCTCTGGACCGGGGAGGAATTAGCGAAAACTCGGAAAATTACGTTCATCTGGTCATTATCGGTATGACCCGTATGGGTATAGCCCTGGCAATCGAAGCGGCCCATATCGCCCATTTCCCGAACTTCAAAACTCACCGGAAAAAAACGCGGATCACCTTTATCGACCGGGAAGCCAGACGGGAAATGGATTTCTTCATGGGACGTTACCGTCATTTGTTCGACTTATCGGAAGCCCGGTTTATGGATTGTGAACAAGACAAGACATTTCATCCCTGCCCCAGAACTTCGACAGCCGATTTTATCGATTTGGAATGGGATTTTATCCAGGGAAGGGCCGAATCCGAACCTGTCCAAACCTTATTAGGGCAATGGAGCGGTGAAAAAGATAAACTATTGACCATTGCCATCTGTTTTAATTTTCCGCATACCAGTCTTGCCCTCGGTCTTTATCTCCCGGATGCCGTCTATGCCCACCAGGTTCCGGTATTGATCCGCCAGGAAACCTCGGACACGATTCTACAAATCGTCAATTCTTCTATAAAATATCAGGCTTTACGGCCATTTGGAATGGTCAACCGCTGTTACGACCTGACGATGGAGAATTTATATCTGCCGAAATATATCAATTATGTCTACGACTATTTTTATCAACATGGGGTCAATCCCCCGGATCTCCCTTCCGAAAAAGAATTGACAGAAAAATGGAATAAGCTACGGGTAGTGAAACAATGGTCGAATATTTACAATGCCAGTTCTATAGCCACTAAGCTCCGCTCGATCGGAATCGCCTTACCTATGAAAGATAGAATGCGAGAACTCACTCCACATGAAATCGTTATCCTGGCAGAAGTAGAACACAACCGCTGGAATGTCGAGGAATTGTTAATGGGTTACCGGATTGTGACTCCCGAAGAAGAAAAAGAAATTGAAAAAAATATCGAATTGAAAAACGTATACAAGGAAAAACGTACTGCCCACTATGACATCCGGCCTTATGAAGATTTACGGTCGGATGAAAGCGGTCGTTGTGCCAATGTCTACGACATCAGCATCACTTCGGCAATTCCTTTAATCCTCAACCATATACATACGCAAACCGATCAAGTGGAGGACTGATCATTTATTTTAGATTTTGTTTGTAAATTATCTGTTTATTAATTATACTTGTAAAAAAAAAACAAAATCATGAAATACTTTTCGTTCCTTGTTTATCTAGTAGCCTTTATCGCTTGTCATGACGATCACCATACAGAACCGGAATTACCACAAGGCCAATGGACCGAATCGCATCCATTCAAGGGAATTCCACGTACAGGAGGGGTCAGTTTTACTATCGGAGACGTCGCTTATGTCGGCCTGGGGCGTACTTTGTCTACAGCTACCGAGGCATTAAAAGATTTTTGGATGTACAAAGATACGACCTGGACCCGTATCGCCGACTTTCCGGGGACAGAACGTTACGGAGCGGTTGCTTTTGTGCTCGGCAATATCGCCTATGTAGGTACAGGTTATACTCCATCCACCAAAAATCGAGCAGATGAATTTCATCATGATTTCTATGCCTATGACCCATCGACCGGTAAATGGAGCGACACTCCGGTGACTTATTTACCTCCCGATGCCCAGGGCGAAAGTAATGCCCGCAAAGATGCCATTGCTTTTTCGTTAAACAATAAAGCTTACGTAGGTACAGGCATTTCACCTAAAAACCATGCTTTGAAAGATTTATATTGTTTCGACGGTTCGACCTGGACAGAACTTTACTTTCCCGGTGAAGCCCGATACGGAGCTTCGGTTTTTGTCATAGACGATAAAGCGGTAATCTGCCTGGGTACAAGCGGGGCGAATAAAACGTCCTATTTAGCCGATGTAAATATTTTCGACGGCATAACCCAGGAATGGTATGCTCCCCGCCCCCTGGTAAATCTGAAATCCCATCAGGACGACGAAGAATACGACCAGATTCCGCGGGCTTATGCCGTAGCTTTCACTTCGGACAAAACGGACGGACAAACCAAAGGATATATCACGACAGGGATGGGCCCGTATCTTCATACCTGTTGGGAATACGATATTCAAAAAGATCATTGGAGGAAAGTCAGCGATCTCCCTGCTCCTATGACAAAGCGGATGTATGCTGTCGGCTTTTCCTTAAACGGTAAGGGATATATCACTACCGGAGGATTGAATTCAAACACTCCTATCCCCGCCGATATGTGGAGTTTTACCCCATAAACCGAAAACCGGGAAAGTTTCCGGTTCCTGATACCGGTCATCGATGAGCTAATTTAAATGGATTCACCGACGCCTGACTCTGCCGGAGTGTATATTTTGCTTTCATAGCGTGTACACTTTATGACCATACCAGCAATAAAAATTTTAAAACAACAAAAATCCCGAATTGATCCAAGTTTTTGTTTCAAATTTTCGTGTAACAATCGTGTAACATTTACGGAAATAACGGCAAAAAAGTTTGATTTTTTGCACTAGAAAAGGGGTCAAAATCGATTGATTATTGCCCCCTTTTAGTTTTAAGTTGCTGATTTTCAGTGGAGCCAATTGCGGGACTCGAACCCGCGACCTACGCATTACGAATGCGTTGCTCTACCAGCTGAGCTAAATTGGCGTTTACGGGTGCAAAAGTAACAATTTTTTGAGATATCAAAACGATTCAGGAGAAAAAATCTACCTCACCGGATATAAAGTTTACCGGATTTTGGCCATGTTTGCAAAAAAAACTACGTTTGTAGCCGTTCAAAGACTAATTATGGCATCCGAAAAAAAATTTTCTTTCAAAGCCCGTTTGCATAGTTTCAAATATGCTTTTCGTGGTGTGTTTCTTTTATTTCATTACGAACACAATGCGTGGATACATTTGATTGCAATTGTTTGTGCTGTCATGGCAGGCATCATTTTATCCCTGACTTCTTTGGAATGGGTAGTAATCCTTTTTGCTATCGGTAGTGTGCTTGCTGCCGAAGCCATAAACACGGCGATTGAAAAACTAGCCGATTTCATTTCCCCGTCGCATCAGGTCCTTATCGGTAAAGCAAAAGACCTCGCAGCAGCAGTACTGATCCTGTCCACCTGTGCATTTATCATCGGAGGTATTATCTTTATTCCTAAAATAATCCATTTCTAAGTTTTATTCCTCATGCAAACAAAATTTATTCTGCCTTGCCTGTTAAGTACTCTTTTTTTCTTAAACTCTTTTTCGCCCTCGGCTCAGAATCGTAAAACCATCGAAACGACGACCGATATTCTCATGTTCATCACACCGGTAGCAGGATTTGCCGGTTCACTGGCTATCGGAGATTATCAGGGTACCAAACAAATTATCTTTTCGGGAGCGATGAATATGGCCATGACCTATGCCCTGAAATATGTGATCAGGAAAGAACGGCCGGACCATAGCGATCATCATGCTTTTCCTTCTTCCCATACCTCCGTCTCTTTTCAGGGAGCCTCCTTTATACAAAGACGCTACGGATGGAAATTCGGCTTACCGGCTTATTTACTCTCCGCCTACGTCGGTTGGGGACGGACGTATGCCAAAAAACACGATTGGTGGGATATCATCGGAGGAGCAGCCATCGGAACAGCCAGCAGCTATATCTTCACCCGTCCGTTTGCCCGAAAACACAACATTACTTTTTCACCGGTAATTCTCAGTGGACAACACCCTGGGTTTTATGCCTCTATCCGGTTTTAATCGGCTTCTCAGTTTTTTTTATTTAGAATAATTAAAAATTATTTATTATATTTGTCCTCACTTTAGTGAAGGAAACATGCAAAAAGTAAAAAAACACACCGGTATACGAATTTTTTTCTTAGCCCTGTTTTTGGGTTATTTTGCCGACATTACATTTTTTACTCATAGCCATATTACCCACGGAGTTACTATCGTCCATTCGCATTTTTCTTGCCCGCTTCCGACAAACAAGGATTCCCGCTCCTCCCGACACGATCATTCGGCTAATGCATTAATCCTGATCGCTCATGCGCAGATGTGGCACAGTCTGGTCCAAACTTCTCCGGAAATCCCAGACCTGCCATGTACCCGGCATATCACTTATTATACAGAAACCACCGGCACTCCGGAACCGATCTCCATTCCTCATTTTCACCTCAGAGGCCCTCCTGTAAAAACGTTATAATTTCAACGGCACTTTGCCGAAGGGTATCCAATTGCTTACCGAAAACGGAAACTTTGTCTCTGCCTATAACGAATCCACAGAAACGAAGTTTTCCCGGATATACTTTGTATACCTATCGGTAAGCCAAACTTTCTATCGTCAAACTTTATAAATTTCTATTACCATGCGTTTATTTTTCTTATTTCTGCTCTTACTTGCGTCGGTCCATCACTCTATAGCGGATCATTTTACAGATAAAAAAACGAAAACCGATCCAACCTCACAGGTCATGTCATCGATAAAAATACCGGAGAACACATTCCTTTCTTCACTGTCAGCCTGAAAGGTACAACACTTGGAACAGCGACAGACGAAACCGGCCACTATTTTCTAAAAAACCTACCGATCGGTACCTATACTATCCGGGTAAACGGAGTAGGCTACCGATCGGCAGAAAAACAAATTACCCTCAGGCAAGGAGAAACCCACGAACTTGATTTTGAAGTGGAAGAAGACATGATCCAGTTGGAAACCGTAGTGATATCGGCCAATAAAAACGAAACAAACCGGCTGGAAGCACCGATAGTGGTCCATGTAATGACTCCGAAATTATTCGAAAATACCAATTCGGTATGCCTGGCCCAAGGACTCAGTTTTCAGCCCGGTCTTCGGGTAGAAACTAATTGCCAGAACTGTGGCTTCCAGCAAGTCCGCATAAACGGTCTGGACGGTCCCTATACCCAGTTGCTTTTAGACGGAAAAGCTTTATTCAGTTCATTAAACGGTGTATACGGTATCGAACAAATTCCAACCGGGATGATCGAACGTGTCGAAGTTATGCGCGGTGGTGGTTCTGCTCTCTATGGTGCCAACGCCATCGGTGGCACAGTGAATATCATCACTAAAGAACCCCTGAATAACCTGTTTATGATCAGTCATAACCTGACTGCTATCGGTAACTCGGCCTACGATAACACCACCTCACTGAATACTTCACTAGTCAACAGCCAACGGGACGCAGGAATCTATCTTTTCGGAACTTCACGCCACCGCCAACACTATGATCACGATGGAGACCATTTTTCAGAAATCGGAAAACTCAAGCTGACGACTCTGGGATTCCGCAGTTTTTACAAACCCACCTCTCAAACCAAACTGACTTTAGAATACCACAATATCCGGGAATTCCGACGTGGAGGAAATCTATTCAGTCTGCCTCCCCACGAAACCGATATCACCGAACAGGCCGATCATGATATCAACGGCGGTGGGGTGGATTTCACCTTCTTTTCGAAAGATTATGCCCATAAACTCAATCTGTATTCCTCTGTCCAACACACTGCCCGTCAATCTTATTACGGAGCAGGTAAAGATCCCAAAGCCTATGGCAAGACAAATGACCTGACCGCTATTGCAGGAATTCAATACTCATACAATTTCAATCGTCTCCTTTTTATGCCGGCAGTATTGACAACCGGCAGCGAATATGTATATAACAAACTGGCCGATAAAATGCTGGGGTATCACCGTTCCATCGATCAAAAAGTTGATATCTACAGCTTTTTTCTCCAAAACGAGTGGAAAACAGAGCAATTCAGCATCCTGCCAGGAGGCCGGCTGGACAAAAACAGTTTCATCGATCATATCATTTTCAGCCCTCGTATCAACCTGCGCTACAATCCCTTGAAAGCCATCAGCCTCAGAGCCAGTTATTCGGCCGGCTTCCGGGCACCTCAAACCTATGATGAAGATCTACACGTGACCGCCGTCGGGGGAGAAGTGTCGCTAATCCAATCGGATCCGAATCTGAAAACCGAAAAGTCGGGAAGTTATAGCGTCTCAGCCGACATTTATCATTCTTTCGGACGAGTACAAACCAATCTGTTGATTGAAGCATATTATACCAAATTGAAGCATATTTTTGTAGTCAGCCCTATCGGTTACGACGAAGAAGGCAACAAAATACTCGAACGCCGTAATGGTTCGGGTGCCAAAGTAAAAGGTATCAATCTCGAAGGAAAAATTATCCCTCACCGGGATGTACAAATCCAATTGGGGATATCTCTCCAGCAGAATAAATACAATCGTCCTCAATCCTGGAGTGACGATCCGGATACAAAGAAAACCCGTGAAATGTTACGTTCTCCCAACCGGTATGGCTATTTCACGTTTTTTACTTCTCCTTTCAAAAAATTCGGTATATCCGCTTCAGGCACTTATACAGGAAGTATGTATGTTCCTCACATGGCCGGATATATCGAAAAAGACAAACTGGAAAAAAGCGGAGATTTCTTCGATACCAACATTAAATTGAATTACGATTTTACCATCAGCGGAAATTATATTCTTCAACTCAATTGTGGTATCCAGAACATTTTTCAAAGCTACCAAAAAGATTTCGATCGGGGAGAATTTCGGGATGCCGGATACATTTACGGACCGGGCCTTCCCCGTAGCTGGTTCGCCGGCATTAAACTCAGCCTGAATTAACCGGATCGGGTGATTTCTAACCACCGCCCGGAATTTCCTTCCCTACCACCCGGAATACCTGCTGTAAAATATGGCCTTCTTCATCCATCAACGTCAAGGTATGGCGACCTTCTTTCAGCCATACTTCTTGCTGATGGATGGAGTGGGTTACACCCAAAAACTGCTCGTCGACATACCAATAAATCCGCACTTTAACCGATCGATGCACGGCTTCGAGAACCACACGTCCGGGTTTCCCTCCGAAATCCCTGGGAATAAAAACCCGGGTTCCCCGTTGGGGATAAATCATTTCCATCATCTCTTCCCCCTGAGGGTGACAATCCGGACGATAAGGCGGTAATCTGCGATATCCGGTATGAGTCCGGCAATAGTACCATTCCTGCACCGGTGGAAGCACAAACCAGGGCTGTATCCTGATCCGGTGCACCGGCTCACAATCCGAAGTCACCTGCCATTTTCCGGTAGCATCGAGATTTACCAAGCGGTGGTAAGGACACACCTGTGTCCTGCTTCCGGCAGCACAAACCCGGATGGTATCGGTCTCCTCACAATAAGCCGAAGCCCGGTAACCGCTCCGATGACATACGACCACCTCTTTCATCTCCTCGGCCGGTTCGTAGAAATGCCGGTTCACAGGCAAAAGACCAGCGACCTCAAAGAGTACCGGAGCCGCAGCTCTCACCCCAACCAAACCCGGACGTCCTTCCCCGTCGGCATTCCCTACCCAAACGCCGATCACATACTCGGGATTCACTCCCACCGCCCAAGCATCCCGGAAACCAAAACTAGTTCCCGTTTTCCAGGCCAGATTCATCGCCGAGACAAAATTTTTCCACCCCGATTCCATTTCCGGCCGTTCCACCTCCTCCAAAGCTTTCATGGTCTGCCAGATCGCCGAAGCTTTCAATACACTCCGATCCGCACTAATATTTTTCTCTTCCTCATCTTGTCCTTCCGCTCCGCTATACTCCTCCCAAACCTTCAAACGGGAATATTCCCCGTCAAAATATTGTCCGTCTCTGTCATTATAATGATTCAATACAGCACTCATTCCTCCATACAAATTACAAATATCCCAAAGTGACGTTTCGGCACCACCCAAAATCAGACTCAGTCCATAATGATCGGCGTCGCGGTTTAAAGAACGAATACCCAATTGTTTCAGATCATCGTAAAAACGGGCATATGAATAATCTTTGAGTAAGCGTACAAAAGGAATATTCAAGGATTGAGCCAAAGCCTGCCTGGCCGGTACGACGCCCTTAAAATCACGGTTAAAATTCGAAGGAGAATAGCTTCCGAAACGGGAAGGGATATCGGGCACTAAGGTCCCGGGTAAAATAAACCCACTCTGTAACATGCAAGCATATAAAGCCGGTTTGAGAATACTTCCCGAACTCCGAACGGCCTGAACAATATCCACGTCATTTCCCCGGCTACCCTTCCGGGGAGCACTATTCCCGACATAGGCCCTGACTTCTCCGGTCGGGACATGAGCCACCAACACAGCCATGTTATAGATATAATTCTGGCTCAGTAAAGCAGTATGCCGTTCTACGATCTCATTGATCTTTTTCTGCAAGCGTCCGTCGATATATGTCGGGCACACTTTTCCTTTTTTTTCCCGATAAGCCTTAGCCAACAGATGGGGTGCCACAGTAGGGATATCGAACTTTTTTTCCGGCAAGGGCTCAGCCAAGGCCAGGTGGTACGAATCTTCGGACATCACCCCTTCCCGGTATAATTTGGCCAACAACCCGTCTCTTTTTTGTTTCAGTAAAGTATTGTTCTTTCCGGGATAAAGCAATGCCGGTGCATTAGGTAACACCGCCAGTAAAGCAGCTTCGGCCCAGCTCAGCTGTTCGGGCCGGCGGTTAAAATATTTCAGCGCAGCCGCCCGTATGCCGACTACATTCCCCCCAAAAGGAGCGTGTGAAGCATACATCTCCAAAATCTGTTTTTTAGAATAACTCTGCTCCATCCGTAGTGTCAGGAAAATCTCCCTTATCTTTTCAGGAACGGTACGGGGCGGATTTCCCAAAGCCAAACGCACCACCTGCATCGAAAGCGTACTTCCCCCACTGACCACATGCCCGGCCTGTATATTCTGCACTAATGCCCGGCACAAAGCCCACCAATTCACCCCCTGATGGGCTAAAAAATACCGGTCTTCGAAAACCAAAACAGAAATAACATAGCGGGGAGGCAAATCCTGAACCTCTTCAAAACGCATCTGCCCATCATCCGCCACCTTCATACCCATAACCTGCCCTTCCCGGTCGAACAACACCGTAGCATAAGGGTCCTGAAACAAGGGGACCGGCAGTATAGACCACCAAAAAAGAAAGAGAATAATAAAAAGCATTACGGCAATCAAAACAGATCGCCGGGAAATATTGCTCCATTTTACAACTGTGTTCATTCGTCCCTGCTTTTGCCTCCTAAAATACACACAATTCTAAAAATCCGAATCACTCGATTGCTAAATTTATCCTATAATTTTTGGCTTCTACCGACAAAGCGGAAGTTTTCTGCATCACTTCTCCATCCTGATTCTTCGCCAGGACAGTGTAACTCAACTTTCCCGAAACCGGCAATGTAAAATAACGATACCCCGTATCCTCCGCACCGGTAATAGTCACCGAACGCCCGCTTTCCGACACGATAGCCACAGAAATCTCTGTAAATTCACGGGCAAACGACTCGTCACAGCTCATGGCTACTCCCACATTGATCTGAGGTGCAGTCAAAGAAAGGGTAGTAATATCCCCTTCGATCACTTCAAAGGGTTCACTTTCGACACTATACACCGGATGCCCCGGCTCATCATTACCCGCTTCTGTTTGGTCAGGGGTAAAAGCTTTTACCGTATAATTCTCACCAACCGGCAAAGTTATCCGTTTAGAAAAGTCTGTTCCAGGAGCATAGTCCTGACCTTCTAACAAAACACCATTCTGTCGGATCTGAACCTGCAGACCTGCATCCACGGCACGGGACAGGGGAATAGTTTCTCCACCAACACTAAAGTGAATACTTTCTAATAATATAGAACCATAATTCACTCTCTGACTCTCAGATTTTTCACAAGAAGCACCCAAAATAACAGAAAAAAATATAATAATAATATGTATTTTCATCCCAACAAACTATTTATTATAATTCAATACAAAAGAATCCAACCAAAACTGCGAACCTTTCAAATAATAGTTGGAATAGAATGATCCACTACCCTCTTTACTAAATTTATCCTCCAAATGATCCCGGTCTTCTTTCGTTCCGGCTTTAAAAATTAATCTGACATGTGATATGGGTAACTGAACAAATTGCTCATTATAAACGACATCTAAATTTTGGGTTATGTAGTCAGATTGAGTATTATTCGACTTTATTTCCGCTCTACCTATAACAGTCTCCAAACCGTCTGTAATGTTAATTAACTGAATACTAATCAAATATTCATCGTCACCATAAGGAGAAGCTTTATACACAAAAGTCATGGAAGTCGGTCTGACATAAGCACTTTTGGCGTATATCGAATCTTGTCCGGAATCATACTCTCCGACACATACTATTCCTGAAGAAATATTTTTAATAACGCTTCCGCTTTTATTTCCAAAACTACAAGAATTACCCTGCCCCCACCCAATAGTCATCATATGGGCGACCGTACTACCGTTATCAGTTATCGGTAAAGTACTGGATTTTGAAACATAGAAAGCATTTACACCATTTGAATGACAAGTCAACGGATTTCTCGTTCCAATCCATCCCCCATTAAAAGTATATAAAGGGTTTCCGCTTTTAGGATAACTGGTTTCATATCCTTCATCCAAATTTGAATTGGGGATAGCCAAAGCTTCATATGTACGAAAACTCGTCACTTTCCCCGGTACCTGTCCCCGGTATTTAGGCCTTACATAATAAGTGCTCCCTGGTGTCAATTCATCCTTCCGCAAATCAGCAGCTAAAGTAGTCCAATTGGTTCCGTCCGTACTAAATTCATAGGTGATATCACTAAATTTAGTAAAATCTCCGGTTTTCACACTATCAGCCACCAAAGGATTTGCTGTAAATTCTTTGGTCCAGATATTTCCCGGATATACGCCAATAGAAAATACAGGCTTAATCGTCTTAACGGTATAATCCGCTTTATCACTCCAACGTTCGTTGGCTTTTATCCTTACCTGAAACTGATTGTCAGCATCTAAACCTCCATCTTTTGTCAACAAGGAAGAAGTCATTTCCGTGAAATCAATTTTTCCCATAGTAGCAACTTGATCTAAAGTCGGCAGAACAATAGCAGCATTTTGCAAAGCTTGCCGATCTTCCTCTGTTATTGTCGACAAAAGATAAGTCTTATTTAAAGCGGAAAGATTAGGATCGGCAAAATTCAAGGTTATCTCGACATCTTGTACCGGCCGAACGGCAGCATAGCTAATAACGGCAGTTTTAGCCTCTTCAGTTTCGGTATAAGTCAGGAGATTATTTTCATCGAATCCTTCTGCGGTGATTTTCGGTTTCGGTAGCCACTCCTGTGGCAAAGTTTCATTTACTGTAATTGTTTCTACAGCAGCTTCCACCTCTATATCTAAGATGATCCCTGTCAAATTCGACGTATCGAATTTCAATTTATAATGATACCTTTTCCCTACTTCTACCGGCATCACATTAGCAAATTTCCGGGCATAAGGTAAACCATTCTCGATCCAGGTACCTTTTAAATAAAATTCCACCTCACTACCGGCTTTTATGTATGGATGTTCGCTACTCCCCGGATTCCATTTCAGAGTTTCGCCCCCTACAACCAGCTCGATATAATAATTCTTCAACATTTTATCGAGTTTATCTGCATTTAAAAACTCAAAAGAAGCAACAGCATTCCCTACCCGACACTGTAATACGACCTCCTGTTCTGTTCCGGACTCTACTATGACAGTTTCCTTTTCTGAAACATAATAAGGCGCATCCATAGCCAGCAGAGGGTTATCTCCATAAGATACCTGTATGGTATGTTCGCCACTTCTGAACAATTGTGATCTTGCATTAAAATCGGCACAAGTACCTCCGAATACCAAGCGGTTATCCTCCAGGCGAATCATTTCTACCTGAAACCGATCGGTCAATTCAGGACTCAAAGCATCAGGCAGAGCTTTACTTATGACCCGGTCCGTTATAGACAGGCGGATCCGGCCCTGTCCTCCGACCTCCGTTCCCTTGTCCTGGCAAGCTACTTGACCAAGCCAGACACAACATAAGAGTATATAATAGACTTTACGCATAATCATTCGTATAATAGTTCAAACTCATCTACATACAACTCACTTCCCGTCCCAACGGAACCGGAAACTTTAGACCCCTTAAAATCACCGCCATAACGACTGGAAGTTGCTACAATCGTCATCTTTGCAGGTTTTGCTTTTTTATTGCTATAAGCAATATCAAAACTAAATTCGGTATATTGGGTGACCGTCTCGCTCCCTACAAATTCCCCATAACCGATCAGATTATCACTTGCATCCCAAACTTTCACGTAAATATGGCACTGATCATTTTTTAAATCGGCAGGAGAACCGACATAATCCACGGGCATAGATCTGTATTTATACCATCCTTTCAAACCTGTCGGACGGGCTCCTGTGAAAGGACGTCCAAAAGAAACGCTGGCAGAAGGCTTTGTCATATTGGTCTTATAAGTACCGACAAACAAGTTTCCCGCAGCCGTTCCGACCAAATTAACTCCTCCTAAAGTAATCATACGAACCGCCCTCCCACTTACAGCATCGTCGGAAGGAGCTGAATTAGCCTCGAATCCTCCGGCCAATCCAGAAGTAACTCCCTCATTACCGGTTGCCCAGTAAGCCTGAGGATCCTCGTAATTATCGGCTACCGGATTCGGATACCAGTTCTTTCCATCCTGAGTCCAGGTATCAAAATTCAGATTAGGTACCTCTATTATTTTCTCTGTCGTAAAAGTCGCCTCATCACTGGTCTGTCCCTCAGCTACGATCCGCCAGAAATAAGTAGTTCCATCCTCTAAACCCGTCAATTCGGCCTTAAAGGCGGTACTACTCGTCTTTGTTATTGCTTCTGAAGCCAAAGTTGTCCATGTACTCTCACTCTCTTTTTTGTATTCAATCTCCGGATCGACACCTTGTTTGATTCCACCGGAAACGGTAGCATGTCTTGCCCATACGTCCGCTTCTCCGGGTGTCCCTATCGAAGCGGTTTGCACCACATCTACAATCCATTCTTCAAAATATTTACCAAGACGGCAAACAATAAACTTCTGAGGCCGGAAAAAATTCGTCACAGTCTGAGGTGACGGAACTACGGTTGCTTTACTTCCTCCCAATTCCATGGAATCGATTTGAATCTCATCCAATTTTTGCTCCTCGGTAACATAAATCAATACCGTTTTATTCGATTCATCGACAATAGCCTCTCCCACCTGATTTTTTACCTTAATAGCCCGGTGGATCACTTGTTTTACCTGAATCGTCCAATAATATTCCTGATAGGTTTGTAACAAGATTTTAGCAGGTTTTCCTAAACGCATACAAGTATTTGCAGCTGAAGGCAGAGCCTCAAGGGAATCGAACCCCCAACGGGGAAACTTGACGAACTTCACACAAGCGGCAGAATCAGGAGTCATCATTGCTTTGTCTGAAATTTTCAATTTCAGCACTTTCAGGCTATCGACATCCACATTACCGTCGACTGTGATATTGACTATATTTTTCGCTACATCGATTTCCGTCTCTCCCGTCTGCCCCTCTACCGTCATTTCCAGAATATTTCCGGGGATATAAGGATAAGGAACATCGTTCTTTATACACGAAGCCAATGTTAATAAGCAAATACAACCATACAATATCCTGACATTCATTTCTCCTACAAATAAAAGGTCATCCCAATATTAATCGAAAACAAGTCTATCTTAAAATTCCCCGAACTTTTATTATAATGTCCGGTTTCTACCTGATTACGAGTCTGCTGTATCCATTTAAAATCAAATCCCATCACTCCGACAGAAACTTCAACTGCTGCAAAGTTTGTAACGAAAGCAGCCAAACCGGGAGCAATACCGATCTGCAAATTATGGGTAGTCTGATAAGAACCAGTCTTATCATTTCCTTTACCGGAAGTATCTTTCCCCTGTCCATACCCATAAGACAAACGTGCTTCGTTAAAAAAACCGAATACTTTACTTTTCCCCAACCCCATATAAGTCCTCAGGAACCCTGAAACCATAAAACTATGGTCCCAAAAATTCTGGTCGGCTACATTAAAATTCAGATCGTCTCCCAAATCCAGATCCAGGTTATCCAGATTGATGTATGAACGGGCATACGCCAAACGTAATCCCGCTGCCACGTTATCTGCAAAAAAGTATCCGCCAAACGGACTGATTTTAAATGTATAACCGTCACCATTCAAATCTTTCAATACCAACAATTTAAAATCAGTACTTCGAAGTTCCGTATAAGAGAGCGTGGTGCCCACTAACCAGGCTCCTTTCGGTACAAAGAGCCCAGTCTGTATCTCACGGTCAAATTTTAATTGTGCCTGAGCAGCGGTCGCCAAGCAAACAAAGAACACAAAAACAAATATATATCCCTTCATCTATTTGTAATATGTCAATTCGAACTCGTCAACCCAAAGCGTACTACCGGCCCCCACACGCCCGACAACTTTCGAGCCTGAAAAATCACCACCATAACGGCTGGAAGTAGCAACAATCGTCATCTTCGCAGGTTTAGCCGTTTCATCGGAATATTTCACATCGATCTCAAAACGAGTATAAGTAGTCACTTCTTCTTTACCGACAAATTCTCCGAATCCGATTTCATTATCATCGGCATCCCACAGCCGGATATAGATATTACATTCGTCCATCGGCAATTCTTCCGCAGACGGAACAGACCCTTCATTCGTTTCATGCGGTTCATATTTATAATAACCGGATAATTTTACAGGGCGTGCACCGGTATAGGGACGACCGAAAGAAACGCTGGCAGCAGGATTTGTCATATTTGTTTTATAAGTACCGATAAACAAATTTCCTGCAGCCGACGTCACTAAAGTAACACCGGTAATCGTACTCATTTTCGCAGCATATCCTCGATATGCCTCATCCCCTTCTACCCTTACAGTAATCGGATCACGACTACCGGCAAGGAACGAAGTCACACCGGAATTTCCACTAGCCCAATAGGAATCGGCAGCATCAGCATTCGCATACCAGTTCTTTCCACTTTGCGTCCAAGTATCAAAATTCAAATTCGGTACTTCCTGAAAATCCTCTGTCGTAAATACACTCATAGCTCCAACTTTCGCCCCGCATGCTATACGGTAATGGTAAGTCGTGCCGAAATCAAGTTGAGCCGTCTTTGCCGAATACACCCCATTGTCCCCTAACGTAGCAGCAACAGTAACCCACTCAGTCCCATCAGCTTTTTTATATTGGAATTCGATTGGGTCGGTCTCACTGCTTAAATCGGAAGTCCCATAAATATAAGCAAACTGCCCCCACGCATTCGCCTCTCCGGTATGCAAAGCCGGATCAGCATCGGATGTCAAAGGCACGACAATCGAAACGATATAATTGTGAGTCGTCTGATCGACCGTAATATTAAAATCACCTGTACCTTCATTCGTAACATCATATTTAATGCTGTAATGATATTGTGCCTGTACATCTGTGATAGACTTGCCGAGCGTAAACGATTTGTTGTCGGTATTGGTCAAACTCAATGTCGCAATAAGATCCGCAGCCGGAAAATAAGCAGACCGGCTTTCATCCTGAACAAATTCTACACTACCGTATTGGTTTTTGACTTCACAGGAATATGCCTTAAAATTTTCCTTAAAATTATCGGAATATTTTACAGACACCATACATTGAGCTAATTTGCAACTTACCTCAACCGGTTTGACTACATCCTTTTCCACTTTTACGTCTGTCTGACCGGCATAATAAGCCTTTCCTTCAAAACCGACAGCATGCACATCTTTATCGGCAGAATAAGCTTTCACAACATAAGTCCCTGTCGGTAAAAGCAGGCTTTCTCCCTTTAAAGAAGTCCAGTCATCCACATGCCTTATCACCTCCCCGTCCCGTATCAGATCAAGTGCTATTTTTTCAGTCGTTTCACCGGTTGCTTTACTTGTCGGAATCACAGTCTTATTCAACTCCACCGACGAAAACTGCAAATATCCGAATCCTTCCTTTAAACTATCCTGACAGGCCCCAAGGAAAAATGACAATAAAAAAATTGAATAATATCTTTTCATTTTCTACTCCAAATTTGATGCAACAACCGTTAAAGTACCGCTCACCGGTTCACTGACTCCATCTTCTACGGTTAACGTAAAAGTATTCGTACTCGGAGCATATAAATTCAACAATACCATAAAATCCGTCACATCGAACAGATAAGAAGTCTTTCCTTTTATCGGATCGTCAGGATCTATCAAACCGATTCCATTCCCACTCTCTAAAGAATTACTCAAAACATCAAATAATTTTCCTGGATTGGCAATATCGAATTCCTCAGCTAATCCGAAGCCTCCCAATGTTGCCATAAACTCCTCATTATCGGAATCGATTTTTACCAATAATTTAGTAATTCCCTTAGGTGCAGAAATATTGACCAATACCTTTTGTCCCTCCGATAAGGGTAAATTATAAGTTTCACCTAAACCGGTCACTGTAATTTGGTCTTTCCCGGGATCATCCGGATCAGGTACATCCGGATCAGGCGTAGAACCACCATCACCGTTAAATACGATATTTTCTGTTGGAATCTCGATCGTCAATCCCGTTTCATTCATCGTCAGATCGACCGAGATATTCAATTCGATCTGAGTTGTAGGATCTACCGAAGGTTCATTGCCGGCATCAATATTTACCGTAAATTCATCTCCTGATACCAGATTACTATTTCCTTCTGCATCAGCAGGTTTAGTTACAGTATAATTTTGAGCAATCTGAGTGTTTGCCGTTGTCGTAGCTTTCACTGTCAGCTGTACACTATTCTTCTTCTCCGGTACTTTAAAAAAGAAAGTTTTCCCTAACTGTTCTTTTTCAAACACTTTGACTCCTGCCTCTCCATTAGTCACTGTAATTGCATAATCATCCTGAAATTGTTTTTTAAAATTATCTGTAAACCCTACTGTAACTGCAATATTTTGCAATTTACAGATCGTATTTACTTTCGTGGTTTTTCCCGCCAGGATTTCGAATTCTGTTTCACCTCTAAACCAAGGCCTTTCAGAAGCATTCACATTACTACCATCATAGTTATAGGCAACTACTTTATATTTCCCAGTAACCAATTTTACCTGTCCTTGAGTCAACAGATCGGCATAACTATCATAGTGATGTTCTGTTGTTCCTGATATCATATTAATAATTTCGACCGGATACAAAGTCGCATCCACATCTTTTGAATCAAAAGCAGCCTTTGTCGTTTGATTCTGACCGTTAGAAACCACATCCAGAGTAAACCAACCTTCTTCCTGCTGATCTTCTTTCGAGGGTAATTTTTTAAGTTCGTCCCGCATCTCACAAGCCATAAAGCCCAAAGCCAGCAGGCCCAATATTATATAATTATTCGTTTTCATCATTTTTTCTTCATTAATTTCCTACTTCTGTGTCTTCTCCAGGTAAAAATTCATCCGGTATTTCAATAGGGTATTCCTGAATAGTAACGGAATCATCGATCGTAACGGTAATACCATCAATTTTACCCCCCTCGACGTCAATCATTTTCGGTTTAATCGTAATTGTCAGAAAATCGCGCGGTTTAATCGATACCACTTGTTCCCCAAAATTTTCAGGACTTACAGTCACCCCTTGTTTATCCTTCAAATCGAAAGTCAAGGTCAAAGTTTCACCGGCAGCATCCGCTTTGAAAAAAGCATCTTTATCCACATCTTCTTTTGCCATTACAAAAGGAACCGACAAATGCCTCGTACTCAAATTTACCTTACAATCTGAATAAAACTCGAAGAAATTATCCTCGAATTTAATATTTACTTTCACATTGGCAGGTACACAAGTAAACTTCACCTCCCGGTTATCCCCTTTCACTAAATTAAAGGTTTGTGATCCCTCTACATAAAGTTTATCATATCCGGCAGCCACATTCTCACCGTAATACGCCCGGATAGAATAATTTCCCGGTTCCAATTTTTTAGCCAACTCCATATCTCCATATTTCACCGTCTCAAAAATAGTACCGTCTTTAGAAAGCTCCACCGTATAATTATCTACATTCTGATAGGCTAAAACATCAATTGCCTTCGTCTTTACAAAAGAAGGATCAGCCAAAAGACAGAGACTCACTTCTGCCGTCCCCTCTCCGGAAAAATCACTTTCCGAATGGCAAGCAGCCAATAGGATAATCCCTAACATACAAACAAATAGTTTTCTCATAAATTCAATATTAGTCTATATTTTATACCAGATATTCTTCAATATCAAGAACATTATTTAATTTTAAACGTATTCCAAAGTATAATAGTTTTAGATGTTGGGATAGAATTATCTCCTATATATACATACAAAAAAATAACAAAAATTATGCCGAAGTCTGATCAAAGTTTAAAATATACAAAAAAAATCGCATTATTATATAAATAAAAAAACAGTCTGAAAGATTTTCAGACTGTAAAGTTTTCAGATATCCGGATCAATAATGGGCCAAACAATACCAATAAAGTCCGGCAACCGCATCTTCCAATAAATCGAGCACCAGCTCGAATCCTTGGGGACCTTCATAATAAGGGTCGGGAATTTCGGAATATGAAGTGGATTTCCGGCAAAAATCAGTCATTTTAAAGATTTTCGCTCTTTCTTCCTCATTTATTGCTGCACGTTTTAAAGCCTCGATATTCTGGTCATCCATACCGATGATCATATCGAACTCTGCAAAATCGGCAGTCGGATAAAAAGTACGGGCACGACTATCCAGGACATATCCCCGGCGGCTTGCGTGCCGGCGCATCCGCTCATCAGGAAGAGCTCCGGCATGTCCGCTATAAAGTCCGGCCGAATCGATCAAGAACTCTTTTTCTTTGCCCTCTTTCTTTATCCATGCCTTCATGATTGCTTCCGCACCCGGAGAACGGCAAATATTCCCCAGACATACAAACAATATCTTCTTCATTTAACTAAACAACGAATCGACAAATTCCTCCCGGTTGAATACCTGCAAATCTTCGATTTTCTCACCGATACCGATATATTTCACAGGGATCTTGAACTGGTCGGATATACCGATAACCACACCTCCTTTGGCGGTTCCATCGAGTTTTGTAATAGCCAAAGCGTTCACTTCCGTCGCCAGTGTAAACTGCTTGGCCTGTTCGTAAGCATTTTGTCCGGTGGAGCCATCCAATACCAACAACACTTCATTCGGAGCCTCCGGCAAGACCTTTTTCATTACGTTTTTGATCTTTGTCAGCTCATTCATCAAGTTTATTTTATTATGCAACCGTCCGGCGGTGTCGATAATCACGACATCAGCTCCGTCGGCCTTGGCTTTACTTAACGTATCGTAAGCAACAGAAGCGGGATCGGCACCCATTGCCTGTTTTACAATCGGCACTCCGACCCGGTCTGCCCAGATCACCAATTGATCGACAGCAGCAGCACGAAAAGTATCGGCAGCTCCCAATACCACTTTTTTACCGGCTTCTTTAAATTTATAGGCCAACTTTCCGATCGTAGTCGTTTTCCCCACTCCATTCACTCCCACCACCATGATCACATAGGGCACACCGTTTTCAGGTAATTCGAACGAAGCGGCATCGTTAACAGTATTCTCTTTCAACAAAGCGACGATCTCCTCTTTCAACACCCGGTTCAATTCATCGACACCCATATATTTGTCGCGTTGTACACGCTCCTCGATACGTTCGATAATCCTGACCGTAGTCTCGACACCTACATCCGAGGTGATCAAAACCTCTTCCAGATTATCCAACACCTCGTCATCTACTTTAGATTTGCCGACCACCACTCTGGCCAGCTTTTTAAAAACACTTTCTTTGGTCTTTTCTAACCCCTTATTCAGGTTCTCTTTTTTAGTCTTTCCGAATAATCCGAATAATGCCATTTCAATAAAATATGATAAAAATTTCAAAGCCCTAAAGTACAAATAATTTTAATATCAATATGATAACGTTTCATTAATTATTAAAACAAGCGTATAAATTAGTCCAAAAGCATACTGGCGATGAATCAGATCCAAGCTCCCTACAACCGAATAAACCAACACGATATATTCAACGAGAAAATGTCATCCCAACCCAAACAAGAAGAAAGAAAAAAACGAGATCCATTTTATTGAATCCCGTTTCCTATTTTTCCATCCGGTCGGATAAATTCAGACATTTTCCCTATCGGGCATTTTTATCTTGCTTTGTAAGCGATATCTTTGACGATACCGAATCCGGTATACGTCTCGCCGAACTGCGTTAAATCTCCGGCAAATTCAGGGACATCATAGAAGCGTAAAATTCCTTCGCTACCGGCTTCCGCATCGGAATTAACGGAGCCTACCGCCAAACGATACTGACAATCAATGGCAACATCGGGATAATGAATACTATGTCCTAAGCCTAATCGCGGCAGCTTATTGAATTTAAGCATAGATACGCTGTTTTCGCCAGGCAGAATAAGAACCCGCCGGGCCGAACGAGTGGACATATCGTATAAATACACTTCATTGCCGCTATTATATATCAGGAACGGCAGAGTGGGGTGGAATGCGAAACAGGTTGCGTTCGCCAATCCCGGCGCTTTGGCAGCATCTATATCCATGTAGGTGCTCTGCACAGGCGAATCCTGATATTGTCCTGCTGTGATGCCATATATACTATATTGTCCCGCAGCATCTTTCAGCAAAGCGAACACCAGATTGCCGCCTCCCTGTCTCGTACCTGCCATGTAAACCATGTCCTTTCCCGTGTTCCAGTCGAAAAGTTTGGAACCGGTCTCGGGCTCTTTGGGATCGAATAAATACTTTGTTCCGTTAGGAATCGCAGCATATTGCAAAAAGTATTTAAACCTCCGGTTCGTCTTATCGTACAGGATTCCGTTGTAACCGTTTGACCATCCGACACCGATAAAGGGAGCCATTTTGTAGTTAGGTTCCCCGAACGGCTCGTCTACGTTAATTTTCACATCATATAAAGCCGAACTACTGCTCATTTTTTGATAAACATCTCCATCTGCGGTAATGACTATATAGCTGTAATTATTTTCCTCTCTCACAATAAAGTCATCTATGGAGCGTGCAAATACCGTACTTCTCGGGTCATTAAAATTACGGTTGAAATTGCCGTTATAAGACCATATACAAAAACTATTATCTTCCGTATATAAATTTAAATAAGGAGAATTAGCTGTGTACAGCATATTACTCTCCAAAAGGATCTGACAAGCGCCATGTGATTCCGGTAAAAAGTCCAGCAGATTTCTCGAAACAGCAATCCGGTCACCAACCTCACCGATCATATCTATTCTGACTTTACGTTCGCTGCCTTCCTCACATAATACGACCCACCCTTTGGTCGTGGAGGTCACCACGCTCAGTTTGAATTCAGCAGAAGTGACAATATTGGTCCGCAAATCCTTCACCTTGAACCAGACAGTATAATTACCGGGATCTATTTCTGCCAGAATATTCAGATCTTTCACCCTACTGGAATCCAACAGCCTTGGTTCCAGGAAATCACCTCCTACCGGTCTATCGTAATAATAAGAAAATTCATAATTGGGATCATCGGCGTTAATCACCCCATCAAATTTCGAGGTCACGGCCGGTGACAATACCAGATTTTCCGATTTATACAATGCAGACATCAGCTCTTCCGGAATGCCGGTAATGGTCAGTTCGTCAATCTCCCTGTAATCGTAATTTCCCTTATCATCGTAACAAGAGAACAGACCGAGGACGAGACATAACAGTAATATAACATTGTGTTTCATTATTCTTTCTTTTTTTATTCGTATGCACTATAATCAACTAAATAATCTGAGCCCAATTGCATCAATGAACCGTCGAGTTCCCGTACCGGATTACCTTCATCAGCCCTTTTTTGCAATTCCATACGTGTGAGCACACATACCGACGGAGACACGTAATAGAAATTTTTCTGTGAGAACTGGGAATACGTCCATCCCATAACGGATAGTATAAAATTTAATTTAGTATGGGAATACTCACCCCAATTTGTTTTATAAAAATCCCAACTAAACGGTTTTGCAAATACCAAAGAATAGCGAATGGTAATCCGTTGCACGTCGATGGTGTCATTACCTACTATGCGTTTCTT